>CAYMOX010000009.1:0-95712 GCA_964392245.1 uncultured bacterium
CTTCAGTCTGGGTAGCTGTGGGGGGAAGAGAGGCCGTAATGCTGGGGGCTGGGGCCGGAGCTACGGTGGGGCTTGAGGCTGGAGTAGTACTGGCCACGGGTTGGGGACGCGAGCCGGGGATGAGCAGATCCTGACCAATGCGCAGACGGTTGGGATTCACCTCGGGGTTCGCCGCCAGGATCCGACTCTGGGGGATACGGTAGCGGATCGCGAGGGCTTCAATGGTGTCTCCAGCAGTGATGGTGTGGGGAAAGGCTTCGGGAGACGGGGTGGGGCGGGGTTGCGGTTGCTCTGCGGGGGTGGGGATGCGCAACTCCTGCCCAAGGCGTAACCAGTGGGGATTGCTGAGCTGATTTGCCTCAATAATGGCTTGTTGGGAAACCTGATAACGCCAGGCCAGGGCTTCAATCGTATCGCCAGGGCTGATCGTGTGGGTCGTGGATCGTTCCAGATCAAGGCCCGGTTGAGGTTGGGGAAGTGAGGATGAGGAGTTGGGAGCGGGAATCCGCAGTTCTTGCCCCAGACTGAGCCAGTGGGGATTGCGCAGGCGATTGGTGCGAATAATGTCCTGCTGAGAGACTCCATAGCGGGAAGCGATCCCTTCGATCGTGTCTCCCTGGGCAACGGTGTGGACGCGCGGTTGCGGGGGGGCTGAGGGCTGAGGGGAGAGAGGCTCGGGTTCTGTTCCTGCTTCGGGAGGAGAAACGGGATTAGCCCCCTGCTGAACCGCCATTAATTCCGCCACGTCTCCCGGGATCAGTAGCTTCTGGCCGATCTGCAGCCAGTTGGCATTGGAGAGAATGGTGGCCCGGATGATCGCCGCCTGGGAGACCCCATAACGCTGGGCAATCCCCTCCAAAGTGTCGCCCGGTTGCACCCGAATGATGATCCCTGACTGACTGGGAACATCCAGAATCTGGCCTGCTTCCAGAGAGGTCTGGGCGGTAATGCCATTGGAGACCGCGATAGCTGCAGCATCCACCTGGTACATGCGGGTCAATTTCCAGAGCGTCTCGCCCTCCTGGACCTCATGGCGCAGGATCCCCTGTTGATTCAGTTCCGTGGGCAGTGCCCCCGCCTCCAGCGCCGCCAGGGCTCGTTCCTTTTTCAGCTCATAGTTTTGCTGCAGGACCAGGCTCAGAGTCTGGGAAGAGGGAGGGATCATTTCCAGCGGTTGCCGCTGTCGGTGTTGCATCCAGAGCACCCCTGCTAATCCCAGGAGCATCACCATGCCTGCCATCAGCGTCGCAGAAGACTGGGGGGGCACGGGTGGATGATGTCTGGGCTCTCGCGGAAGGGGGTTGAGTTGAAATTCCAGGCGGCGGCGTTGCCGTTGTTGCCACCGGAGCACTCCCGTCAGACTCAGGGAAAGGGTCAGACCCACCGGACCAGGCTTCAGATCCTCCTGCAGGTCCGGGCTGGCATCAGCAGATTCATCGGCAGGGACGTCGAGATCGGGTGGGTCCGGCAGAATAGATGAGGGCAGGAGCAACTGCTGTTCGCTGCCAGAAGGGGAAGAGGCAGGTTGAGTAGGGGGGATATCAGCGTTCACGGCTACGCTGGACCCGGATAGCCGTCCTGTGGACGGACCGATGGTTGTCGGTTTCAAACGCTTCTCCTCACATCAACAGGAAACAATGGGCGCAAAGGAGTGAATCCAAAAAAGTGCTCTCCATCAGCTCTGGCAGATCTTGAATCGGATTCTGCTGGGTTTTCTCATCGCTCTCTGGTCTCACACCTAAAGCAGGGCTGTAGCCAGGCACTGGATCGGGGCAGATGCACTCGGATAAGGTTACCCTAGTTAACAATTTCAGACAAGTTACTCAACATGCAGCCAGGTGTTCGGACCTGTGTAAGGACTGGATCCGTGCCCCCTCAGGGGATTCTGGTTTCTGGGGTTGCAGGTATGATCCCTAACCACGGTGACATCTTGTAGGATTGGAAACCATGGTCTGAAAAAATGGATGAAAGACTGTCCCTTTCGCCGCGCTTGATCTCAGGGTTCCACCCATGCCCCTTCGTCTCTACAACACGCTGTCCCGCCGGAAGGAAATTTTTGAGCCCCTTGCCGACTCAGGTTCTGAGCCAGGGCCAAGGGTAAGTATCTATGTCTGTGGTGTTACGGTGTACGACTTCTGTCATCTGGGACATGCCCGTACTTACACGGTGTGGGATACGTTGAGGCGTTATCTTTCCTGGTTAGGCTATTCAGTATTCTACGTACAGAATTTTACGGATGTGGATGACAAAATTATCCAACGAGCAACTGCAGAAGGTCTCTCGATCCAGGAGATTACCGAGCGATACATCGCCGCCTATTTTGAAGACATGGATCGGCTCAATATTCTGCGAGCAGATGCCTATCCCCGCGCCACTCAGTATCTCCCAGCCATGATTGATCTGATCCAGGCACTGGAGCTCCATCACTTTGCCTATCGGGTTCAACGCCAATCGAAAGGTGCAGAGGATGTGTACTACGCGGTGCGACAGTTTCCCCCCTACGGAAAGCTCTCGGGCCGGAAATTGGAAGATCTGCAGGCGGGGGCCAGTGGTCGTGTGGAGCAGGAGGCTGGCAAGCAGGATCCCTTTGACTTTGCCCTCTGGAAGGCAGCAGCGGCGGATGAGCCTGGCTTTGATTCCCCCTGGGGGCGGGGTCGGCCCGGATGGCACATTGAATGCTCGGCGATGGTGAAGGCGACGCTGGGGGATCAGATTGATATTCATGCCGGGGGAGCGGATCTGATCTTTCCCCATCACGAAAATGAGATTGCCCAGTCGGAGGCTCTAACCCGGTGCTCTCTTGCTCGCTACTGGCTGCACAATGGGTTCCTCAATATTCAGGGGGAAAAGATGTCCAAGTCCCTGGGCAACTTCACCACCCTCAGGGATGCCCTGCAGCAGTGGGATCCGATGGTCCTGCGGCTGTTTTTTCTGCAGACCCACTATCGCAGTCCCATTGATCTGACCGAAACAGGGCTGGAAGGGGCGCGCAACGGCTGGCAGACCCTCAGTAAAGGGATCCAGGCTGCTCAAGGCTTTCTGAAAGCGGACATCGAGGCTGATCCAGAGATGCTCCAGAGTTTTCAGGAGGCCATGGATGATGATCTGGGCACGCCCTCGGCGCTGGCACTGGCTTTTGAACTGGCGAAGGAGCTGATTCGCGAGCAGAATGTGCAGATCCATCAAGGACAACCGGACCTGGAGGCTCATATTCTGGCCAGTCACAGTCGAGCGTTGCTGGAGATCACTGGCACTCTGGGTTTAGAGGTGGACGTGGTGCCGGAATTGGCCGCAGAACCTGAACTGCCGGATGCAGAGATCGAGGCCAAAATAGAAGCCCGCACCCTGGCGAAAAAGGCAAAAAACTTTGGGGAAGCGGATCGGATTCGGGATGAATTGCGGCAGCAGGGAATTCAACTGATTGATCAACCGGGGGGGATCACCCGCTGGATCCGTGAATAAAGACGCCTCCCTGGAGATCAACTTCTAATCCACGGCACTGGGTTCAAAACGAAACACATTCTCTGAGTTCGGTTCCACGTGAACGTAAACGACTCCCAGATCAGGCGACCCAAACACCTCCAGCCGGGTAAAGTTGGCCACCGTCTTTCCCTGGTGTTGCATGGATTTATCGACTTTGTGCTGATGGGTATCTCCATGGATCAGGAGTACAGGTTTCCCAAAGGCCACAGTTGCTTCAATTAAGGATTTGCGAAAGTCATCAAAGCCGGTGGGATTCCAGGGCACAGCAGCAAAATCAAGATTGGCATGGGTGATCACCACGACGGCTTGTGCTTCCTCTTGAGTCGCTCGCTCAAAGGTTTCTTCTAACCAGACTAAATTGGCCTGATTACGGGCAAGAAACTCTTCGGTGGCCTGCGGATCACTCCAGAGATTATTGTTGGTCCCCACATTGTGGAAGGTGGCAAAGTGAATCCCATCTTGCTGCCAGCGGGCATTTTCGGAGTACTGTGCGTATGCAGAATCTGCACTCTGGCGCTCTACAAGCAACACCTCCTGACCCAGGGTGGTATCTCTGCTGTAGATCAGGGACCGCAACAGATTTAGTCGCTCCACGGAATCCTGCCCCAGGAACGCACAATCAGTCCAGTCATTATCTCCAGGGGTAAAGATCGCTGGATGCTGAAACTGATCCAGGGTTGACACCACTCGCTGGTAATAGTCATCGGGACAGGGATCCCCGCCTCCCTTAAATTCGCCAATGTGAATCGTAAAATGGGGCTGTCGCGAGTTAATTTGGGTGATCAGATCCTCGATTCGCTGAACGCCTGCATCAGAGATATCCTGGGTATCCCCCAGAGTTGCAAACATGAATGAATCCGCCCGAGCTGATAGTGTAAAACAGCACAAGAGAGAAAGAGAGAGAGGCAGACTGCGCAGCATGATCGATTTCCTATGGAGAGACGGACACTTCAGATTTACTCCTAGAAGGGGTTGGTGACCTCATCACCGTAATCGTAGAGCTGCTTGACATCACATCGTCCATGTTCTTGGCGCAAACAGATTCTTGAGACACTGCACAGTTTGCATAGTAGGCACCGTTCACTAGCTTCTCTTCAGGCATTACAGCACGGCGTATTCATGTCCCCGGCATTGTTGATAAGGCAGTCAATGCTGTCATAACTCATCTTGATGCTTCATTTTTGAGTTGGCGATTACCAAAACAGATGGATAGAGATAAGCTTTCGGTTGAAGACTAACACAATTTAGCTTAAAGGTTGAGCGTGCCAGTCGATAAAAAAACGTCAAACAACATAGCAGATTGATCAGGAGATCTGGTGCAGTGACAGTGCCGTCCACAGCTTCACGCATACTCTGCTCAGTTTTCTCGCTCTACCCGAAAATGGGGCTGGATCAGCCTATGGCGAGATCCTCAAGGAAATCCATGTGCTGGATCTGCCTCCTGAGGATCCGCCATCATCTTCCTGCCAATGCTGTTGCTGCTAGATTTGGGAGTTTTCAAAGGTCAATCTCCCGAGAATGAAAGCCGCAATTCTCCTTGATCAATTAAGGGTTGGGGGTAATGCACCTGGAGGAAGGGAACCGGTCATGTGCAGAGGAAATCGCTCCGGACTAGTCTCCACAAGAAACTTGGAACTGAGAAGGGGCTTGAGTTCCTCATTGCCAGCCACATAAACCTGTGACGTCACTAAAAATAAAGCTTTCACAGTTGAACGAAGTTCTTGACGAGCAATCTCGAAATCCTCTTCGGATTCATCAACAGAGTAAAAGGCACGATTGATCAGGGTTGTAATCTCTCGATTGTGGGAAAAACGATCGGCAACTACCAGATATTTATTGGGGGTGGTCAGCCAGGTGAACGGTTCCGCTTGTTCCCTGAGAATCGGGGCAGCAAAATCTGTGACCCCTCCCATGATCATCACTGGGGTTTGAATCCGACTCATACCGGATTGACCAAAGAGATTACTGACGGGGTTGACAGCGATGACTAAGGAAACTCGATCATCCTTCAGTTCACCATCAGACAATAATTGAATCGACTCTGGAGACTCCTGAAGTTCACGGATGCGACAGGTTAACAGTAGAGCCAGACCAACATCAATCGATGTGTCAAGACGACAGAGTTGATTGACCCGATCAAAGTCAACAGTTGCGCCTGCCAGAGTTAGTGCTGTTGTTCCCCCAAACGAATGACCCAATACACCTACTTTCGAAAGATTGAGTTTACCTGTGAATTCAATAGCATTCATTCGTTCCAATTCATCGAGTAGAAAGGATATATCACGGGGTCGATCAACAAATTCACTGACTTGAAAAAGCTCATGCTTTAACCATCGCCTTACTGCTAACTGCTGATTTCTGTCACTACCAATATGCTGTGGAAAAGCCACGACAAATCCGTGCGAGGCCAGGTGTTCTCCAAACTCTGCAAAAAGCTCCCGGGAGCCCCCCAATCCATGCGAGAAGACCAGAACGGAGAGTTCACCTTGAACGGCATTGAGATCCTCAGGTCTATAGAGATCTACAGGAAAAGTTCTGTTGCGAGCTGGATCTTGCAGGATCAAAGGTTTCATCATCACTGTGTATGGACCTGCTTCTCCCAGAGAACGTGCGGATTCAAGATCAGCACTTAAAGTTGATTGAGCTGCGTCTGCCTGAGAGGCTTCTTTGACAATGTTGAGGAAGGAGTCAATATCAGCGATGGTTCTTCTAACCTCACGGTAATGGGCAAGAATGAGTCTAAGATCGAGACGGAGAGCTGCAGTGGGGAAGGCCTGCAAAAAGGATAATAGTGAAATTCCCTCTGGCTGAGATGCAGCCACAACTAGGGCTCCACGGATCGCTCTCGCTCCATTTTCTCTGGAATTAGTCTGGATGAATTGCCCTGTGTAGCGCAACATGGCCTCGCCCTCAGGGGTATGTAAAAGCTGAGAGAATTCACTTGAATTGATCTCCCGAGAAGCCGTGAGGGCCGTGCGCAGCTCTTCCCGAATCTCAGGAGTAACTCCCCTCAAATACCACCGCAGGGATTCGTCGATCGTGCCATCTTCTGCAAAGGCTTCCAGAGAGGACACAGGAATAGAACGGCCCACAAAACCAAATTGCATGGCTATTCTCTGAGTGGCTTTGGCGCTATCCTCTTTTAGGGGAGAGAATAAAGATCCTAAGCACAGCATCATAGCAATCGACAACTTTGAGAATGTATGTCCATGCTTGACACTCATGAAATCAACCCTTGAGGAATAATGCATGCATCAGCTCCACTTAGTCGAATGAGAAAGTATTAGCGCTTCTGTTTCTTGATTTAACGTTGATAATTTTGGATCCCTAAAGCTTCGATAGAGATCTCATGTTTTCCTGTGGGCTCCTGTTCATGATTCGGTCGATCAGGAACTATCCAAATTCGGTCCTGTGGGAATCACTTTTCATGTATGCTTAGTGGGTTTTACTTTGAGTTCCTCACCTGCCCCTCCTGAGAGAAATTATAAGCTGGAAATAAAAATCTGATAACATGATCCTACCCATCTTTCACTTCAAGCGTAAAGAACGACAACAATTTCCTTGATGCCAGCCTCCAGGGATAGTAATCATGCTTTTTGTCTATAACATTTTAGCAGCGCAGAATGACTGGCTTTGCATCAGGACTGATAAGGATCTTTAGGAATCGTTATTTCATTTCCATCTCTCAAGGCAAGGTAGTGAGGTGACATGATCTCAATCCCAAACTCTACACAACAATCCTGAATCATCTGATTCAATTTAGACTTCACTTCAGGGATCCTTGCTCCTTCTGATAGATAGACATTTAATTCATAACTGACATAAAAGTCATTGAGTGCAGTCTGAAGAACAAATGGGCTGGGATTATCGGCTACTCCAGAGGTTAGTGATGCAGCCTTTAAGAGTGCCTTGTGAACCTTTCTCCATGGCAAATCATATCCGAGAGTAATTGATACATCAATAATCAAAGGCTGTTTCACTTCTTTAACTGCAATACTATAGTTTGAGATCTCACCACTTAAGACCATGGCATTGGGTAGGGTTACAAAGACATTCTTGATAGTTCGTAGCCGTGTTACTAACAGTGTTTTTTCGACAACAAAGCCCACAGTTTGGTTGATTTGAATGAGATCACCCACCTCAAAAGCTCGTGAGTATATCAAGACAACACCAGCCACAACATTAGCAACAACTGCTGTAGATCCAAGGGAGACAAGAAAGCCAAAAAAGAGAGAAACACCCCGAAAGGCATCAGAGTTAAACCCAGGAAGAAGCGGGATTAATAAAGTTACAGTTAATGCAATTAAGAGGACGGTCATGAGTTTATCAGTTGGGATAGCCCATTCTCGATAGAACCCGTGCAGAGTGATATGTCCTGCTCCAATCTGACGAAAAAGAAAATGATTCAGTCGAATTGCACTTTGCGATAAAAATAAAATAATCAGAATTAGAAAAAGGTCCGGGAGGTAATCTAAAAAACCATTTAAGCCCGTTAAGATTGTAGACTGAGTTGAGCTCAAAATCTGGGCGCCATACTGTCGTGTCCATGGAAAAAGGCTGAGTACGCGAGGCAGGCAAATAAGAAGTAGGATTAGCGTCAAGATTAAACGTGAGCCCCGTAGTAATTGAGAGGTTAAAGGGTAAACCTGATCAGCAGGGATCAGTTCACCTGAGCCCAGACGTAAACTTAAAGTCCCTGATTCACGGAGCCTTTCCAGACTTGAGTGTAATTTTCTGAATACTCGGTCCTCTAGCCATAATAATATGGCCGCAATCAGTGAATAGAGAGTTGCAATCCCAGCATTTTTGAGAAGTCGTAGGGGTTCACGATCTCTTCGGTAGCGAATAATAGCTTCCTGAATAATTTGCAGACGCTCTTGAGCGATTCCCTGCCGAGAAAAGCCAATTTCTTGGGCCTCACCCTCAGTTACAAATGTAATGGAGCGGTCGTTAAGGAAAATACCGGTTGCATTCGGATCGGGTTCGGATAGCACAATCTCATCGACATCAATGGATCGATCAGCTGCGATCTCTTTAATGCGCCGGGTTGCTTGCTGGGCACGAAGCTCAGGACCTACAGTCCCAATGCCTGTGGGGAACCCAAACAGGATCTCTCCATCTAAAACAACATATCCATAATCCGGATTCGTTTGCTTTTCGTTTGCTATTTCAGACTGAGCATCTGCAACCTGGGAAAATCCAAGTAACATCAACACTATCAAAAAGAATGACAGACACTTCTTCATCTCAAGATGCCGATCAAGAATCAAACGCACCCGATCGAATCAACCCTGCCATCTTCTGCAAACAAGTGTGAAGTACAATGACAACTTCTCCCCGAGTGACTGGCTCGTCTGCTCGGAATGTATTGTCTGGGAAACCGGAGATGCATCCATACTGTTCTGTGAGTGCTTTAACGGCTGCAAAATATGGATCTGATGGCGATAGATCCTTTAGTTGACTGACTGCTGTGATCGGTTTCATCGGTAGATCAGCATCTTCAGCTTGAGCGGGATGGCTGGCCCAGATCCATGAGCCTACAGCCAGGATTGAAAGCAGACAACCGAACAGAAAGATTGAGATTTTATAAAACCAAGACTGCGACATGGGGTTTCTCCAGTGTGGATGTCTTCTTTCCTAATTCAAAGACTTATTAAGAGACTAAGAAAGACTATATCTCATCCTTTGCCTTTTCTCAATCACGATAGCGATCAGGCATCAGATAGAAAGCCAATAGGTCCTGTATAGCAATCAGACATCAGATGGAAGACGCAAGCAGACTCAAGTATCTATCTCTTAAGAAGAGCAACGTTATGGATCTCATGAATCATGCCTGACTGCTATAGTCCTGGTCTATGCGAAGAAACTGTGGAGAATAGTCCTCTACAAATTGACAACAAGCCTAAAGCCAATATGAGTTGTTCCTGTATCCGGAGCTTGGGATTCTCGTGCTGCTGGACGGTAGCGGCTACAGTAGTTTTTGGCGCAGAGGTGGGATCCTCCTTTGATCACATGAACTGCACCATCCCCAGGCTTCTTGGGATCGAAACTTTTTTCTTGGGATGGTCCCCGCGGATTCAGACTGTGCTCCTTCCCCGGGTGGCCCACCTGAAACCAATCAGAGGTCCATTCCCATACATTTCCAGTCATATCGTTAAGTCCATAACCATTGGGGGGGAAAGATCCCACCGGAGCGGTTCCTTTGTAGCCATCTTCCTGAGTATTCAAGTAAGGGAATTGTCCCTGCCAAGTATTGGCTCGATTTGCTGAAAACTTCTGTCCCCATTCATAAATCCTGCCATTTAATCCTCCACGAGCAGCAAACTCCCACTGGGCCTCAGTTGGTAGTTTTTTGCCGATCCAGTGGGCAAATGCTTCCGCATCTTCATAAGCGATCTGCACAACTGGATGGCTCTCCATTCCTGAAATATCACTGTCTGGCCCATAGGGATGTTGCCAATTGGCTCCATGGGTCCAGTGCCACCAGCTCATATACTCAACATGGAGAACACCAGCATCAGGGGGTTGAAAAACCAAGGAACCAGGCCTGCGTTGTTCATCCGTCAGATCCGGAAATTGCTCTTGAGAAAGAGGTTTTTCGGCAACGGTAAGATAACCAGTCGCCTTAACAAACTCAGCAAACTGTTTGTTGGTTACCTCATCCCGATCCATACAGAATGGATCAACCGTTACATCAGGAGCCGATTGTTCCTCTAGATATTGGAGACTATCTGATCCGATTCTGAAGGTTCCTCCAGGGATCAACTCCATATTCTCTGGGCAGATCTCAGCCGACGAAGCATATGCACTGCTGATAAAACTCATTCCTAGAAAAGCTGCTAGACATGATAGAAATAGTCCCTGAAGTCTTTTTCTTGTAAGTTGAAATAGAACCATATTTGTCTCCAGTATGAACTCCCGTCTATGGTTAGAAGCTTAATCTGACCTATTTATAAACCATTGATAGTATGGGTTGTCAGAGTCTATTTGTAACACATGATGCATGAGTCTAAACCAGCGATTTCTCTCGCCTTGATAAGCAGCAAGTCCTGCCTGGTAGAACATCCATAGAATGTATTGTTCCTGCTCAATCTCTGACTGCCAGTGATCATTCTCCCCTAAAGGAACAGCTGTATGGGTCGCCATCACATGGGGCAAAATCCGCGTCAATTCATCTTCACGAACCCAGTCAGCATACTCAATGAGTGGGTGATCATCCGTGACAGGGGGAGCAGCACCAACATAGGTACGTAACCCGTCCTGATCAGTGACGTAGGTTGCCAACAGGGCTTGTGGGGAGCGAATTCCTACCTCCGCCAGGGCGGCTTGTACTGTGGGTTGAGAGAATCGCGTCTGAATCTTCTGGGTATTCAGGGTTATCGGACTCGAGGACGCCACAAGCAGCATTTCGTGCAGCTCAGTTGTCCAGAGACTGACATAGGGATAGACATCCAACATACTTCGGACTAAGGAGCGGGAATCCGCTTCACGTTGAGTGGCCAGGGGCCACCATTGAGCCAGTAGGCCATCAGGGGCCAGCTTGTCTTTACAGATCTGATAGAAATCTCGTGAGTAGAGGGTTGCCACACCGGCAGCTGAAGGTGGAGGAGGTTCTAGGGTGATCAGATCATATTTCTCCCTGGATCGGAGAAGCTCATGCCGACCATCACTCGTTTTAATGGTGATGCGAGGATCACGGCTGACGGCATCCTGATGGCTGAAAAATTGGGAGGCCTCGACCACGGCAGGCAGCAACTCAACCGCAATCCGCTGCTGCAAGTCTGGATAGGTTAGCAGTGCGCCACTGGTAATGCCTGATCCCAAACCGATCACAAGTGCTGCCCGGGGTTCTCCTGGATGAATGAGTAGAGGCAGGAGGGCCTGTAACCGCATGTAGCGTAAGGACGGCATCGCATCCCCCGTGTTAGACACCCCCTGAATATATAAACGGTGAAAGGAATGATGGCTTCCCGATTGCTCAAGAACCGCGACGGTGGCCCCAGCACTTTCCTGATAAAAAACCAGTTCGCCAGGGTGCTGGGTCGTAAGAAGTTGAGCGAATTTCTCGGCAGGGACCCGAGTTGTGAGGATGCCAAACCCGATCACCGCGAATGAGATCATCACCCTTGATACCAGCCCTTGAGCTTCCTGGGAAAAGGCAATCGCTCCCAGAATCACGGCAACCGTGGCCAGCGCTGCCAAGCTGTGAACCAACCCCACTTGGGGAATCAGGACAAACCCAGTCACCATGCTGCCAGCAATGCCTCCTATCGTGTTCAGGGCCGTCACCAACCCGGTATCACCCCCGATCTGATCGGTTCTCGCCACGAGTCGAACGGCCAGGGGGTAGGCAGCCCCTAACCATAGGGTGGGCAGTAAAACAAAGACTGCGGATGCCACGCTAAAACTCACCAGTTTCGTGGCCATGAGGCTATGGGTTAACTGATAAGCAAGCTGACTGGATTGGGATTGAACCACCAATAGCCAGCGGTCCAGAATCGCGACAGCAGCGAATGCGCTCCCCCCTGCAGCTGCCAACAGCAGACCGAATACTTGCCAGGGTTTACGGATCCGATCCGCCCAGTAGGCATATCCCCAGCTTCCCAGAGTTAAACCCAACAAATAGGTTGCCAAAACAATGGCAAAGGCAAAAGCTCGGGTACTGAGGAATTGCACAATCGCCTGTGTCCAGATCACTTCATACCCAAGCGCTAGCCCCCCTGCCATGGTGTAAAGGGTGAGGGCAAGCGGAACATATTGGATGTCTCTGGCGGGGGGAGGGGGAGCAGGAGCAGCTGACCAGAACCGCTGTAAACCAAGAGCGGACAAAGCTAAACCCACATTGATCCCAGCGGCCACCCAGGCAGTTCGCTGGATCCCCAGGGCAGGGACGATCACAAAGACGGTGGCCAGAGTTCCAGCAATCGCTCCAGCAGTATTGGCGGCATAAATAATGCCTGCAGTTTTACCCACCTTTTGCTCTGTAGGCTGGCAGGTTCGCAGCAGGATAACGAATGTGCCTCCCATGAGGCTCGCGGGTAACCCTACCAGAAACCATGGCAGGAGCCAGGCAAGGAACCCAACCTGATCTTGCAGGTCCACAAAAAGTTGATCGGCATGGGCCAGGGCCCAGGTTGCACTGATCCCAGCCATAGCAATGCCCAATTCTAATCCAGCATAGAACTGCAGCGGGGATTGAACTTGATCGGCTTGACGACCCAACCAGTAGTTGCCAATGGCCAGCCCTGCAAAAAAAGCACTGACCCCTAGGGTGACGGCATAAACATCGACCCCCACCACAAGCGCTAATTGTTTAACCCATAGGGTTTGATAGATCAGGGCCGCCGATCCTGAGAAAAAGAGGAGTAGGCTAGCTGAGGTTAAGGGTTTGGATGTGGCCACGTCTTCTAAGGTCCTTGAGCAAAAAGCGTGTGAGTCCCAGATGGAATCCACACGCCCTCTTCAGTTAACTCTTGAGTCTCTTATGTTGTCCCCGTATTCTTCTGCAGTTTCTCCATCACCTGATTCAGGTTAAAGGAGGCTGCTTTTTGGCGGGGTGGAAACTCCTGGAAACTCTCCAGGAACTTGGCAACAAAAGCCTGGGCAGGAACCAGTAAGTAAGCTCGCCGGAAGAGGAAGTCCTTATAGTAGGCGGATTCTTCGATAGCTGTCTCAAAGGGATCCCGCCGCAGGTTGAAAATGCGAGGCAGGCGGAGGGGCACTAAAGGTTCAGCCCAGACATCAAAGCCTTCTGCCCGTTGTTCTAGGAAAAGCACTTTCCAATCCAGGTAGCGGAGTGCCGAGAGATCGCCGTCATCCGTGAAGTAGAAGATTTCCTTGCGTGGACTCTTCTCTTCTGCCCCAGTGAGATAGGGCAGGAGGTTGTAACCATCCAGGTGAACTTTGTAGGATTTGTCTCCAGCCTGGTATCCCTGTAACAACTTTTCTTTGATATTGGGCTCACCAGCAGCAGCTAACAGGGTGGGGAACCAGTCCTGTCCTGAAACAATCTCATTAGAGACTTCGCCAGCAGGGATATGACCAGGCCAGCGGACAATGGCGGGAACACGGAAGCCCCCTTCCCAGTTAGTGTTTTTCTCACCATGGAAAGGAGTCGTACCCCCATCTGGCCAGGAGAAGGCTTCTGCCCCATTGTCAGTGGTATAGATCACAATGGTGTTGTCAGCAATGCCCAACTCATCCAGTTTGTCGAGGAGCTGCCCCACCATGGCATCATGCTCCACCATACCATCGGCATAGATCCCCTGACCTGTAACCCCCTCAGACTCTGGCTTCAGGTGGGTGAAGATGTGCATGCGAGTCGAGTTATACCAGGTAAAAAAGGGCTGTCCTTGAGCATGAGTAGTTTCGATGAAATCCAGGGCTTCGCCTAAAAATTCTTCATCGACAGTCTCCATCCGCTTTTTGGTGAGGGGACCTGTATCTTCAATCCGACCGTTGGCGTAGCTATGGATCACACCCCGAGGACCAAACTTTTTGCGAAACTCGGGATTCTTGGGATAGTCAGAGTTCTCGGGTTCTTCTTCAGCGTTGAGGTGATAGAGGTTGCCAAAAAACTCATCAAAGCCATGGTTACTGGGTAGAAATTCATCCCGATCCCCCAAGTGGTTTTTGCCAAATTGGCCCGTGGCATAACCCAATGGTCTCAGGATCTCTGCAATGGTGGCATCCTCAGGTTGTAAACCCAGATCAGCACCCGGCAGACCCACTTTGGTCAACCCTGTACGGAAGGGACTTTGACCAGTAATGAAGGCAGCGCGACCCGCAGTACAGCTATTTTCGGCATAGTAGTCTGTGAACAACATGCCTTCGCTAGCGAGGCGATCAATGTTAGGGGTTTGATAACCCATCATGCCGTGGTTATAGGCACTGATATTAAACCAGCCAATGTCATCCCCAAAGATGACCAAAAAGTTTGGCGTCTCTTCTGCTTCTGAAGCAGATTCTGCGGAAGGTACAGCTGCAGCAGCCCTTTGAACAGGAATAAAAGATACTAACCCTGAAAAAGAGAAGAGTAAGCTTAAACACATTAAAAAGACAGATCTAAGCACTAATTGATACATAGCCGTATTGCTGCAAAACGACAACAAAATTATATTCTATAGAAAAACATGGAATCAATAAGAAGTATAAAGTTAAATTGCTTTAAAGACAAGCAGCATTGTGATGTTCTTTGTTTGATTTGGAAATCAAGATGATCGCAAAATTATAGGACATCTTTTTGAGGTTTATAGTCTATTTTTACTCTAGTCTTCATGGTAGTATTTTGGCGGAACTTAGTAAAAAGGATAGGTTCTGTGAGCAGCCTTGTTGTTGTGGGATTTAAAGATCAGCATAAAGCAGAAGAAGTCCGTCTGGCTCTTGCCAGAATGCAGGTTGAGCAGTTGATCACCCTTGATGATGCTGTTGTTGTTACCAAAAACGAGAAGGGCAAAGTCCAACTCAATCAAGCTGTAGATCTGACAGCCTCTGGGGCAGCTAGCGGCAGCTTTTGGGGTCTCTTGGTTGGCCTGCTCTTCCTTAATCCACTTTTGGGGGTGGTTGTAGGGACTGCGTCCGGAGCGCTGAGTGGCGCCCTTGCGGATATAGGTATTAACGATGATTTCATGCGGGAGTTAGGAAAAAACTTTGAGCCTGGATCTTCTGCCCTCTTCTTATTAGTGCGGCAAGCAACTCCAGACAAAGTATTGGAGCGGCTGCAACCTTACCTGGCAGAGGCAAGGATCTTGCAAACATCACTATCCAAAGATGATGAGGCTAGTTTGCAGGCAGCATTCGACAAAGCTAAAGCAGGTATATAGCGGGGTACACCACCGACTTTAGCTCGCCCCTTTTTCATCAACCAAAACGACCTGCAACATAATCTTTTGTCTCACTACGCTCAGGAGTACTAAAGATCTTGGCAGTTTTGTCGTACTCCACTAAGTATCCGTGGCGCTTACCGTCTTCAGTGGCTTCTGCATTGTAGAAGGCAGTCATATCTGAGATCCGTGCAGCCTGCTGCATGTTGTGGGTCACGATAATGATCGTGTATTCCTTCTTAAGCTCGATCATCAACTCCTCAATTTTAAGGGTAGAGATCGGATCTAGTGAAGCACAGGGCTCATCCATGAGTACAACCTCAGGGTTGGTAGCAATGGTGCGAGCAATACAGAGACGTTGCTGCTGACCACCAGATAGGGCCAACCCACTCGTCTTTAGCTTGTCTTTAACCTCAACCCAAAGGGCTGCCCGCTTGAGGGAGGTCTCAACGACCTCATTCAGATCCACCTTTTGATTGGTCACCCGCGGTCCATAGGCGACATTATCAAAGATCGACTTGGGCAGGGGATTAGGTTTTTGAAACACCATCCCAATTCGCCGCCGCACTTCCACCGGATCTACCTGGGGGCTGTAGATATTTTCCCCATGATAGAGAATCTCTCCCTCCAGGCGAAAACTGCTAATCAGATCATTAAGACGATTAAAACACCGCAGGATTGTACTCTTGCCACAACCAGAAGGACCGATAAACGCAGTGATCTGGCCTTTGTTGATCTGGAGAGATACATCCTTCACCGCGTGAAAGCTGCCGTAGAAGATCTGAAGGTTACGAGCATCAATCACCACTTCAGAAGAGGAGTTATTGGACAGGGGCTGATGATCATTAGCAGTCATGGTGGAGTCACTCCTGAGGTCAATCTGAGTGTAAATGAAGGCACGGTCAACTGCAGTTAGGTATGGGGAAAACTGGAATGGGAAGGTTTGGGATCAACTTTGCCCAGAACTGTGTCTGACGAGTAGCCAGACGAGCCAGGATGCTGGTGATCAAGACCAGCAACACCAATATTAAGGCAGCTGTCCAGGCCAATTCCTGCTGATCAGCAAAGGGAGCAGTGG
Organism: uncultured bacterium; assembly: GCA_964392245.1. GTDB lineage: Bacteria > Cyanobacteriota > Cyanobacteriia > Thermostichales > Thermostichaceae > JAAUUJ01. Next base: position 16,384 of record CAYMOX010000009.1, read on the forward strand.
CGAAGTTCTAGACCAGAACAGCTAGAGAAGGTGTCGCCGTCCAGATACCCCGAAACCAGAAGAAGGAGAAGAGATCAGACGATACCCTCACGCGAATGCGGCTAAAGAAATGCTTGAGTGGCAAGGCACTCCATTGCATTGGGTTTTGTGTCTATCCTTTTGCCTAGGAATCATCGCCACTAGCCCTGAGAAGGAGAAAAGCAGCCTCAAAATATCGGAAGGACAAATCTAAGGAACAGAGTTTGCACCCCCGACTGAACACAGCATGATATGGAACAATAGAACATGCCGGGTTCTTCTGCCTGCAAGAAATGTAAAGTTAGTTGACAGTCAAGATTGTGGACTACAGACGAATCTTGGCTAAAACTGGACATTTATGGACCTGACTTCAACTCAAAGGAAACATGCGGTGTATGCTCTGCCATTCTTCCAAAAGAAACTGGAGATGAGACACGTTTTGAGTCGACCGATTCTGAGACTGGGGATTTTGATGTGGGTCTTAATGATAGGCACTGTCGCCTGTCACCCTTCGATCCCTTTAGATAGTCCGTTGCCAACTCGCGTCATGCTGATCGGATCTGGGGCCTCGTTCCCAGCCCTGATCTATCAAAGTTGGTTTATTGCTTTGAATCAGTCGGTTCCTGCCTTGCGAGTCAACTACCAGTCGTTGGGCAGTGGAGCAGGGGTCGAACAATTTATCAATGAAACCGTCGACTTTGGCGCGAGTGATGTGGCCATGACGGATGAAGAAATGGCCAGGGTCAAACGGGGGACGCTGCTTCTGCCCATGACCGCAGGCAGTATTGTGCTCGTTTACAACCTACCGGAGGTGGACGGCGGACTGAATCTTCCCCGTGATGTCTATGCCGATATCCTTCTGGGTCACCTGACCCGGTGGGATGATCCCCGCATTGCTGCCGCCAACCCCGAAGTTTCCTTGCCCAGGTTGCCGATTACAGTGGTGCATCGGGCCGATGGAAGCGGCACCACGGAGGTATTGACCAACCATCTCAGCGCCATCAACCCTGACTGGCAAACCGAAGTAGGGATTGGCAAAAGTGTGGACTGGCCAGATACGGGTATCTTTGTGGGCGCAAAGGGCAATGAAGGGGTAACCGCTCAAGTGATGCAAACCCAGGGGGCTTTGGGCTATGTGGAGTACAGCTATGCAGTGAACAATGATCTGGCCATGGCCGCTCTAGAAAATCAGACTGGCCACTTTGTTTTGCCAACTGAGGAGAGCACTGCCACGACCCTTGCTTCTGTGCACTTGCCCGACAACTTACGAGCTTTTATTGTGGATCCCCCCGGTCAAGACTCCTATCCGATCGTGACCTATACCTGGCTACTGCTTTATCGTCATTATGAAGATCCGTTGAAAGCAAAAGCCATTGAAATGATGGTGGAGTTTGGTCTGAATACAGGGCAAAGCGTGGCTCCAATTTTAGGCTACGTCAAACTTCCTGATTTCGTTCGTGAGCAGGTGGCGGCAGCCGCAGATTCCATTAGTGCGGATTACACCATCACCCTGGCCATGGGGGAGCACCTGACATGACAGGATTTGATGTTGAGATCAATGCGGAGGACGATCTAGCTCGCAGTCGCACCGCTGCCGAACAGTGGCTGGATCAAGGGTTTACCTGGCTGACCCAGATCTGTGCAGTCTTTATCGGGGTCATCTTACTGGCAATCGTGCTGCTCCTTGGTTACCGATCAATTCCAGCTTTACAAGAGTTTGGCTTCACGTTTCTCACAACGACTGAATGGAATCCAGTCACAGGACGGGAACGCTATGGTGTGTTGCCCATGCTGTACGGGACGCTGGCAACGTCCACAATCGCCCTGCTGATTTCAATTCCGTTGGGGGTTGGTAGCGCCATCTTTTTAACAGAAAACTTCTTGCCCCCTTCCCTCCGCACAGTGCTGATTTTTGGGGTGGATCTGCTGGCTGCGATCCCCAGCGTTGTCTACGGGCTGTGGGGGATATTTATCGTCATTCCCTTGATGAAAACTGTGGGTCTTTGGCTCTACCACCACTTTGGCGCTTTTCCCCTCTTCAGCACTCCCCCCATTGGTCCAGGACTGCTACCCGCAGGGATTGTTCTCGCCATCATGGTGTTGCCCATCATTACCGCCTTATCACGGGAAGCTCTCGCCGCTTTACCTTCAGACTATCGTCAAGCGGCCTTGGGGTTGGGAACAACTCGCTGGGGCACTCTATTTCGAGTCCTGCTGCCAGCTGCTTTTCCAGGCATTGTCGGGGGAATCATGCTGGCTCTGGGCAGAGCCATGGGGGAAACGATGGCAGTCACCATGATCATTGGCAACTCCAATGAGTTAAAAATGTCCCTTTTAGCTCCGGCCAACACCATTGCGTCCTTGCTTGCCAGTCAGTTTGCGGAAGCGAAAGGCCTACAAATTTCAGCCCTGGTCTATGCGGCTTTAGTCTTAATGGCGATCACCTTGCTGGTGAATATCCTGGCGCAAGGCATGATTAATCGGGTGAAAGGCAAACATCAGGTGGCGAACTAGCGATGACAATCCCCAGCGAAACTCCTCCCTACCCCCTTGATCCTGATTTAGCCCAGCTGGATAGGAACCCCTGGGACTGGCAGTCCCTGTTTAATGGTTTGATGACTGGTCTTGCGGGTCTCTGTGTGGTGCTGACCCTCATTCCGCTGGGACTGCTTCTGGGGTATGTGCTGATTCAGGGTCTGCAGCGGTTGAATCTACAACTCCTGACAGCATTGCCACCTGCACCTGGGTTTTCCGGAGGGGGCATCGCCAATGCCATTCTGGGAACAGTCATGGTTTGTGGAATTGCGACAGCGATATCCCTACCCTTGGGCCTTCTGGCAGCGGTGTATTTATCAGAATTTAGTCATAACAATCGCCTGGCCCGCTGGGTACGGTTTGCAACGAACGTCCTCAGTGGCGTTCCCTCGATCATTACGGGGGTGTTTGTTTATGGATTACTCGTGCAGACAGGATTGACCGGATTCTCTGCCGTTGCGGGTGGCACCGCCCTGGCCTTATTAATGCTACCTACCATCATTCGCACTGCCGATGATGCCCTGCAACTGGTGCCCGATGATCTGCGTTGGGCCTCGATTGGCGCTGGTGCCTCCAACTATGAAATGATCTTCGGGGTTGTTTTACCGGCCTCAGCCTCCGCCCTTGCCACGGGAGTCACTTTGGCGATTGCTCGCGCCGCGGGGGAAACGGCTCCTCTGATTTTTACGGCCCTTTTCTCGCCGTTCTGGCCGGAAAGCTTATTTGAGCCTGTTGCCACCCTATCGGTTCTGGTTTATAACTTTGCCATTGTTCCCTTCAAAGCCCAACAGGAACTGGCCTGGGCTGGATCTCTCGTGTTAATGCTGCTGGTTTTACTGACGAATATTTTTGCCCGCTGGGTTACTCGTCCACAACGGTTTTAGGTCATGACCAACACTGCCCCGACCGCTACAACAGGTTCACCCCAAGACACGGTCTTTCAGATGAAAGATGTGAATATCTACTACGGTCAATTCCACGCGGTACGAGATGTTTCCCTCACCATCCCCCGCAACAAAATCACCGCATTGATTGGTCCCTCAGGGTGTGGAAAAAGTACGGTGCTGCGCTGCTTAAACCGCCTGAATGATGTGATTGATGGATTCCGGCTGGAGGGGCGCGTCCTCTACCATGGTCGTGATCTCTACAGTTCCACCATTGATCCGGTTCAGGTCCGCCGCCGCATTGGCATGGTTTTTCAAAGACCCAATCCTTTCCCCAAAACCATCTTTGAGAATGTGGCGTATGCAGCTCGGATCATGAAATATTCCGGTGACATGAAGGAAAGGGTAGAACGAACTCTAGAGAAAGTGGGACTCTGGGAAGAGGTCAAACACAGCTTGAATAAGAGTGGCCTTGCCCTCTCTGGTGGCCAAAAGCAACGTTTATGCATTGCCAGGGCAGTGGCTGCTGAACCAGATGTATTGCTGATGGATGAACCCTGCTCAGCCCTGGATCCCATCTCTACAGCAACGATTGAGGCGTTAATGCTGGAACTGAAGCAGAATTACACCATTGTGATCGTGACCCACAACATGCAGCAGGCGCAGCGGGTGGCGGATATGACAGCCTTCTTTAATGCAGAACCCACCCCTACCGGAGGCAAGATCGGATACCTGTGTGAATATAATGAAACCCGATCCATCTTTGAATCTCCTCAACAGGAGATGACTCGCAAATATGTTACAGGCAGTTTCGGCTAAGAGATTTTTATTATTAAGGATCTACTCTGATCCTCAGAACGATGACACAAGGGCGAATCGAGCTGCGAAAATCCCTTGGAGATGAGGACTAGAAATCCTTCTATTTCAGGCCTAAAGAATTCTCAAGTTTTTCCAGCACCACGTCTGTAATCATTTGTTCATATAGACGACACGCCATCGTCTCAGCGGATCGAAATGTGCCATTTTCCCAGTATTTATTGCAAGCCGATCCACCTCCACAAACTCTAAAGTACTGGCAGGTTTCCCGGCAGAGACTCACTCCAGCCTGGATATCCGCATAGATTTTTTGGAACTTCTCTGTCTTGAGGATCGAATCTAGCGTGTCATGACGAATGTTGCCAAAAATGAAATCTCCATATTCCTTAGTCTTAACCCCCAGGAGCTCTGGATCAAAGGTTGTAAAGTTACCCTGAGTATCAAAATTCAGAATCACGAAGGGAGTTGTGAGCCCACTTCTGAGATAACCACAATCTCCATAGAGAACTGTTCCGATCCGCTCAAATTCTCTGAGGTTAATCACTCCATTCGATGCAGAGTTGAGATCCCAGAAACGCTCGATGAACTGTTTATACTTTGCTTCGGCGTTGTAGCTCACCAGTGAAGAAGTGGTGTGGATTCCTTCCAGTTCCTCAATATTGAAGCCAACATTATAGATCCCATGGTCTACAAAAAAGGCAAAGAGGTCATCAGCATGATCTAACGATTCTTGGGTGATCACACAGATCACATAGAACTCGATCTTATGGTGCTGGAGATATTCAATCCCACGCATGACACGGGCATGAGTTCCTGTTCCTTTCCTTGTTTTACGGTGAGCATCATGGAGAAAAGCCGGTCCATCGATACTGACACCCACTTCAATCTGATGCTTCATCAAGAGGTCACACCAGGCTTGATTAATGAAGGTGCCATTGGTTTGGAGGGATTGCCGGACCCAACAGTTCCTCTCGTTATATTGTTGAGATGCCTTCTTAATTCTTTGGGCAGCTTCCTCATAAAAGGATCGGGGCACGGCCAATGGCTCACCTGCATGCCAGCAGATCGTCACTTGTTCACCGAGATAGGGACTGGTGAAGATTTCCTTGAAGATCGGCTCAATCAGATCGAGATCGAATACAGCTTTGTCAGAGCGATCAGGGAGATAACAGTAGTCACAGTCAAGGTTGCAGAAGGGTGTAGCCTGCAGGATCACCAGATCGATGGGTCCATAGGCTGGGTTGATCACCTCTGTAGGTTCTGCCACGGTTGAGGTCCCCAGCTCTTTCATCTTGTTACCTCTCAAGAACACTGATCACTTGAGCCATAAGGTCAGAATCTGAAGTTGTAGAACCCAGGGGAGTTTCTGAACGCATTTCTCCAGCCTGGGCCACCGTTGAGAAAGCTACCCCCACCGGGGACGTTGGCAAAGCCGCCTCCACCGGCTCGGTTGACAAAGCCACCACCACCAATCCGGTTGGCAAAGCCGCCCCCATTTCGAAAAGCGTTGCGGAACTGAGCTACCAACGGAGCCAGATCTGGTGCTATGGCTGGATCGAAGTCAAGCTGATCCTCCCTCTCCTTTAAGGCGGCTGAGATCCGTTTCATACGGGATTCGATGGTTGGTGATGAGGAGTCCGCGGATTCGGTGTGAGCGGCAGCAGACTCCGAGGGAGAAAGCATGGACAAAATGAGTAGAAAACCAATCAAACTACTTGAGTGGGATAGGTTCATGACAGTGACCTCATGGATGTAATGCAGTTGGGGATCGTTAGGGAAAAGCACTTGCGGATCTTGACATCAAACCAATCATTCGGAGGCTTCGCTGGCCTGCTCAAGATTGATTTGTTCGCGTAGCTCGATCGCAATCTGGAAATATTTGCGGAAGAGTTCTAGATCAACAGGAAATTCGCCATTTTCCCCAAACCAGCGATTCAGGATCTCTGTATACTCTTCATCCTCAATCAACACACCCATCATAAATTGACCAATGGCCAGGTTTGCGTAATCGAGAAATGTAGAATTGTTCTCAGGGACCATGCAAGCATAATTTTGCCGACCATAGGGAGGTTGATCCAGAGGCGGAACAACAGCATATTGATTGGCATCATCTTTAGCTCGGCGCACAGCCTCCAACAGCAAGCCATCAAATGCAAATCCATCCAGATCGCCGCTTTCAAGTCCCTCCAGCACTTCCTCTCGCCGCTGCAACTGAACCAATTCGGCCTCTGGCTGAATCACGGCGATCACCTGATCACTAATGGTATCGGGCACAACTCCAATTCGCCGATTTGCCAAAGATGATTCCGAACCGTCGATACCACTGTCTGCCCGCACCAGGATCCGAGTTCCGGTCTGGAAGTAGGGAATGGTGAAGTCCACAAAACGATCCCGTTCCCAGGTGTAGCTGGTGATGTCACAGAGAATATCCAGCTCACTACTCTGGACCTTGGGGATCCGATCGGGCAGACTCACTTCCACCAATTCCAGCTCAATCTCTTGATTCAATTCCCGCGCAAGCTGGTCCTTGATCAGAACTAAAAGATCAATCGAGTATCCTGTCCATTCATCTTCATCATTGACATAGGCAAAGGGGATGGCATCCCTTCGAGTGCCTGCCGTCAGGACTCCGGTTCTAGCAACCTTTTCGACAACAGTTTCCGCCCACGCTGCCAATGATCCAAGCGACAGCACATAGGTAGCCGACAGACTAAAACAGAAAAGTTTAATGTTCATCTTATTCATACATCAAAAAGCTCCAGGACTACCTTGACACCAAGAGGACTAAAGTTGATGCAAGCTCAACCTGCACAAGACCTAAAACAATTCGCAAAAAATTTTGATTCAAGAAACCAATCCAGCCTATTAACCGCCTATGCTAAAGATGATCTACCATGAATTTTCAAGGCTAGACATTAAGAGATGTGACATGCCAACACCATATACGGACAGGCATCTGGAAATAACGAGATTTCCGTACTGGTTTGCTTTGCTGCTTGGCGACTCTCTTCAAGTTGTTCTGCGGGATAACTTCTCAGATTGGGACTATCCTCAATAGCCAACGGCCCTTTCCAGATAGTTCGATCTCAGCGATCTCTTCCTGAGCAAATGCCTCAAATTTTCAATTTCAATATCTTGCTCTATCTGTTTATCCCAGCCTTCGTAGTCAAGATCAATGTGCTGCAAATGAATTTAGGCCGATTGATCTAGAGGCTAAATCTACATCGAGGGCCAACGATATCGACACAAATCTAGTATTGCTTGCCTAGAGTAACAAGAGAGGGATATCTGGTCATCCACGGCATGAGTATTGACGATTAACCTTTACAGAGAATCATGATCGTTCCCGAGAAGATCAGGATGTCAGGGTCAGCAATTGAAATCCCTGCTCCAGGAGCTCTGGTAGTAAATTGCTAACCGTCTCAGCGACCTGACTGCCCCCATAGACTCCATCGTGAAGCACAATCAGAGCACCGGGAAACAGCTGCGCCTGGATGCGCCGGATCACCTCCTGGGGGGGAGGCTGCAGCCAATCCTCAGGCACAATGCTCCACATCACGGGTTGATAACCCCAATGACGCAGATGAGTCAGAGTTTGGGGAAGAAACAGACCATTGGGAGGACGCACCAGGCGGTAGTGTTCCTGGGATTTCTTTCCGATCTGCATCAGCAAGGACTGGGTCCGTTGTAGACTTTGCCGCAGTTCCACCGGAGTTAGCTGAGGGAAAGAGCGATGGTGCCAGCCATGGATCCCCAGTTGATGCCCCGCCTGCACAATCTGTTCCACCACCTCTGGCCAGCGTTGTACCCGTTCCCCCAACACAAAAAAAGTGGCCTTGACCTGAAACCGATCCAGTACCTCCAGGAGGGCCGGGGTGTACTCGGGATGAGGACCATCATCAAAGGTGAGAGCCACCCCCTTTTCCAGAGTAGGTAAAGTCCAGAGACAGCCTGGAAAGAGCTGCTGCAATCCCCGCCTCACCCAGGGATAAAGTGGTTGGGGCAGGATGGATCGAGCCTGAGTCGGCATGGCTTAAACCGGAGGAGGGATCGTTACATCCAGCTCCTGGACCTCTGGACCCAGCTCCGTCAGGGGGGGTTGGATCTGGGAGCGAGCTCCCACCACCAGAGTGACCAGAGCTTCTGGCTGCAGGTAGGTTTGGGCAACCTCTTGCACATCCTCAATCGTCACGGCTTCCAGTTGCTGGCGAAATTGCTCAATAAAATCCTGGGGATAACCATAGTATTCATAGCGCAGCAGGCGATTCAGGATCTGGCGCGTATTTTCAAAGTTAAAGACAAAGCCATTCAGACTGGAGTCCTTGGCATACTGCAGCTCGTCTTGAGTGATGGGCTGTTCGCGAATGCGGTTGATTTCTGCCTGCACTGATTCAATAAATGCCAGAGTCGTGCTGGACTGCGTTTGTCCCCCAGCAATGAACAACCCCGGATAGTCATAATTGGGACTCCAGCTGGCAAAAACCGTGTAAGCAAGGCCCTGCCGTGAACGCACCTCACGAAATAATCTGCCCCCAAAACCGTTCAAGACATTGTTCATCACCTGCAATGCGGGATAGTCGGGGCTATCAATCTGACCATCCAGGTGGCCCAGGTACACGGTGCTCTGGGTGAGTTGAGGCTGATCCACCAGGTAAATGCCCCCCCGATGAGCCTGCTCCAGATCCGTCAGCGTGGCATCGGGCTGATCCACCCAGGCGGAGGTTCCCTGCCATTCTCCCAGGGTGGTTTGAAGCCAGGTCTTCACCTGCTCAGGATCAAAGTCCCCCAGGATACCCAGCAATGCTCCCTCGGGCTGACAGCTCTGCTGGTAAAAATTGATCAGATCCTCACGGTCAATGCGAGCCAGCGTTGCATAGTCTGGGGTGCGAGCATAGGGGCTATCATCCCCGTAAATCAGCTGGTTAAATTCTCGTGAGGCAATCGAACCGGGTTGATCATTCTGACGGGCAATCTGGCCCTGCAACTGAGCCCGGATCACCTCCACCTGTTCAGGTGCAAACGCGGGTTCCCGCAACACCTCTGCCAATAACCCCAGCACACCCTCTAGATGGGGACTGAGGGCACGAAAACTGACAACCCCAGCGGTGGTTTCAATGCCGCCTTCAATGGCAGCGCCCTGTTGCTCCAGTAAACGGTTCAACTCCTCGGGGGGGTGGCTGCGGGTTCCTCCCAGTCGCATTGCCGATCCGGTCATGTCTGCTAGTCCCACCTGATCTGCAGGCTCCAAGCGGGATCCGCTGGGAAAGAGGAAGGTGCCCCGTACCAGCGGCAGTTCGTGATCTTCCATCAGGAACACCACCAGCCCATTGTCCATCTGGTAGCGCTCATAGGGAGGGAGTTGAATCTCAGCCAGGGGCGGAAACTGCAATTCAGTGTAGTGCTTGGGCTTGGCTCCCAGGGCTGGCCATCCCCACCAGGATAAACTGAGCAGCAGGATTCCCAGGGCTAGCAATGAGCGGAAGCCTCTCAATAGCAACCGTTTCCAAGGTTGGGTAGAGCCGATCATGGTGTCTCCTCCTGCGTCAACAACCGTCCAATGGTCCGGTTTTGCGGCTGGAGCGTTGCCTGAGCCACCCGTTGCACATCGGCAGGAGTGATCTGAGCCAGTTGATCCAGTTGCAGAAACAGGTTGCGCCAGTCACCCGTTTTGGCGGCATAGGTAGCTAATGACTGGGCTAACCCCTGATTGGAGGCCAGGGATTGCAGCGTGCTCACCTGGATCTGGGTTTTCACCCGCTCTAGCTCCTCTCTAGTCACCGGTTCACTTTGGAGCCGTTCGATCTCCTGGCGCAGCACAGCTTCCACCTCCTCCAGTTCATGACCAGGAGCGGTGAGGGCATAAAACAAGAGCAGATTGGGGTACTTATCTCCAGGGAAGCCACTAAAGCCTTCTACCGTTAAGGCCAGCTGGGTCTGCACCAGAGACTGATAGAGCCGTGAGGTTCTCCCAGAGGTCAGGATCCCAGCCAGGACCTGATGCACCAGGGAGTCCGGATCGGTGATGGCCGGGGCATGATAGGCCTCCAGGTACCAGGGCTGAGCTTGGAGCTGTCGTTCCACTTCACGAGGTTGTTGCTGGGGAGGTTCATTGACCTCCAGGGGTGGGGGGGCCGATTGAACGGGGTAGCGCCCAAAATAGATCTGCGCCAGACGCTGGACCTCCTGCGGATCCACATCCCCCACAATCGCCATGATCATCTTGGAGGGAATGTAATAGGCGTCGAAAAAGGCGCGGATATCGCTGGGGGTGAGGGTGGCCAGATCCTGGGGATACCCAATCACAGGCCGACCATAGGGATGCACCTGGAAGGCGGTGGCCTGCATGGCCTCAATCATCTGGCCAATGGGGGAGTTATCCACCCGCGCCCGCCGTTCCTCCAGGATTACCTCTCGCTCTTCGTAAAATTCTCGAAACACGGGATCAAGGAAACGCTCCGACTCCAGCGACATCCACAGTTCGAGTTTATTGGAGGGGAAATTATAGGAGTAAACCGTCGCGTCCATGCTGGTAAAGGCATTTAACCCGACCCCACCCGCCTGCTCAACGATCTGACCGAATTCGTTCTGGATGACATATTGACTGGCCTGCTGGCGGAGTTCCTGAAACTGTTGCTGGTAGCGCTGCACATCCTCCTCATGTCCTTCGGATTGGGCCTGCAGCAACTGCTCAAACACCTTTTCTAATTGCTGCAGCACTTGATTTTCTGCATCGTAATCACGAGTACCAATACGGGAGGTGCCTTTAAAAGCCAGATGCTCCAGGAAATGGGCGGTCCCGGTCTTGCCCTCCGCCTCGTTGGCTCCCCCCACATCCACATAGGTAATGAAGGAGATCACCGGAGCCTGATGGCGCTCAAAGACGAGAAACTGCAGTCCATTTTCGAGTTCAAAAGCGGTAACCCGAGCCGCCGCTTGATCCAGATACGGACGGATTAAGGATTGTGAGGAGGTTTCGACCGTGCGGGCTAGACCGGGTTGGGCACTCAGACAAAAAAGTGTAGCCAACAGGATCAGGAGAGTCCGGCGCATCCAGACCACAGGGCAAAATGGGGGAAGGTAAGGGAAACGATGCATACAGGCTCCTGAACCTTCCAGATTTTAGATCATCTCCAGGCTGCATGCCCCAGACTAGCCATCGCAAAAAAACCCGCCCCAAAGAGCGAGTTCAGAAGGATTATTCTCAACCCGGGACCGGATGGTCAAGCCAGGCGAGCGTAAAAGAGACCCTGGATCCGCACATTGCGAACCTCCATGGTGCCCTGCTCATCGCTGGAGGGTTGCTCGCTAACGAATGAGCCAGCAATCTCGCCTGTAGAGGCATCAATTCGGGCGATCCGCAGGGACATCTGACCAGTGAAGAGCTCGTCCGACTTGCGGCTGGCTTCAAACTCATCGGCAGCAGCCTGTAACCCAACGGCAGAGTCATAGCCAGTGGCGGTACCCCGTCCGCGTGGATCCAGGAATAGGCTGGAGCGGTACCCGGGGACCAGGTATTCCCCCTCAAAGTCGGTGGAAGAGGTGATGGCCATCTCTGCGTCTTGGGCCTGAGCTGTGAGCTGCTTAACACTGAAGAGGAGGGGTACCAGCTCACGGCGAGGCATCTGCACCGTCACCGGCTGGGAGGCCAGGCCATCCGTCACCTGGAATTTGAGGTGGCCATCGGCAGGGCGAACTTCGGCTTTCACCGGCCCGATCGTGGCAGCGTACAGCATGATGGGCTTGGCTTTCATGAACTCTTTTTCGCCACTGCGCTTCTCTTCTTCCACCTCAATCTGGACGGGTTGGAAGCAAACCTCGGTCAGTTTGATCACGCCATCAGCAGGCACTTCAATCCGGCCACGAGCAGCATTTTCGGACACGGTGGGGCAGAGTCCAGCCTGGCCAGTGTTGCGAATCTGATCATAGGTCAGGGGACCTTTAGCAGCAGCGGCTGGAAGGACCAGGGTTGCCAGACTGAGCAGACAGGCGCTCAGGACTATCAAAAGGGATCGATACCACATGGTTGAACCTCGCAGGAATCTGAGTGTCATCACAACCGTATAAAAAGGAGGGGGGCAGGTGGAAGCACCGCAGGAATACTTAAAAAACGGTGGGAGAATCGCTCTCACCATTGTACGGAATTCTGTTCCCTCCTCTCGAATCACGCCAAAACCACATCCCGTTCTGGCAAGCTCAAACTGATCACCTCCCGCAATCGATGCACCAGGTTACTCATCTGATCTTGATTCAGGCGATAGCTGATGGGGTGAGCAATTAACCGGGCAGTGCTCTCAAACAGGCAGTCCCGCTCCACCAGGCCGTTTTCCCGCAGTGTGCGCCCGGTGGCAACCAGATCCACAATGGCATCAGCCATGCCTGTAATTGGAGCCAGTTCCACAGACCCATAGAGAGAGATCACCTCCACGGGCAAATTCAGCTGATTAAAAAACTCGTGGGCACAGCCGACAAACTTGGAGGCCACACGGGCATAGGGGGGGAGATCCAGGGCGCAGGTATAGGGGCTGGCCTGCTTGACCGCCAGAGACATTCGACAGAAACCGAACTTCATATCCAGGAGTTGTGCCACCGTGGAGCGACGCTGGGTAGCCCATTTTTCCCGCAGAACATCGTAGCCCACTACACCCAACTGGGCCTGCCCATATTCCACATACACCGGCACATCATGAGTGCGGACCAGCAATGCCTCGTAGAGTGTGCCATCGGGACTGGTGGGAGACTGAATTCGCAATAGACGGTTGCTGGGATCAAGAAAGTGGCTGAAGTCAATTCCCACCTGCTGAAACAGGGCAATAGCATCGGGGAGGAGGGCACCCTTCGCCAGGGCAATGGTGAGCATGGCGACAGTTGAACAAAGATACCTTCATCTTATCGAGATCAGTCCCGTTGCATCGTGACAGAATTAGAGCCATAAACCCATCAGCTTGATCTGAGACCTAAGGATGGCTTTCGTCATGCCCAACCCTGATCCAGTCCGACAACAGGCCCTGGTCGCGTTGACCTCTGAACTGGTGGCCCAGGGGCACCCCTCTGAATATGCACAACACATGGCGGCAGCCCTGATTTTTCAGGCGGATCTCGATCTCTGTAGTGCCCAACTGGCAAGACTCACAGCCTGGTTGAAGGAAGAGCATGCCGATCTCTATCCTCAAGCTCTCAACTTAATCGAGGCAACTCGCGAAGAGTTTGAGCGTCGGGTGCAAACAGGCTAGGGACGGTGGCCCATCAATGAGCTGGTCGTTTGGGCTTTGGCATAGAGCCACGTTTCCCATTCTCCAGCCACATCTTTCTGGTTGAAAGCATCACCCGAGAGGAACATATCTCTGTGATCCTGTGCGATTCCGAATACTGAGCGCTGATCCTGATCTGAGGTGAGTTTGTAGACCGTAAATCGGCCCTCACGGAAAAGCTCTAGACTTTCTTGATCCAGCCCATGCCGCTGCAGAGTTCCGTAGAACCGCAGGACTAGATTGATTTGCTGCTCGATGGCAAGAACTCGGGTTGGTGTCATGGACTGAACTCTAGATCCTGGAGCAGGCAGGAGAAGATTATGACTGCTTCAATCATTTATTATGGCCAGTGGTAGTGGGACTGTCCGTTAGGGGTGTACGGCAGATTGAGGAGGGCAAGGAATCCCCAAAACGCTTGTGCTACTATCTCCTTAACCCTTGGGCGGTTACTCTTTCTTGAGCAACAGCATGCAATGAGTAGAGTTCTGGTCCTTAACGCCTCCTACGAACCGCTCAACATTACCAGTTGGCGACGAGCGATTGTCCTCTTACTGAAAGAGAAAGCAGAACAAGTGGAGCACAATGGTCGGGTTGTCTATAATAATTTCCCCTTACCCACCGTGATCCGTCTGCGCCACTATGTGAATGTTCCCTACAAAGAAATTCCTTTGACTCGCCGCAATGTTCTCTATCGGGATGGTCACGGCTGCCAGTATTGCGGGTGTAGTGGCGAAGATATGACCATTGATCATGTGGTTCCCCGCTCCCGAGGGGGAGGAGATACCTGGGAAAATGTGGTCAGTGCCTGTGTTCGCTGCAATGTTAAAAAAGGAAACCGCACCCCCAAGGAAGCTGGCATGCCTTTGCTGCGCCAGCCCCGCCGTCCCCACAGCAGCCTTTACTTTGAGATCTCAAAACTGGTGAAAAGCGGCACCCATCAAGAGTGGTCTAAATATGTGATCGGACTGGACGAACTGAAAGATGGAGGCGAGGGGAGTCGAACCCCTGTCCGGACCTGATTACTAAGAGCTCCCTCATTCACAGGTTTAGTCTGGTTGTCTCCCAGACGGATATTCACCGATGCGCCCAGTGACAGGCGACGAGGTCTTGGTCTTAGACAGCATCCACGACCTCATGGCGGATTCTGCCGCACCCATTGGGGTTAACCGCTTAGCTTAATGGGGTCACTAAACAGTGCTCGCGCTCAAATATTGAGGTTTTAAGCAGCTAGGACAGCTTGCTTGCGAGCGAAAGGAACGATGTTGTTCGCACTTACATGTGCTGAGCCAGTTTTAACGGGATTAGCTCAGTCCCGACCTGTATCAGAAACCCTGTTTCATCATCCCGTCGAAACCGTTACGCCCCCGAGAGGTGGTTGGGTTGCAACCGAATGCAGGGTATGTTCCCTATCCTATGATCTTAACCGAGATTCCGGTCCTCCGATCAAACTCCCTGGCCTGAGATGAAGTCGGGAGATTCACCCAGCCATGCTTAAACACCTATCTTGTCTGAATGGGGGACCAGTTGCACACTGATCTTTTCCAGGCGTCTATTGGGGGGATAGGGGTAGGAACTGCCTGGGTCTGTTGCTCATGGACATTCGTGAGAGAATTCGGCAGGAGGCCAAGCCAACTGAGTTGTTTATCCTGCGGAGGATCTGATGGCGCACTCACCTCTTGTCAGTTTGGAGCGCGTCGAAACCTATGATCTGGATCGGCTGCGGGTCAAACTGCAGAATCTGCTGCTTCCCTGGGGTGGGATGTCTGCTTTGCTGCCACGTTTACCGGAGACCCAGCAACCACGGGTGTTGTTGAAGCCGAATCTGCTAACGGGATCCAACCCCCAGAATGAAAAACACTCAACCCTTCACAGGCAGCCCATCTTGGCAACGATAGATCCTCGGCGAGATGGTTTTCAATAAAGTCCAGTGTGCGCCGAAAGTTGAGGTGAGGCGAAGGATCTTTGCCTCTGCGAATCGGCAGGCAGGAGTAGTGGCGGAGCAGATGTACAGCTAGAGACTGCTCCAGCGACTGGTTAGTCTACCCACACTTTCGGAAAGGCAGTTGTACTGCTCACATGCGTATAAAATAATTTATATCTTCTAGTTGAAAGCACGTTGGCGAGATTTGAGTTCATAGTGGATGGACCGCCCGTATCACAACAGACTCGTAGGCGTGAACGACTTAGAGCCTGGAAAATAGTGGTACGGCAAGAGGCAGAGAAATATTGGGCATCAGGGCAAAAAGCAGCTACTGGTCTAATCATGCTGCAAATAACCTATTTCTATGATTCTGTTGCTGTAGATGTGGACAATATTGTTAAGCCAATTCAGGATGCCATAATTGGGTTAGCCTACATTGACGATGATCAAGTCACTGACGTTCTTGTCAGGAAGCGAAATTTGTCAGGTAACCTTAAAGTAGAAAATATGACCTCAACCCTAGCGGAAGGATTTTCTCGTGGAAACGAATTCTTGCATATTGTCGTGATTGAGGCTCCTAACCAAGAGGTACTTATCTGATGGCAATCTCAACTGCAAACCTAGAAAGAGAGCGATTACTGCAACTAGCGGAAGAATATCGTGACAAAGGATACGAGATTTCTTTTCATCCAAACCCTGAAGACCTACCTGATTTTCTTAGGAGTTATCGCCCTGACATGATTGTGCGGCGGGGGGATGAAGCTGTGATCATTGAAGTGAAGTCACGTCGCTCACTTAATTCATCCACCAGGCAATATTTGCAGAACCTAGCCCAATCTGTGGAGCAGCATCCTGGTTGGCGATTTGAGTTAGTGATGACTAATCCAGAGGATGCTGTATATTCTCCAAAAGCTGAAAGCTCTCTTCAACAACCTGAAATAGAAACAAGACTGGAAGTGGCGAGGCAACTTGCAACACAACATCCAGAGTCAGCTATCCTCTATTCCTGGTCTCTTGTCGAGGCAACTTTAAGGCTTGTTGCAGAGCATGAGGGAATGAGTTTGCAAACACTTGATCCACTTTATTTAGTAAAACAATTAGTGACTGAGGGTGTGATTTCACGTCCTGAGTACCAGTTACTTATGGATGCACTTTCATTACGTAATGCAATTGCTCATGGCTTCAAAGCAACCCAAATTAAGGAAGAGTCTGTATATCAGCTAATTGATGTCGCAGAGCAACTGTTGAAAACCTTGCATGTTAGTGCCGAAGCAGACTAACAACTCAAATGCAGCGGACGATTTCGAGCTACTGGTACTGAGTTAAAGGTTATCTGTCGCCGCTGATTTGAACCGATCAACAGCTGACTCCCTCCCCAGGGGGACTGAACCTCCGCCAGCAATCTCCGCCCAATCTGTTCCACAAACGGATCGGGTGTGGCCAGGGGGGACTGCAGTTCGATCTGACTCATTTCCAGATCCAGAGCGCCGGCCATCTGCTCCCACAGACTGGGTAAGATCAACAAATGCAGCACCTGAGCCCTGGCAACCTCTGGAGTCCAGCAGGAGGCTAACCCTCGGGGAACCAGTGTCAGATCACCAGGTCCGATCACCCCTCGAATCACCTGTCCCTCCAATCTCCGACCCATGACATTGGCTCCACTCAGCGTCACACTCAGGTGATCCCCAGGTAGCGCAGGAACGACAAAACTGCCACCCCCCTCATACTGGAAGAGACTGAGGACCATCTGGTCCAGTGGCTGTTGAAGACAGGGAAGCGGAGAAGGAAGCGAATGGGGTTCTTGCACCGTTGAAGGGGTCCCTGCGAAGTTAGAATTTTTCCCCAATCCCAAAGTGGAGCTGCGGATCACCCCCCCCCTGGCCAATGCCATAGTCAATGCGCAGGGGTCCCAGCGGGGACTGGATCCGCACACCCGCCCCAATGCCTACCCCGCTACCGGGTTTGCCCCTGACCCCGGCAGGATTACCTGCTACCGCGCTGCCCGAACCCAGATCGGTGCCGTAATCCACAAACAAGACCCCGCCGACCGGATTAAAGAGAGGAAAGCGCAATTCTGCTGTCGCCTGGGCAAAACTGCGTCCACTGCCCACATTGCCCTCAAAAAATCCCCGCACACTGTTGCCCCCCCCAATGGTGAAGGCATCGTAGGGCGCCAGATCTCCCACCACCGATCCCGCCCGTAGATCAAAAGCAAGCACCTCCTGCGTCTCATTCCCAGGGCGCAGCAGATCCACTGGAATAAAGGTGCTGTAACTGGCTTGCAGGCGGTTGGCTGTCAGGCTGTTCTCTAGCAAAGGCACCGATTGGGTTGTGGAGGCTCGTACAACCGATCCCCCTGTGGGCAGTAACTGATTGTTGCGGGTGTCCCGTACCACCCCTAAACGCAGATTGGTGTAACTATCCTGGCCACCATCACTGAAGGAAATGGGGTTGCCTAGAGAGTCAAAAAGCAGTTGATTGCCATCCCCGTCCCGCGCTTCCACAAATTGCTGCTCAACCCCCAGGCTGGCCCGCCATTCATTGCCAACCGGTCGAGAGAAGGTGGTTCCCCCCCCCAGGCGAGTAATGCGGATCGATTCTCCTCCGGGACCAGAAAATCCCTCATCAAAAACAAAGCTGCTCGATTGGCGGTTGGAAAGATTGATGTTGTAGGAGGTGGGAACATCAAAATTGGCAATGCGTGGATCCGTGAAGTCCAGATCAAAGAGGGTTTCGTTCGTGCCCACCTGAATATTGAAGCTAGCACTCTGGTTATTGCCGCCAAGATTTTGTTCCGAGAGGTTTACCCCCCCAAAGACGCCTGAGGCAGAACTGACCCCAGCTGTTGCCCCCAGGGATCCGGTGCGCCGTTCCTCGACGTTAAAGACCACCACCACCTCTTCTGGGTCGGAACCGGGATCGAGGGAGACATTCACATCCTGAAAGAGATTGAGATTAAAAACCTTCTCAATGTCCTGTTGCACCATGTTGCGGTTGAAAATCTCACCACTCTGAGATTGAATTTCACGGGTGATGATAAAGTCACGGGTGCGATCATTGCCCTGCACCTGCACATCTTCAATGGTGCCTTCTACCACCTCCAGCGTCACAGTTCCATCCTCAGAGGAGCGCACATCCGTCACCTTGGCCAGCACATAGCCATTGTCGGTGTACCAGGCCTCCACCTGCTGCACCCCAGCCTGGAGGTCGCCAAAATTAAGCACAGCGTTCTGCTGATCGGCAAAAACTTCGGTCAGGATCTCCGGCGGCAAGACCGTGGCGCCCTCTGTCTGCACTGCCTTCAGGACCGGGTTGGGCCGCACCTCAAAGGTGACTCGCACCCCCAGATCAGTATCAGAGGGTGTGGCTTTCACATCCGCAAAAAAGCCAGTGGCAAAAACAGCATTGATATCTGCCTGCAGTTGAGAGCGAGTGGTCACCGTTCCTGCCCGCGTGGCAATGGCCCCGTAGACTTCATCCACCAGATCCTGGTTCTCCGTCCCCGTCACCAGTACCTCTGCCACCAGCACCTCTGGCTCCCCAGCCTGATCAGCGGATCCTGCGTCGGAGTCTGATTCAGTAGCGGGAGCTTCACTCCCAGTCCTCAAGTCAATGGTTCCTTCTGGGCCCTGAGGCACTTCCGCAGGTGGATCGGTCGGATCTTCAGCGGAGGTAGGGGCAGCCTCTTCGGGATTCCCAATGGGAAGCTGAGCCAGCAATTGGGTAGGAGCATCCGGCACCGCCAGGGCTGGATCTGAGGTTCCCAGCAGGAGTTGACATCCCAGCACTAGGGCCAGGGAGGGCAAATGCCAGACTTGCTCAGCCATAGATTTTTGTCCCACTCACAGGGTTGTTCAGAAACGTCTCAGAATTGGAGAGTCAGGCCAATACTATCCGATGTTGGCAACCACTGAATACGTCAAGATGCAGTTGCCACTGCTCGGGAGTCTCAGATGTTGTGGATCAGCCGCCTGGGGAAGAAGATCCGCAGGAATAGTTTCTCTCCTTCCACCCAAATCATGATCAGCGAACTGAACCCCAGACAGATGAGCAGTTCCTGCCAGGTGAGAACTTCGGTGCCAAAAAACTGGCGCAGCACCGGCACATAAATCAGGGCCAGCTGCAGAAGGGTAGTCAGGCCGACCGCCCAGTAGAGGTAGGGATTGGTAAAGATAGGCATCTCAACGATCAGCTTTGTATTCGACCGCACCGCCAGCGCGTGCCCCATCTGGGCTATGCAGAGGGTGGTAAAGATCATGGTTTTCCAGTGGGAGATCTCTGGCCAGATGGTCACCATCATCGTGATGGTAATAAAGGCAAATATAATCCCGATCCGGACCATGTAGGCCCCCATGCCGCGGGCAAAGATACTCTCACTCGGGTTAACAGGAGGGCGGAGCATTACCCCTTCCTCTGCCGGTTCCAGGGCCAGGGCCAGGGCTGGCAACCCATCCGTCACTAGGTTCATCCACAGGATCTGCAGCGGGGTCAGGGGCACATCGCCAATGCCCAGCAAGGGGGCCGCAGCAATGGTGAGCACCTCCCCAATATTGCTGCCCAGGATGTACTTGATAAAGCGGCGGATATTGCTGTAGACGATCCGGCCCTCTTCAATGGCCGCCACGATGGTGGCAAAGTTGTCGTTGAGCAGGACCATATCACTGGCCTCTTTACTCACATCGGTGCCCGTGATCCCCATGGCCACCCCAATGTTGGCCTGTTTCAAGGCTGGAGCATCGTTGACCCCATCCCCTGTCATGGCCACAAATTGATTCTGTTTTTGCAGAGCCTGCACGATCCAGAGCTTGTGCTCCGGGGCCACCCGTGCATAGACATTCACCCGCCGCACCACATCCGCCAGTTGATCAGGACCCAGCTTGGCCAGTTCCCGCCCTTCCATGACGTGGTCCTGTTCCTGGGCCATCCCCAGATCTTGGGCCACCGCCCGAGCCGTGAGACGGTGATCGCCTGTGATCATGATCGGTCGGATGCCTGCTCGTTTACATTCCTCTACTGCACTCTTGGCCTCCACCCGTGGCGCATCTCGCATCCCCACCAGCCCTAGCCAGATCAAATCCTGCTCCAGCTTTTCCAGGGATTCTGGGGGCGGCAGGGTTTCCACTTCTGCGGTGGCAATACCCAGCACCCGGATCCCCTGACCTGCCATGGCTTCATTGGCTTTGAGAATCTCCTGGCTGTGTTCAGTTGCCAACGGCTGGATGCTGTCCCCCACTTGAATGCGGTTGCACAACTCCAGAATCAGCTCCGGCGATCCCTTGCAGAACACCAGATAAGGACCAGAGAGGAGGTGCAGATTCTGAGGAAGCCCTGAACTTTGTCCAGTCGGCTGCACTACCACTGTCATTCGTTTCCGCTCGGAAGAGAAGGGCAGCTCAGTACAGCGAGTTAGTTGCTGCTCCAGATCGGATTTAAACAGATGGGCCTTCCCCCCCAGGGTGAGCAACGCTCCTTCCGTCGGATCCCCAAGGATCGTCCAGACTTGGCGTTTAAGATGGGCGTGATCGCCTTGCTGCTCCATCTGCTCCTGCTGCAGGGTGGCATCATTGCAGACCACGCCCGCCAGCAGGAGGGTGGCCAAATCAACACATTGCGTCGGATCCACCCGTTGCCCCTGACAGTAGAACTCCCCTTCAGGGACATAGCCTGTGCCTGTGACTGTGTAGTGGGCCTGCGCCGTTTCCACCGCCGTCACCACCATCTTGTTTTCCGTCAGGGTGCCTGTTTTATCGGAGCAGATCGTGGTCACAGATCCCAGGGTTTCCACCGCTGGTAACCGCCGGATCAAGGCTTGTCGATGCACCATCCGTTGGGTGCCAATTGCCAGGGTTACGGTAATCACGGCAGGTAATCCCTCCGGGACGACAGCCACCGCCATACTCAAGGACACCACCAGCAGATCACGAAAATTACTGAAATCTCCAGTTCGAACAATACCCACCACCACCACCACGGCCACCAGCGCCAAGGCCCCCGAGACGAGCACATTCCCCAGCTGATCCATGCGTTTCTGCAAAGGTGTGGCTTCATTCTCCACTGACTCCAGGAGCGAGGCCACTTTGCCCAGTTCTGTGGCCATGCCGGTGCTGGTAATGATCACCTTCCCCCGTCCCTGTACCACCTCCGTGCCCTGAAACACCATATTGGTGCGATCCCCGAGAGGAGTATCTGGGGCCAGGGTGCCCTGCGCCAGTTTGGACACAGGCATCGCTTCCCCCGTCAGGGCGGCTTCCCGCACCTGCAGATTCACCGCTTCCCACAGACGGCCATCCGCTGGGATCTGCACCCCTGCTTCCAGCAGCACCACATCCCCTGGCACCAGTTCTGTGGCGGCGATCTCCTGCAAGGCCCCATGACGGCGCACCCGGACGATGGGGGACGAGAGTTTCTTTAGAGCCATCAGAGCTTTCTCGGCACGGCTCTCCTGCAGGTAGCCCAGCAATCCATTCAGGGCCACAATCGCCAGAATTGCAATGGCATCCTTAGGAAAATTGCCATCCGTGAGATCCAGATAGGCTGACACCACCGCCACCCCCAGCAACATCAGGAGCATGACATTGGTGAATTGGTCCAGCAGCACTTCCCAGGAACTGCGGCCACTGGTGGTCACCAGCTCATTGCGTCCATACTGGTCCTGACGCTTTTTGACTTCCTCTGCAGATAATCCCTGATCTAAATCCGTATGGAGTCGGAGGGCTATCTCATCTGCAGTTTGGGTGTGGCAGGGCTCCAGGGATAACGTAGCAGGTTGTTCAGCAGATTGAGCCATTGCTAACCTCAAGCGGATCTATCAAATTGTACTCTAGCGCTATCCCTGCCTGGGTTGCAGACCTGTCTCCCCCCTGATCAACCCCACCACTCTGGGAGACAGCAAGCTTAAATCTCTGTGGAGGACTCCTCGCTTGGGCGACGGCATGTTGTAGCGTGAAAAGTATGGGCCGCTCCTGAGATCAGGGATCGGGGCGGCATGGACAGAGCTGATTTGACTGAAGAAAAACTTCTGCAATTGGGGTTGCTGTGGGTTTGGGATCCCCCGACCCCGATCCCTTTGGATCTCCAGACTTTGGAGAAGGCGCTCCCACGAGCACGCTTTGTCATCCATCCCTTTTACCAGATCGATCACTTTGTCACCTATCTGCAGAAAGACCATGAGGGACTGGATTGTCTAATTTTTCTTTCTCCTGCAGACCTATTGGAGGAGCTGGAGTCGATTGCGTTGCGTCTTTGTGAGTGTGGAGTCCTGCTGCCCACGGTGCTGATCATTGTGGAGTCAGAACCAGCTTCTCCTCACTCCCGGATCCAGGCATTGCTCAAACACGAACGCTTTTTTTACCACAACGCCTCGCTGGTGCAGCGGGTGGATCCGGCTCAGGTCACAGATATCCTGCGCCATGGGGAAACAACGCTGCTGAATCTTCCCAGTTTGGTGGATCGGGCGATCGCTCTCTTCCTGCAATTGTCCCCCACCTGTGGTCTGCCCGAGGGCGAAGGACAGCACCTGATGCGCTCCCTCTCGGAACGGGTCCATAACCAGCAGCAGCGTCTGGCGGAGAAACTGCGGGAACGACTGGGGTACATGGGGGTGTACTATCATCGGGATCCCGATCGATTCTTTCGTCATCTTCCAGGAGAAGAACAACAGGCGATGCGCCGCCGTCTGCGGGGGCTGTACCAGGCAATCGTGCTGGAATATTTTCAGTCTCCCCGCACCGCCAATGCTCGGATTGATGAGTTTGTGGCTCTGGCTTTTTTTGCCGATATCGGGGCCTCTCAAGTGTTAGAGCTACACATGAGCCTCATGGATGATTTTGCCAAACAGCTTAAGCTAGAAGGGCGCAGTGAAGAAATCCTTCTGGATTATCGCATCACCCTGATAGATGTGATCGCCCACCTGAGCGAAATGTATCGCCGCTCCATTCCACGCGAGCAGTAAGGGGTCAGTTAAGATGGTCTCGAATCGTAAAGCCTATGTCCTGAAACTCTATGTGGCGGGGAATACCCCCAACTCCACGCGAGCGATCCGGGTCCTGCAGGATATTCTGGAGAAAGACTTTCAGGGTGTCTATAGTTTGAAAGTGATCGATGTGCTGGAGAATCCTCAGCTGGCGGAAGAGGATAAAATTCTAGCCACCCCTACTTTGACCAAGATCCTGCCCCCCCCCGTCCGCAAAATCATCGGTGATCTCTCAAATCGTGAGAAAGTCCTGATTGGGCTCGACCTAATGTATGAGGATCTGCAGCAAGGCACACTCCCCGATCTGGAGGACACTCCCTGACCATGGCGACACCCAGTAACCCTGCCAAAAGTAACAATTCGCAGTCAGATTTTCCCGTCGATGTCAGTGAAACCTCCATTGCAGGTAGCAGCCGTCAGGTTCCGGTGGTGGGTATTCAGAAGATTCCCACGGCCATTGAGGGCTTTGATGAAATCAGCAATGGGGGATTGCCTTTGGGGCGCTCCACCCTGGTGAGTGGCACCTCAGGCACGGGAAAAACCCTGTTTGCCTTACAGTTTCTCTACAATGGTCTGATGCAGTTTCAGGAACCCGGTATCCTGGTTACCTTTGAAGAATCTCCGGAGGACATCAGTCGCAATGCCCGCAGTTTCGGCTGGGATCTGCAATCCCTGCAGCAGGAAGGTAAGCTATTTGTGGTGGATGCTTCACCGGAACCTGAAGGCTATGAAATCAGTGGCAATTTCGATCTCTCTGCTTTGATTGAACGGATCCAGTACAACATTCGCAAATATAAAGCTAAACGAGTAGCTATTGATTCCGTCACTGCGATCTTTCAACAGTATGAACCGGCAGGGATTGTCCGTCGAGAGCTGTTTCGTTTAACGGCTCGGCTCAAGCAGTTGAATGTCACCACAGTCATGACCACGGAGCGAACCGAGGAATATGGAGCGATTGCCCGCTTTGGTGTTGAAGAGTTTGTTTCGGATAATGTGGTGATCCTGCGCAATATTCTGGAGGGCGAGCGCCGCCGCCGCACCATAGAAATCTTGAAATTGCGGGGCACTACCCACATGAAGGGGGAATATCCCTTCACCATTACCCATGAAGGCGTGAACATCTTTCCCCTCGGAGCCATGCAGCTCACCCAACGATCTTCAAACAAGCGCGTCTCCTCAGGAATCCAGAAGCTGGATGAAATGTGCGGTGGAGGGTTTTTCAAGGATTCGATTATTCTAGCCACCGGGGCCACCGGCACAGGAAAAACCTCGCTGGTCAGTAAGTTTCTGGAAGAAGGCTGTTTACGGGGAGAACGGTGCATTCTTTTTGCCTACGAGGAGTCCCGCGCCCAGCTTTCCCGCAATGCCTCCTCCTGGGGAATTGATCTGGAGCAGTTTGAGCAGCAGAAGTTATTGAAAATTATCTGTGCTTATCCCGAGTCCGCAGGACTGGAGGATCACCTGCAAAATATTAAGTCTGAAATGCTGGCTTTCAAGCCTTCGCGTGTGGCCATTGATTCCCTGTCGGCTCTAGCTCGGGGAGTGAGCCAGAATGCCTTTCGACAGTTTGTGATCGGGGTCACAGGTCTGGCGAAGCAGGAAGAGATCACCGGATTCTTCACCAACACCACCGATCAGTTCATGGGCTCTCACTCCATCACTGAATCGCACATCTCCACCATCACGGACACGATCATTTTGCTGCAGTATGTGGAGATCCGTGGAGAAATGGCTCGGGCCCTCAATGTCTTTAAAATGCGGGGCTCCTGGCACGATAAAGGCATCCGCGAGTATCTGATTCAAAACACAGGGATCGAGATCCGCGATTCTTTCCGTGGCTATGAGCGCATTATTAGTGGGTCCCCCACCCGCATCTCCTTTGATGAAAAGAATGAACTTTCCCGCATTGTGCAAAGTGTGCAGGAGCGGGAATCTGGGGGGCTGACCTAAGGCCGCAGGTCCTCTTCATCCAGGAACGGGGTATCCCATCCCGCTGCCATGGCATCCGCCACTGCTGCTTTCAGGGCACGGGTTTCCTGCATCACCTGCATGCGATCGGAAAGGGGATCGGAGAGGGGAATTAGACGCAACACCCGGTTCTCCTGCACCAGATCCAGAACGACAGTCGGGGAGGATGGGCAGCTGGGATCGGTCTCCAGACCTAAATAGTCAAAACTATTGACATTGAGATAGAGGGTTTGATTGGCTACGAGCGTTGCTGCATGCGGATCCTCGAATACCTCCATCACATAGCCTTCTCCCTGATGCCGGACACAGCTGTCAACGATATCCTGATAGTGGACCCGACCCAGATCAGAGAGCAGACGACACATATCCTTCTTCTGGATGACGGTGCCCACATCAACAATGCAGGGGGCGAGGTGAGGATGAACGGAATCAGACATAGTTTCCAGATACTGTAGTCAGGTTTCTTGAGACAGGGAAAGCGGCGTTTGGCAATGAATCATTCAGGAGTAATCTGGCTTTATTGAAGCGTAGAAGTGATGATCTGGCATCTGTAGCGACCCAGTGAATTGGGAAAGACAACGTCATCAGCTGCAGCCACAATTCAGTGAATTACATACTCGGAACTCGGCCAGAAGCCTTGTCCAGAGGCAGATTGACTGCTTCGACTCTATCACAACTCTCTGCTTTAGGCTCTCACCTCGGCCTGGATCACGATTAGAGGTGGCCAGAGTTTTTTGCCACTACATGTTGTGTCTTAATTATAGAAATTCGGTCGTTATCCACTACCTATTGATTTGCCTATCCATCGTGAAAGAACATTACGAACTGAATCGAAGTTTCCTTTTCAGCACGGAGCGTACCCTGTTTGGTTCTGGCTTCACCAGCTCCTGATTCTTCTCCTAAGTACGAGATCAGACTGTTTGAGGAAACATCAAAAGCGAGGGGTCATCTGGAAGGGACCTAGAGATAGCGGCGGGGATTCACAGGCTGCCCACTCACTCTCACTTCAAAATGGACGTGAGGTCCTGTGGAGAGTCCAGTTGATCCTGCCAGTGCCACCCCCTGTCCTCGCTGCACGGTTTGTCCCGTTCCCACCAGTAAGCGACTGTTATGGGCATAAAGGGTGGTAATCCCTTGCCCGTGGTTGACAATGACGGTGTTGCCATAGCCCCCATACCAGCCTGCGAAAATTACGGTTCCCCGATCCGCAGCCCGCACTGGAGTTCCGGTGGGTACCCCAAAGTCAATCCCCGCGTGAAAGCGGCGGCTCCGGTAAACAGGATGCACCCGCCAGCCAAAGTCACTCGTGATCGGGCCTCCCACGGGTGGAATCAAACGTCCGGTTCCCTCGACGATCGGAGTGCCACTCTGGGTCTGCTGGGCGGTTTGGGCCGCAATCAGCTGCTGAATCATGCCGCTGATCTGCTGGGAGTCAGATTGCAGTCGCCGTTGTGCGGCTTCATAGGCGTTGCGCTGGTTGGAGATGCGCTGGATCAGGGACTGCTGCGCAGCCATCTGTTGCTCTAGCTCATTCTTTTGCCCCGCCAACTCCTGCAGAATCAGGGCAATTTCATTTTTCTGGGCCTCCAGCTGAATTCGCTGTTCCTGAATCTGTTGTGCTGTTTTTTGCAGTTCGGTGATCAGCTGGCGATCCGCTTCCAGCAGGAGCTTTAACTGATAGCGACGATCAAAAAATTCGTTCAGATCCTGGCTGCTGAGCAGGAGAGCCCACCAGTGTTCCGATCCCTGACGCTGCAGATAGCGGAGGCGAGCTGAGGCCCCCAGTCGTTGCCGCTCCAGTTTGGCCTCCAACTCCTGCAGCTCCCGCTGGGTTTTCTCCAGCGCTTTTTGGGCCTGCTGCAGTCGATATTCCGTATCCGCGATCCGTGTATTGGTGATATTGAGGTTGTTCCTCAGGGTCCCCATTTGCTGCAGGGCCCCCGATTCCTGTTGGCGCAGTTGATTCAGTTGTTGTTCAGTTGTCTGGATCTGCTGCTGCAACTGCTGCTGTTGCTGCTTCAGGCGATCCAAACTTTGGGCGTGAAGAGGTGATACCAACCCTACTCCCACGACCAAAAATAGCAGCATTATCCCGCTGATCCACCCGCGCCACCGCCGGAGACTTCTCATGCCGATGGGTTTACCTCACTCAAACTGGCGCTGATTTTACCATGGGTCTTCCCCAGGGCCTAGCCGCAGCCCCGATCCAGAGTCTTTTTTCCATGGGTCTCAGGTGCAATTCCCGCTCATGAATAACTGCAGTACACTTTGGTGATCCCCCATGATCTGGAGTGATATCAGCATGCAGATCACAGCGATAGTGTTCTTGTTTCTCAGATCCTTTTTCATCCTGCTGCTGCTGCTCCTTTCCATTTTTCTCAGCGGATTTATTCAACCCTTTCCCCGTCTGAAAATCTATCAGGATCAGCCGGATCACTATAGCTTTCGCTATCCCAAACCATGGCGGTCTCTACCTGTGGCAACAGGAGTGGATGTAGCATTTGCTGATCCAGGGTCGCGTGTGGATCATGTCAGCATCGTTATCAGTCGGATCGATTCCAATCCAAATTTATTGGCCCTGGGTTCTGCACAGGAGGTGGCGCAAACACTCCTGCAGACAACGGTGGCTCCTCCGGGATCCAATGTGGAAGCCAGGTTAATCACGGCTACTTACCGCTGGCAACAAGAGCAGGCTTTTCTGGATATGGAATTCACGGTGCGACTCACCTCAGGTCCGTCTGCCTGGAGAAACCGTCATCATCTGATCAGCATCACCACGCATCAAGATCACTTGCTCTCCCTCGATGCCTCAGCCCTGGAAGCTCATTGGCCCCACCTGGCAGCACTCTATGCACAAGTCATCCAGTCTTTTCAGATTTTAGGGTGAGAATCTATGAATCCTGCTCACAAAATCCTCTTCTGCTTTGGTATGCATACATTTCAAATCTTATGAACTCCCCCGCAACTACTGGGGCACTTAACCTGCTCATAATCTTACAGATCTTGATGGATTACCAATAAGAGAAGGAAGTTTACAAGTTGATGCAACGTAGCCTGGTAAACTTGACGGCCCGAAATTAGATACTCGAATATACAGTTGTAAATGCGGAAAAACGTAGAAGGATGTGACGTCGTATGACCACTAAGAACGGTTCTAGGTTGGTCGTGGTTGGCGCTGTTGCGATTCTGGCAAGCGCCTGTGGGTCTTCTTCCTCAAATGTGGCGACGGTCTCGGTACCTGACGGGGAAGCTGCTGTTTTGGAAGAGGATCTCGACCCAGAGCTGGAGGGAGAGGAGGGATCCTCACTGCTTTCTTTTGGGCGCTTGCGGGGTATTTTTCGTTTTTCTCCTGCCTCAGGGCCTGTGGGATCAGCGGTGACCCTGACGGGGCGGGCATTGCAAACAGCAGAGTCTTTTGTTTTTGCAGGCTCTCTTTTCAATACTAATGATGATGTCGTCGTAACTAACTTTACCCGTAACTCCGATACAGAAGTTCTGGTCACTGTCCCTGCAGGTGCTGTCACTGGACCGATTCAGGCCATTGATGCCAATGATCGGGTGGAAACAAGTTTGGCTAGTTTCGAAGTCACCAGTAGTGGACCTGGCGGACCGCTGACCATTACCAATCCGGCCGGGACTCCCAACGCTGATCTGGGGACCAGTCTGACCTTTACCAGCAATGGGTTCTTTATAGGTGCGCCTGGCGCTACAGGAGATAGCGGAGTTGCTTATCTGTTCAACAGTAATGGCAGCCCTGCTGGTACGTTCGATAATCCGGATGCAGATGTGGATGGTGGAGATCGATTTGCCAATGCAGTCGCCGCCGATGGCAATTTTGTTCTGGTGGGGGCTTCGTTTGATGACACGGACGGAACCGATGCTGGGATCGCCTATCTATTTAATCGGACCACCGGTGACCTGGTGGCTACCTTTCAAGACCCCACGCCCCAAGCCAACGGTAACTTTGGGTTTGCCGTCGATATTGCGGGTAGCACGGTAGTGATTGCCACTGCGGGTGAAGATGACGAAAGTCAGGATCCGGTGCTGTTTGATTCTGGGGAAGTGCATGTATTCAACACCAGTGGCGGTTTGATCGCTACCCTTGAGAATCCGCTACCCGGGAATGGAGATGCTTTTGGGTTTGCGGTCGATCTTGCTGGTGACTTGCTGGCTGTGGGCGCTCCAGGCAACGAGTTCGCAAGTGTCGATGGATCGGGATCGGTCTACCTCTACAATCTGAACCCTCCGTTTCCCTTAACCACACCCCAGTTAGTGGAAACCATCAATAATCCAGGCTCTGTCGCAGGGGATAGCTTCGGGGGATCGCTAGATTTTATTGGGGATCTGCTGGCGATTGGTGCACCGGGGGCCGATGATTCTGGAGCGGCGATCACGGACTCTGGTGTGGTCTACCTCTACACGATCAACTCAGTATTCTGCCAAAATTCAGTTTCCTGCAATGCCAGTTTGAGTGTTACTCTCACCAGTCCTGATCCCAGACAGTCGGCAGTCTTCGGGTTTGCGGTTGCCATTTCTCCAGATCAATCACGAGTGGTGGTGGGTGAGCCCCTAGGAAACCGTGGGTTTGGTGCTGCCTACCTCTTTAATACTGCCTTTTTGGGATCTGTGATCGACACCTTTGCCAATCCTGGCGGTGTGGGTGACCTTTTTGGCTCCAGTGTAGCCCTCAGCAACGATGAGGCCTTGATTGGGGCACCTAACTCCAGTCTGGATGGCTTCCAGTCCGGTCGAGCTTATCTGTTTGAGTATTAGGGCTGTCTGGACGCTGACTCTCTTAGGGATCCAATTCCCCTGGGAGTGAGAGTCCTATCCCTGAGCTCAGGGAAGAAACTGAATTTCCTGATTCACAATCGCCTCCATCAACTCCTCGAGGGCTGCTTTCTCCGCCTCCGTGAATGACAGATCCTCCAGGAGTCGATACAGCTCATCTTCCTGTCGCCGGGTCAGCCGTTTGGAGCCGATGATTTCTGCAATTAGCACCATTAACTGAGTAGCAATGATCACACGAGGAAGCCCATCTGTAGTATCATTTGCTACCCAGAATAGCATTAATTTCGAGATTTCAGTACAGGCACGGTAATTTCTGGATTTCAGTTAACTCCATGAAATCCCCTCTTCACGGTTCGATTCAGGGCAGGCAGTCCTGCAGGCGAGCTAACAGGTAACGATCCAGAAAACAAAGACTCTTTTCCAATCCCCCTGACCAGCCCGCCAGAAACCCCACTGGCAAATGGCCTTTCGGTGCCTCAGCTCGATAGAGAAGCTGGTCATAGTGAAGCCAGATACCCTGAGCCCGCCAGCCCACAGCCTCTCCCATGGCCTGGTAGTCACGCGGACAGCGCCGCCACAGATCCCGCTGCACACTGAATCCGAAACGGTCCTGACTGTAGTAGCGCCAGGCTCGATCCAGGAGGGTAAGGTGCTGACAGGGAAAGTGACGGATCTCCTCGATCCCAAAGTTCCCCTCCCGCTGGCGTTGACTGAGGTAAAGCATCAGTTGGGTTGTGGTTTGATCAGCTGCCTGCCATTGCCCCAGATGGAGGAGTTGTTGCAGATGCCGATAAAGAGAGTCCAGCTGCTGTGAAGGGGAGGTCCCAGGGAGCAAAGATGTGATGACCGTCTCTGTTTCAGCAACGGCTTGTGACGGTAGGACATCGGTTTTGACAGGATCGATTGGGGAAGGCCATTGTTCTCCAGATCGTATTGCAGGAGGAGGGGAGGGTTGATGCAGCTGAGGCTGGACCTGGGGTTGGGGCAGGGCTTCCAGCCAGGCGGAAATGGAGGCAGGCCGATCCTGAAATTGCAACGCCATCCCCTGTAAAATGGCCAGACTGACCGCTTCGCTGATATCGGTATGAATGCTGCTGGGGGGATCCAGCTCCTTGCCTGTTGCCCGTACAGGTGCACAAAGGGGGATCACTCCCGTCACCATCGTGTAGAGAGTGGCTGCTAACCCATAGACATCGGTCCAGGCTCCGCGTTTACGCAGAGAATCGTATTGTTCAATCGGGGCATAGCCATCCGTTCCCCAGGAGGTGTGGTGCTGGGTGAGACCCTGCGAAAAGTCGCGCACCAGGCCGAAGTCGATCAGAACCGCATCTTGACTGGGATGGCGCAGCAGCACATTGGCAGGTTTAACATCGCGGTGCAGCAACCCCTGCTGGTGAAGTTCGTTGAGGGCCTCTCCCACCTGATGGATGATGCGCAGGGCCTCGGTCTCCGGTAACCGCCCCTGAGATCGGATCAGCTTGTCCAGGGTGGGTCCCTCCACATATTCCATGACAATGCCCCAGAGGTTGCCTTCACAGATCACCTCCTCCACCCGCACAATATGAGGATGGTTAAACCGAGCTAAGCGTAATGCCTCGTTAAGAAAGTCCTGTTGCAGTTTCTGGGCGAGAACCTCCTCCTCCAGTAGAGTCTCATTCAGGGTTTTGATCACGACTCGATCGGCTTTATGGTTGGCCCAGGCCAGGTAGGTGAGGCCAAATCCCCCCTTGCCCAGCAGATGTTCAATGCGGTAGCGCCCGTTTTGGATTTTGGTGTTTGCTTCCCAAGCCATAGATCCTCAGCTGCTTTTCACTGGAACGAAGTCAGAGAGTGCTTGCTCTCCAGAAGATATCAGGCCCACTGAGAAAGCAACACAGGTCTCGGTAGTGATCTGTAGATGTCACATAAGATAACAGCCCCCTGAGGATCCATGGAGGAAATTTCAGGGCGTGATCACCCCATACGGTATTGTTTCTCACCCTCAATGTTTGTTAACAACTCCCTGGGGATGGAACAACGCACGCTGCTGGATACTCTTGTAATGATCAAAAGTCCGATTGAAAACCTGCTTCAGAACTGCCCAAAATGTTACAGATGCCGCTGTGGGATCAACGGGTTTATAGTATATTAGTTTACCTGAGTTAAGAGTTCCGGTTTGGGCTAGAACGCGGGTTGACCAGACCCGGATCTCAAGGAATGTCCATAGGGAGACGCGGGAGCAAAAAATGATGCTAACAACACCGCAACTGGAAATTAGGGCAGAGGACTACGGGGTCAGCTTTGATCCTGCTACCAGTACGGTAACGTTGACAGGATCCCTGCGCCTCAATGGACCGGCTGAGTATGCCCCCATTGCACAATTGCTCCAGGATGCCATGGAGGCCAGCGAGCCATTGTTGACGCTGAATGTGCGGCAGCTCCTGCTTCTGAACAGTTCCGGCATTAACATGCTCTCCTCCTTCGTTCTGAAAGTCCGTCGCTACCCCAATCGGCAGTGGGTGATTCAGGGGTCGCCACGGGTTCCCTGGCAAAAGAAATCCTTGAGCAATTTGCAGCGTCTGCTGCCAGATCTGGTTCTGGAGTTCCAGTAACTCAGGCAATTCCCCGCCAGAGATACCGACCACCCACTGCAGCCTGATAGGCTTGAAAGCAGTCTTGGGGCAGAGGCCATGGCAGGAAAAGAGATCAAGTTTGGCACCGATGGCTGGCGGGCGGTGATCGCGGAAGAATTCACATTTGAGCGGGTCCGGCAGGTGGCACAGGCAGGTGCCCGGGTTCTGGCCCGCACCTATGCTGGGGAAGGGATCTTGATCGGCTACGACCACCGTTTCCTCTCGGAATCTTTTGCTGCGGCTGCGGCTGAAGCCATTACGGCTCTGGATATCCCTGTATCTCTGGCCGAGAGCGCCACTCCCACTCCTGCCCTGAGCTGGGCTGCCCTCCACCGTCAGGCTCACGGAGCTTTGATGATCACCGCCAGTCACAACCCTCCCCAGTATTCTGGCATCAAGATCAAGGGGGGCTTCGGGGGATCCGTTCCGGCATCTGTGACGGCAGCCGTGGAGCAGGAACTGCAACAAACCCACTATCAGGTCCCCTCGCCCTCCCAGCAGGCACGGATCGACTGCTTTGATCCCTGGCCAGACTACTGTCAGCAGCTGAGTCGGCATGTGGATCTGGAGCACCTACGCCAGTCCCCCTTACGCATCTGGGTGGATGTGATGCATGGTTCAGCCGCAGGCGGCATGACCCGTTTACTGGGGGAAGCAGTACAGGAACTGCGGGCCGAGCGGGATCCGCTTTTTGGGGGGTACGCCCCGGAACCTCTGCCTCCCCAACTGCAGACCACAATGCACACCATTGCTGCCGATGCTGCTCCCCTGAAGGTGGGGATTGTCTTTGATGGCGACGGGGATCGGATTGCTGCCATTGATGGTCAGGGCACCTTTCTCAGCCCCCAGATCCTGATCCCGATCCTGATGCAGCACCTGGCGGTCCGCCGGGGCTTGACGGGAGAGATCGTTAAAACTGTGAGTGGATCGCAGTTATTTAGAAAACTGGCTACCCACTTACACCTCCCTCTCACGGAAACCGCCGTGGGCTTCAAGTACATTGCCGAGCGCATGATGAGTACAGAGGTGCTGCTGGGCGGGGAGGAATCCGGAGGGATCGGGTTCCAAAACCATATGCCGGAACGGGATGCCATGCTTTCTGCTCTCTATCTGCTGGAGGCCATGACCGCTGAAGGTCAGGATCTGAGCCAGATCTATGCCCAGATTCAGGACATGGTGGGCTATCAGTCGGTCTACCGCCGTCTCGATCTCCACCTGCAGGATCAGGATTATGCCTCAGCATTGCTGCAAAGTCTCAGGCAGCAACCTCCTGCTCAGATCCAGGGGCGCGAGGTGGTGGAGCACATCAGCGTGGATGGGCACAAGTTCCTGCTGGCCGATGATAGCTGGCTGATGATCCGGGGAAGTGGCACGGAACCCCTGTTACGGCTTTATAGTGAGGCCCCCACCTCAGCAGATGTGGATGCTCTTCTCGACTGGGCAGTCACCTGGGCTCAAGCTCGCCTCTAAGGTTGTGAAACCCTCAGAGATCAAAATAGACCCGAATATCCGATTGAGCAGCTGTCGATCCCACAGCCACTCGCTCCTCCACCCGCCAGTCATCGGGAATCGAGAGGGTCTCGGAGGGGGTCCGCTCCAGGAAATACACCTGATCCCCGCGGTGCCAGATCTCGGGTTCTGGGAGCAAAAAGGCGCGGTAGGTTTGTTTTTTACTGAAGAGACCGCCCCGTTGAGGACGAAGCAGAAGCAGTGGCAGGCATTGATCGGAGGAAATGCGGTAGGTGAAATGCTCCCGTATCCGCTCAAAAGCCCGATCGCCAAAACCTGCGTAAGCCGACACGTCCAGATCTACCGCTGGATGGCCATTTTTAAGGCCCAGATCCGCCAGCATCGGCAGGGTAATGGACCGAAGCTGGGTGGCCCCGCCGTCCAGATACCCACCCCAGCGCTGCATCTGCTCAAACGAGAAACTCAGACCTCGGATCCCCTCAGAAACTGGCATGTTGGGCAGCAGCACCGTCCAGACTGTCGCAGAAGAAAATAACTTAACACTCAGCTCGGCAATGGCCCAGTTCACCTGAGGATTCAGGGTCATGACGATCAGGGTATCGGCATGCTCAATATCGGCTTTGAGCAGCTCTGACTCATTCAGAATCTCATCGGGATGAAATTCTTTCTCCAGGGCCTCGATCACCGCCGGTTCCAAGCGGGAAGGCTGCTGGTGAAGCAGGGGTTCACTTGAGCTCTGCCCATGATGTCCGTTGGTGTGGCCGTTGCTGGCAGCGGGTTTCATTGGGGACTTCGCCGAGGAGAGCAGAGAAACCAATTCCACGGACTGTCCCTGAGAACGCAATAGCTTGGCCAGCCCTTGGGTCAGGGGATGATTGCCCACAATCACGGTGCACCCTCCCTTTTCCAGATCCAGCCAGCGGGCCACCCACGGAGCCGTCAGCCCCTGAATCATCACCGTCATGGTAATAGTGAGAAACACCAGAGCCTTCAGGGCATCCCCACCACTGATCCCCCGCTCGGTTAACAGGATGGCAAAGAGGGAAGCAATGGAAGCCGCCACGATGCCGCGGGGAGCCATCCAGGCCACAAACAGCTTCTGCCGCCAGTTCAGATCACTTTTCCAGGTGCAGAGCAATACACTTAGGGGACGCACCACCAGCATGAGCAACAACACCGTGGCCACCGCACCCCAACCCAGGGTCAGCACCGCCTTGATGGACACGGTTGCCGTCAACAAAATGAAGAGCACCGATGTTGCCAGGACCACCAACTGGCTGTGAAATTGCCGCACACTCCGCTCTGCAATCGCCGCCTTCTGGCGCACCACCATGCCCGCGATCACCACCGCCATCAATCCCGACTCGGAAAGGATCGACTGGGCCAGGATAAACACCGCCAACGACCAGGCCAGGACTACTGAATTGCGCAGATCCTCCGTCAGGTACTGGCGAGACCAGAGCAGAAAAACCCCCATCAACCACCCCGCCAGGGCACCAATGGCCGCACCCACCAGCAGTCGCACCCCCAGTTGTTCGGCGGCCACCGCCAGATCTGCCTGTCCGGAGAGCACCACCTGCAGGACCACGACCGCCAGAATCGCGCCAATCGGGTCGATCAGAACCCCTTCTCCCTCCAGCAGGGTACTGACGGTACTATCCACATGCACCCGCCGCAGAATCGGGGTAACCACGGTGGGACCCGTCACCACCACCAGCGATCCGTAGAGGAAGGCCAGTGACCAGGGAAACTCACTCAGCAAATTGGCCGCTACCGCTGCTCCGATCAGGGTCAATGCCGCCCCCAGAGTCACCAAATTCCGCAGGCTAAGGGAAACCTGACTGAGCCGTTGCAGCTTCAGATTCAACCCCCCCTCAAACAGGATCAGGGCCACCGCCAGGGACACCAATACCTCCAGCCCCACCCCCAGCATTTGAGGGCGCACCAGGCCGAGGCCATCGGAACCCAGCAGCAATCCGAACAACAACAGGAAAATGATGCTGGGCACGCGCAAGAAAGTCCCAATCACCTGAGCTCCAATGCCAGCCACTAGCGCCAGAGTCATCAGGAGCGTGAAATCGAAGGAGTTCTCCATAGGGGATAACCTGTACTCACGTCTCAGGAACCATCACCAAACTGTCAGGACAGTCAGAGGACATATTGATAAGCTGTCTTCAAACAGAGGGCTGGAACTCCAGAAATGGGCAATTGCCTTGTATCAAATTGTTAAACTCCTTCTCATTTCTCTTGATATTTTGAGGGCAACTGCAATACTTCTTACCAACGTTAGCTCATTGGTTAGGAGATCTCAATGTTGAGATCTTGCCGATCCTGTCGAACACTTTGCCCTTCAAGAGGACGCCGGAGATTCCGTGGGGGTTTCGGGGGCGTCGGGGCTAGTGTCGCGTTTAATACGACGGATGGGAAGGTTGGCGATCAGGGCGGTAGTCCCTCCTTCGCTGGCCAGATCAAATTGCAATCCCTCCGCATCCAGTTCCACATAGCGGGAAACCACCTCCAGAATTTCCAGCCGCATTGACTCCAACATGGCGGGGCTCAGATCCGCCCGGTCATGGGCCAGGATGATCTTGAGACGTTGCTTAGCCTGTTCACGGCTGGCCCCAGAACGAGAGAACAGCTGTTCAAGAAAATCTAGAACCATGGTGTCCTCCCCTAAATGACTTTCTGGTTTAGGAACCGTTTGAGGCGGCCCATGAATCCCCCCTGAATTGATTCCAGGTCCAGGAGTGGAACCGATTCCCCCTGCAGCCGCCGAGCAATGTTTTGGATCGCAATGGCTGCCAGGTGTTGACCTTCTCCCAGGACCAGCGGTTCCCCCTTATTGGTAGAGATGATCACATTCTTATCTTCAGGGACGACTCCCAGTAAAGGGATCGCCAGCAGTTCCACCACATCCTCGACGGCCATCATCTGACCTGCCGCCACCATCTCAGGCCGCACCCGATTCAGGATCAGCTGGGTGGGATTGATCTGGGCCGCCTCCAGCAAACCCACCACCCGATCCGCATCTCGAGCCGCCGACAGTTCTGGTGTGGTGACCACAATCGCCTCATTGGCCCCTGAAATGGCATTGCGAAAGCCCTGTTCAATGCCTGCTGGACAGTCGATCAGAACGTAGTGGTAGCGGCTAGTGAGTTGCTGAACTAAATGCCGCATCTGCTCAGCAGAAACTGCGGTTTTGTTGCGGGTTTGCGCAGCGGGCATCAGGGCCAGATTCGGGTTGCGTTTATCCTTGACTAGGGCCTGCTCCAGACGGCAGTCTCCGGCAATCACATCCACCGCCGTGTAGACAATACGGTTTTCCAGCCCCAGCAACAAATCCAGATTGCGCAGGCCAAAGTCAGCATCCACCACCACCACCGACTGCCCCAATTGCGCTAGAGCAGTACCGAGGTTGGCAGTGATCGTGGTTTTGCCCACGCCCCCCTTGCCTGAGGTCATGACTATCACCCGGCTCATACTCCGTCCTTTTGGCGTGTTGACTTGTAAATGGTTTGAAAATCCTGCGCGGTTGCAATGTACACATGCCCTTCCTGCAGGTAGGCCACTTCAGGAACCGGATAGGGAGGCGATCCCTCGGGAGGCCGGGCCACCTGATTGGCAATTCGTAATTGGGTGGGCTGGAGCTGCAGGGCCATGATCAGTGCACCTGTATCTCCTTCCGAACCCGCATGGGCCATGCCCCGCAATTTACCCCACACCAGAATATCTCCCCAGGCAATCACCTCGGCCCCGGGGTTCACATCTCCCAACAGCATGACTGAACCAGAGTGATGGATCTGGGCTCCCGAGCGCAGGGTGGTTTGAATGTAAAGAGGAGCCTCATTCTGCTGAACCGGACGGGGAATTGTCAAGAGGGGATCCTGCGCCACTGAGTACCCGAGGCGAGCCGCAGCCACAGCCGTCGAGCGGTGTTGGGTATGAATCCGGTGCAGTTTGAGGTGATAGGTTTGAAGCAGGGTGGCGATCGCCTGGATGTGATGAGTCTCCAGTTCCTGTTTGGGACACCAGAGGGTCAGCGGGCTGGCCATTCCCCAGAAAGAACGCCGCATTTGCATCTGCAGCCGTAGCTCCTGAAACAGATCCTCCCAGGGCATGGGTTCAGCAGGCAAGTAGAGGTGGATCTCCCCCCCTTTGGCCCGCACCTGAATCTGTTCACTAGATGAGGAAACCGCCATAACGTCTTGAGGTATTCGGGGTTAAAGCCCCAGTTAAGTCATGATTGTGATCAAGTATGACCCAAGCCAAGGACGCTGGCTTCCCTCAGAAACAGATATGCCAAACTAAAGGTCCCTTACGCTTTCCCCTCCCTATGGCATTGACGGTAATTCCGGTCAAACTTCCCACCTACAGCTACGACATCATCATTGCCCCCGCCAGTCTGCCACAACTAGGGGACCACATGGCGGCCCGCAACCTGGAGGGAAGGGTCCTGGTGGTCAGTCATGAATCGATCTTTCAGCACTATGGCCAGCAGGTGCTCTCCGGTCTCGAGGCTGGGGGCTTGCTCCCTTCCATCTGTCTCCTGCCGGAGGGGGAACCCCATAAAACCTTAGGATCGGTCTCCTGCATTTACGATGCCGCTCTGGAGGCTGGACTGGAGCGCTCCTCCACGATGCTGGCGTTGGGAGGCGGTGTGGTGGGAGATATGACCGGATTTGCGGCGGCCACCTGGCTGCGGGGGATCAACTTTGTGCAGGTGCCCACCTCCCTCCTGGCTATGGTGGATGCGTCCATCGGGGGCAAAACCGGCGTTAACCATCCCCAGGGGAAAAACCTGATCGGGGCCTTTCACCAGCCGCGCCTGGTCTGGATCGATCCCAGCGTACTCCGCACCTTACCGGAGCGGGAATGGCGGGCAGCCCTGGCGGAAGTGATCAAATACGGGGTGATCCAGGCGCCCGATGTCTTCGAATTTTTAGAAGGCCTTCCCCAATTGCAGCACTGTCAGGATCTGCCCGCCTCCGATCTCCACCATTTGCTGGTGCGGGCCGCCGAATGCAAGGCCTGGGTGGTGCAGCAGGATGAACGGGAAAAGGGAATCCGGGCCATCCTCAACTATGGCCATACCCTGGGTCATGCCCTGGAGAGTGCAACTCAGTATCGTCGCTATCTGCACGGGGAAGCAGTAGCGGTGGGGATGGTGGGGGCCGCGGCCCTGGCGGAGGATCTGGGCTGGTGGAGTGGAGCTGAGAGTGAGAGACAGAGGATGTTGATCCAGCGCAGTGGCTTACCGATCCATTGGCCCTCAGGGCTGGACTGGGAAGCTGTTCAACTCTCTCTGCAGGCGGATAAAAAAGTAAAAGCAGGCCGGATCCGCTTCATTCTGCCCCGTTGCATCGGTCAGGTGGAGATCACCGATCAGGTGAGTGAGGCTCAGATCCAGCGGGTGCTGACGCGGATGACCGCTGAGGGCCATTAGTGGATATAGCGATCCAGGGCCCGTTTCAGTTCCTCTAGTTCCACCTCAATGCTTCCTGTTTCTGCAGCATGAATAATGCACTCAGAAATATGTTCATCTAGAATCAGGCGGGCCACCCGATCTAGAGCTCCCCGCACCGCCGCAATCTGAAGCAGCACATCCGGACAGGGTTGATCCTGCTCGATCATGGTGCGAATCCCGTTAACATGGCCCTGAATCCGAGCCAAACGATTGAGAATTTTGCGCTGGGAGGCGGGGTTATGAACGTGGGGATGGGCTTTCCCGGAAGGGTGAGGCGAGGTGAGAGCCAGATCCAGATCCTCCTGCAGGACGGCATCCTCCTCAGCTGAGAGTGGCACCATCTCAGGATCTGTAGAGGTTTCATGAGCATGGGGGTGGGGATGGGAAGGGTTTGGCATGGCCTCCGGGGCGCTGATTTGGTTGCATCTTAACCCAGGCTGCCCTTCGCGGAGTCAAGCGGATCGGAAAGGGTTGGCTTACAATGGAGACCATACTGTGAAAATTTGTAAATAACCTGATCAGCCGCTATGACCTCAGTTCTTGCCCCCTTTAGTCCAGTGGAAGCGGATCTGGAGCAGCTGCGCCAGAATTTAACCAAGCTTGTCGGGGCGCAGCATCCCATCCTGGCAACTGCGGCAGAGCATTTGTTTACGGCAGGTGGTAAACGGGTTCGTCCTGCTCTGGTGCTGTTGGTAGCCCGAGCCACCATGCCCACAGGAGGACTGACGGAGCGACATCGCCGTCTGGCGGAGATCACCGAGATGATCCACACGGCCAGCCTGGTGCATGACGATGTGATTGATCGGGCCGAAGTCCGACGGGGAGTCCCCACGGTCAATGCTGATTTTGGCAACCGTGTGGCGGTGCTAGCCGGGGATTTTCTCTTTGCTCAGTCGTCCTGGTACCTGGCGAATCTGGACAATCTGGAGGTGGTGAAGCTCCTCTCTCAGGTGATCAAGGATTTTGCCGAGGGAGAACTGCTCCAGAGCATGTCCCATTTTGATACGTCGTTATCCATCGAACAGTACATCCACAAAAGCTATTACAAGACGGCCTCCCTAATGGCCAACAGCGCCAAAGCTGCCGCCGTGTTGAGTGAAGCGCCCACTGATGTGAGCATGGCCATGTTCACCTACGGTCGCTCATTGGGAATTTCTTTCCAGATCATTGATGATCTGCTCGACTTCACAGGCTCAGTGGAGGCCCTGGGCAAGCCGATTGGCTCCGATCTATCCCAGGGGAATTTAACTGCTCCGGTCCTGTTTGCCATGGAAGAAAATCCTCACCTCCACACTTTGATCGAGAGCAGCTGGGAGTATCCTGGCGTATTGGAAGAGGCGGTGAGTCTGGTGCAAGCCAGCGGGGGGCTGGAGCGATCGCGGGAGATGGCACGAGACTATGCCCAGACAGCGGCGGCGGCCCTGGACATTCTGGCCCCTTCCCCATCTCGGGAAGCCCTCTTGCATTTAACCGATTACATGCTGAAACGGATCAACTAAACCTCTGCCCAGAACCGGGTTGAGTCGCCTTCAAGTCGCAGCTTATGATGAGGAGCGCATCCCCTGAACATGGCTGGGGGACATGAGCTTTATCCAGGATCCCTCCGCTATGACCAATGATCAGGCGTCGCCCCTGCCTTCTGATGCCCCATCCCCCAACCCTGGGATGCCTGTGCCAGCTCAAGGCCAGGCTAGGACCATCGATCCATTCTTGATCGTGGGGGTCCTGGGCATCTGGCTGATTGCGCTGGTGATGCGGCTATGGCAGCTGGATCAGTTCGATGCTCCCGTCTTTGATGAAGTTTACTTTCCTGAATTTGCCCAAAATTATCTGGATGACAAGTCTTTCTATGATGTTCATCCGCCGCTGGGCAAGTATCTGATCGCGGTGGCCATTCTCCTATTTGGGCGCAATGAATTGGGCTTCCGGATCATGCCCGCCCTCTTCGGATCCCTGATCCCGGTCCTGGTGGCGGGGGTGGCCTACCGCCTGTCTTATCAGCGCACCTTTGCTCTGCTGGCGGGAGCCCTAATGCTGACGGATGGGCTATTCCTGGTGGAGTCGCGCTACGGCCTCATGAATGTCTTTCTGGTGGTGTTTGGCTTTGCGGCTCAGATTTTTTTGCTGGTGGGCCTAGAGCGGCGGGGGATGCACCGAGCCGGGTTCTTTATGCTTTCAGGCCTGATGCTGGGGGCCGCAGTGGCGGTGAAGTGGAATGGCCTCTGGTTTGCCTTCATGTTTGGGGGACTGGGCCTGTTGATCTGGATCCTGGCGGCCCAGGCAAGGAACTTACTCTTGCTCGGTTTAGGCATGCTGATGGCAGGCGGGCTGGGATGGTTCGCAGAGGGTGAGGCAGCCCCCACAGCCCTGCAGATCTTGCAGCCATTTGCCCATCCCCTCTGGTTTGGCATGGCGCTGGTGCTCTTGACCCTGGCAGCCGGGGTCTGGCGCTTTCCCCAACACTTTCGTCAGCATCTTGCCAAAATGGGGATCCTGGCTGAGATTGCCCAGTTGCGCTGGTGGCATTATCTGATCTGCTACATCCTGCCCATCTTTTTGATTTATTTTCTGCAGTGGATCCCGCATCTGATCCAGAATCCTCAGGATGGCATTGTGCTGAAACCTGGTCTCAGCAGCATTCCTGATGCCTGGCAATCCTTTGTCAAGATCAATCAGTCCCTCTGGGGGGGGCAAAACGCAGGCAATTTGATCGTGACCGATGACACCCCCGTTCACCCCTACTGCTCCAGCAGTTTGCGGGCGCTTACCACCTGGTTCCCCCACTGGGTGTTTCTGCGAACGCAGCGATTGTGGAATGCAGGCGCATGGTCCTGGCCCGTGTTGGCCCGCCCGATTGGCTACTACTTTGCCGATAATGACGGTCAATGGTCGGTGGTCCATGCCATTGGCAATCCGGTGCTCTGGTGGTTATCTACGGGCGCGATCCTTTATTTAACCGCGAGCTGTACCCGTCGTTTTGATGGGGTGGCAGCCTTTATTCTGATGGGCTATGCCAGTAACTACCTGCCCTGGTTTATCGTCAGTCGCTGTGTGTTTCTATACCACTACATGAGTGCTCTGGCCTTCAGTATCATGGCCTTAGCCTGGGTTTTGGTGCAGTTACTTCGATCCGACCGTCCCCCCTGGCAATTCCTGGGCATGAGCATGGTTGCAGGTGTGCTCCTCTGTCAGTTGCTTTTTCTGCCGATCTGGTTTGGATTTCCCCTCTCCTCCAGCCAGTTTTACCAGCGGATGTGGTTTCGCGGCTCACCTGTGCCCCTCTGTTTGAGTGAAGCCAGCTGCGCCACAACTCCGGTGCGCATTCCAGCCATTCCGGGCTTTAATTGGATCTAAGGCTTTGGGCCAAGCTGGGAAGTGCCAATTTCCGCAGGCGCTTCTGAGGAACATGGTAAGATCTCAGCTGTTCTGGCACTTGGAACAGCATCACGCTATGGGTAGAGTGATTTCCAATTCAACTTCCCTGCCCCCCTACTCCAGTAATGGGCAACCCCAGAGAGTGCCAGTGGGGGTGATCGGGGTAGGGAATATGGGTCAGCATCATACCCGCGTCTTTAGCCGCATGAAAGATGTGGAGGTGGTGGGGGTCGCGGATATTAATGTGGAGCGAGGTCTGGATGTTGCCAGTCGCTACCGCGTGCATTTTTACGAGGACTACCGCGATCTGCTCCCCCATGTGGCAGCCGTAGCGATTGCAGTGCCGACCGTTCTGCATCACGATGTGGGGATCCACTGCCTGGAGGCGGGGGTGCATGTCCTGCTGGAAAAACCGATCGCGGCCAACATTGCCGAAGCCGAGTCTCTGGTGAATCGAGCCGCCGATTGTGGTTGTCTGCTGCAGGTGGGTCATATTGAACGGTTTAATCCGGCCTTCCAACAATTAACCCGTGTGTTGCAAAGCGAAGAAACCATTGCCATCGAAGCCCATCGCCTCTCCCCCTATTCCAATCGAGCCAGCGATGTTTCGGTTGTCTTCGATCTGATGATCCATGACATTGATCTGCTGCTGGAACTGATTCCTTCCCAGGTGATCAAGTTATCCGCTAGCGGGAACCGCGCCTCGAAATTGGGCTACTTAGATTATGTGACGGCCACCTTTAGTTTTTCCAATGGCATGATTGCCTCGTTAACCGCCAGTAAAGTCACTCACCGCAAGATCCGACGCATCTCAGCCCATTGTCGCAATGCACTGGTGGAAGCGGACTTCCTCAATAACGATATTTCCATCTATCGGCAAAACGCGGTCAGTACCTTGAATGATTACAGCCAAGGTCTTTATCAGCGGGACTGTTTAATTGAGAAAGTCCATACCGACAATATTGATAAGCTGCATGCCGAACTGGAGCATTTCATCAACTGTGTGCGAGGGGGCAATCAGCCCTCTGTCGGGGGAGAACAGGCGCTCAAAGCCCTGAAACTGGCCTCCGAAATTGAACGGATCGCTCTGGATGGCTGTTCCTGGAGTGAGTCGAAGGGGCTGCTCCCTGCCCGAGAAATCCTCACCTGATCTTTTGTCCAGAGTCCCTCCTTCAAATCCTGATGAGTGGCTCAGTTCTTCGTGTCGTTTATTTTCATCGACTTTCCTCTGGCCTGAATTATTCACACTTTGGAAATACTTTTCAACTTCTCTTCCTTCTTCACCGCTTTCAAGAGATATCTGTGGTTGTTACCTCTAATCCTTCCCAACCCCTGCTTGAGGATGCTTCTCTCCCTGCAGCCTCTCCTCAGTCTCCCTATTCCACGACTGTAGAACACCCGCTGGATCCCCTGACAGCAGCAGAGATCACCGCCGCCGTGGAGATTGTTCGCACCCAGC
This sequence comes from uncultured bacterium, assembly GCA_964392245.1. Lineage (GTDB taxonomy): Bacteria > Cyanobacteriota > Cyanobacteriia > Thermostichales > Thermostichaceae > JAAUUJ01. The sequence goes on from CAYMOX010000009.1 coordinate 60,917, forward strand.
AACAGCTGGACACCACTTGGAGATATGCTCTGGTGCAGCTTCAGGAACCCCCCAAGGAGGTTGTCTGGGCCTTCCAACCGGGTCAGATCATGGCCCGACGGGTGTTCATGGTGCTCTACCATCGCCCTCAGAATCAGACCTTTGAAGCCATCATTGATCTCAATCGCTCTGCGGTGACCTCCTGGACCTGCATCCCAGAGGTTCAGCCTGTGCTCATGTTTGACGAAATCCGGGAGTGTGATGCTCTGCTGCTACACCATCCTGAATTTTTAGCAGCCCTGGCCCGGCGGGGGATCAGCAATCCCAGTCTGGTGATGCTCGACTACTGGACCGTTGGCAACTATGGGATCCCTGAAGAGAAGGGACGACGCCTGGTGCGCTGTTTCTGCTTTCTGCGCTCCCAACCTGGAGAAAACGGCTATGCCCGCCCGATCGAAGGCTTGATTCCACTCCTGGATCTGCAAACCATGCAGGTGGTTGCCCTTCAGGATCAGGACCCTGTGCCCTTTCCCCCCCAACCGGGAAATTATGATCGGGACTCCATTGCATCTTTTCGTCAGGATTTGCAGCCAATTGCCATCACCCAACCTCAAGGCCCCAGCTTCAGCATCAGGGGTCATCAGGTGGAGTGGCAGAACTGGCAGTTTCGCCTCAGCTTTAATGCGCGTGAAGGATTGGTGCTGCACCGGATTGGATACCGGGATCAGGGCCATCTGCGCCCGATCCTCTACCGGGCCTCGATTGCCGAGATGGTGGTGCCCTACGGCGATCCCCGATCCCCTCATTTTCGCAAGAATGCCTTTGACATTGGCGAGTATGCCATCGGCTCGGAAGCCAACTCGCTGGTCCTGGGCTGTGACTGTCTGGGGGAGATCCATTATTTTGATGCGGTCATGGCCGATAACCAGGGTCAACCCTACACGTTACCCCACGCCATTTGCATGCACGAGGAGGATTTTGGGGTTCTCTGGAAACACACCGACTGGCGCTCGGATCGGGCTGAAGTGCGGCGCTCACGGCGACTGGTGGTCTCTTTCTTTGCCAATATCAGCAACTACGACTATGGCTTCTACTGGTACTTCTATCAGGACGGCACGTTAGAGTTTGAAGCCAAGCTGACGGGGATTTTAAGTGTCTCAGCCGTGCATCCCCAGGATCCCTGTCCTTTCGGCTCGCTGGTGGCCCCCCAGGTGTATGCGCCCGTGCACCAGCATTTTTTCAATGCCCGCCTGGATATGGAGGTGGATGGATCTGAAAATTCCATTTACGAGGTGCATAGCGAAGCTGAACCCTGGGGACCACATAACCCTTATGGCAATGCCTTTACCGCCCGAGCCACCCTACTCACCCGCGAGAGTGAAGCCCAACAGCAGGTGGATCCGCTGGCGGATCGCTACTGGACGATCGTGAATCCCAATCGGCTGAATGCGCTCGGATCACCTGTGGCCTATAAACTCATGCCCGGTGAGAATACCCTGCCCCTGGCCCAGCCCCAATCCAGCATCATGCAGCGAGCCGGATTTCTAAAACACCATCTCTGGGTCACTCCTTACGATCCCCAGGAAAACTTCCCCGCTGGTGACTACCCCAATCAGCATCCTGGCGGTGCGGGCCTACCCACCTGGACTCAGGCGGATCGCTCCCTGGTCAACACCGATCTGGTGGTCTGGTACACCTTTGGCACCACCCATATTCCTCGCCCTGAGGATTGGCCAGTGATGCCCGTGGCCTACATTGGGTTCAGTCTCAAACCTTTGGGCTTTTTTGATCAGAATCCCGCCCTGGATGTCCCCCCATCTCCAGCTAAATCTGATTGCTGTTCTCACCGTGAGTCTTGATTTAAAATAGGTAAAAATCCCAACGATATGATCTTTCCTCCTAGTTGTGCTGAACCTCTCGATTCGTCCAGCCAGATCTGATGATCAACTCCGCCTACAAGAGATCCGAGAGGCTGCATTTGCACCTGTTTTTGCCTCTTTTCGCGCAATTCTTGGGGATGAAATTTATGAGTTAGCGCAAGCTCATGAAGATTCTGGACAGGGGCCTTTGTTAACCTCAATGCTTGCTCCTGAGTCTGAATGGGAAGTGTATGCTGCAGAGCTTGCCGGAGAAGTAATCGGCTTTATTTCGTTACACATGAATATCGATACAAAAGTGGGAGAGATCGGACTCAATGCTGTCCACCCCGATCACGCAGGGCAGGGGATTGGTACCGCGATGTACAAGTTTGCAATTACACGCATGCAAGAAGCAGGAATGCAAGTAGCAACGGTGGCAACAGGTGGAGATCCAAGCCATATGCCAGCTCGCCGAGCCTATAGAAAGGCAGGTTTTGATGTGGAAATTACCAGTGTATGGATGTGCCGCAGACTTTGATCCTGAACCATCCAGTCAGACTTTAGTATCCGGGGGTGTCTCGCTACATAGACTGGAAAGAAGAAATTTTGGATCGGGGAAGGTCACGAGTTTGAATGATAGGAACCAAGCCCACATGGTGAATGCAGCCAAGGACCTTGCGGCAACTTTTTGAGCAGGAGAGCGAGGAATCAGCATAGCCGCTGGGCAACCCTCCCTTACAATGAAGCCAATGAAATGATCTGATTGCTGACGGGGCTGTCAACCATGACCGAGAGCTATTCCCCTAACTCCACGCCTGAGTCTCCCTCTGAGGAAGCAACACCAGAAACGCAGATGGATCCCACAACTGCAACGGATAAACAGGACAAGCAACAGGCTAACTCGAAGCGGATGCGACAGCTATTGGGCATGCGGGGGGCGGAGGTGGACTCCCGCTCTGTCTGGCAGCTGCATCTACAACTGATGAAGCCGGTTACCTGGATCCCACTGATCTGGGGGGTGATTCCGGGCGCGGCCTCCTCCGGGCATTTCACCTGGACCTGGGAAAATGTTGCCCTGGCGGCAGCCGCGATGATCCTGGCCGGACCTCTGATGGCGGGGTACACCCAAACCGTCAACGAGTATTTTGATCGCGAGATCGATGCCGTGAATGAGCCCTATCGCCCGATTCCCTCCGGGGCGATTAGCCTCCCCCGTGTGATTGCCCAGATCTGGGTGCTGTTGCTGGCGGGCTTGGGGCTGGCCTATGGGCTGGATTGGTGGGCTGGCCATGAGGTTCCTGTGATCACCTGCCTGGCCCTGGGGGGTGCACTACTGGCCTACATCTATTCCGCCCCGCCTCTGAAGCTGAAGCAAAATGGCTGGCTGGGGAACTATGCCCTGGGTGCCAGCTACATTGCTCTGCCCTGGTGGACGGGACATGCGCTCTTCGGCGAACTCTCCTGGACTCTCTGTCTTCTCACCCTGATCTACAGCCTGGCAGGTCTGGGGATTGCGGTCGTTAATGACTTTAAGAGCATTGAGGGGGATCGGCAGTTTGGTCTGGCCTCGATTCCAGTGATGTTTGGAGCCCAAACCGCAGCGATCGTGGCCGTCTTGATGATCGATTTCTTTCAATTTGGCATGGCGGCCTTCCTGGTGGGTGTGCAGATGCAGCTGTATGCAGCCATTCTGGTGCTCCTGATCATTCCTCAGATCGTGTTTCAGGACATGTATTTCCTGCGCGCTCCCCTGGAAAATGACGTTAAATATCAGGCCAGTGCCCAGCCGTTTCTGGTCCTGGGAATGCTGGTGTTTGGGCTGGCCCTGGGGCGGTCTGGACTGTTCTAACGCATGACCCGCCAATTTCAGTACCAGGACGATCTTAATTTTCAGCAGGCGAAACGCAGTCTGCGCCAGTTGCTGGCCGGTTTAGAGCTGACCACCGCAGAACAGTTGGGTCTGGAAACTGATCTCAGGGATCTGCAGGCCTTTTTGGAAAAGCTGGAGGAAGATCGCATCCACATAGCTGCGTTTGGCATGGTGGGTCGAGGCAAGTCGTCGCTGTTGAATGCCTTGCTCGGGCACACCGTTTTTCACACCGGACCCACCCATGGCGTCACCCGTACCTGGCAGCAGGCGGCCTGGGTGCTGGAGGAGAATGTGGTGATCAACACGCCTTTAGGATCGCAGCTGGTCCTGATTGACACGCCAGGTCTGGATGAAATTGCTGGTGAAGCACGGGCAGAGATGGCGCAGCGGGTAGCCTGGCAGGCGGATCTGCTCCTGTTTGTGGTCTCAGGGGATCTGACCCGCATCGAATACGAAGCCCTGGCCCAACTGCGGGAAGAGGGCAAACCGATGCTGCTGGTCTTTAACAAGATTGATCAGTATCCCGACATGGATCGCCGTCTGGTGTACGAAAAACTCTGCCAAGAGCGGGTGAAACAGTTGCTGACCCCAGCTGAAGTGGTAATGGTGGCCGCCTCGCCACGGGTGCCACAGCCGGTGTACTTGGAGGATGGCACGGTGATGGCGCAACTGGTGCAGGCTCCTCCCCAGATTGAGCCTCTGCGTGCAAAGATCCTGGAGGTTTTGCAACGGGAGGGCCGCTCCCTGATCGGGTTGAATACCCTACTGTTTGCCAACCGCCTGCAACAGGAGGTGATTGCCACCAAACTGGAGCACCGCTCACACCAAGCCCAGGAGATCATCTGGGGCATGGCCCGCACCAAGGCGGTGGCGGTGGCGATCAATCCCCTCACCCTCCTGGATACCCTGGGGGCACTGGTTCTGGATGTCACCTTAATTCTGCGCCTTTCCCGTCTCTACGATCTCCCCTTAACCACCCACGGAGCCACACAGCTGCTGCAGAGTATTATCCTGAGTATGCTCAGCCTGGGGGCTGGAGAGTGGATCGCCCTGCTGGGGGTGGGATCTCTGAAAATGGTTCTGGGGGCTGCCACGCCATTGACTGCAGGATTTTCCATTGGGGCCTACACGTCGGTGGCCTTAACGCAGGCGGTGCTGGCGGGGATGTCCAGTTATGCCATTGGGTCTGCGGCCACAGTCTACCTGGCCAACGGAGCCAGCTGGGGTAAAGACGGTCCCAAGACCGTGATCGCCCAGATCCTGGATACTCTGGATGAACAATCGATCATGGCTCGCATTCGCTCCGAGTTGCATCAACGTGCCCATCTGTCTTCCCATGAAATCCCTCGGTCAGGAAGCCCTGCAACCCCATGAAGCCCACACTCTTAGCTCTAGATTTTGACGGTGTCCTTTGCGATGGTCTGCCGGAATATTTTGAAACCAGCTGGCGTGTGTATCGGCAGATGTGGTCTCCTGCCAGCTCGATCCCGGCACCGGATCTATTCACGCGCTTTGCCCGGCTGCGCCCCGTGATTGAAACTGGCTGGGAGATGCCTGTGTTGCTCCGGGCTCTGTTGCTGGGCTTTCCAGAGGCTGATCTGCTGGAGAAATGGCCGATTCTGGTGCGGCAGATTACCGACTCCGAGCGCATGGCCCCCGAGGAGTTAGCCGCTGCCCTGGATCAGACCCGCGACCAGTGGATCATCAGCGATCGTCCCGACTGGCTGGGCCACCATAAGTTCTATCCCGGCATCATTCCGCAACTGCGCAACTGGATCAACCGTTCCCTGTCCCTGGTGATCATCACCACCAAGGAGGGACGTTTTGTCCAGGAACTTCTGCAGGAACACCAGATCACGATCCCAGACCCACAGATCTACGGCAAAGAACTGGGAATTTCCAAACGCCAGGTTTTAATTCACCTGCTGCGAGGCATGACTCAATCCAATGGTCGGCAACCGCAGCTGTGGTTTGTAGAAGATCGTCTCAAAACCCTGCTCAAGATTGCAGCGGAGGAGGAACTTTCCAGCCTAGGCCTTTATCTGGCGGAATGGGGGTACACCACTGCCCAAGATCGGCAGGAGGTCCAGGACAGCAAACGCATTCAACTGTTGACGCTGGCGGACTTTACCTCTGAGTTCAGCTGCTGGCCAGAACCGCGAGTTCCCTATGACCAATCGGCAATATGATCGGCAATCGACTCCAGACGATGGGTGATCTGGCCAAAGGCGAGGCTGGCTTCCATTTCGTTCTCCACCATAAAGGCGGCCCGCTGGATCAGGTCAACGGCCTCATGGATCAGGGGTTGCACCTCTACAGGCACCAGATCCACCTGCTGTAACCAGGTCCCGGTTTGGGCCCTCCAGAGCATGGCTCGCTCGGTTGATGTCAGGTTTAATCGCCCCTGCAGCAGTCGGTGCTGTAATTCGCGGGCAAATTCAATATGCATGATAAACCCCAGAGTCCTGCCGCTGCTTCCCCCACCCATGAAGTCTGATCAGGGCTGCAACGTAAGGAGCACTACATTACCGTTCTTAATGTCTTGTGATTGTGGGGGCAGGGGCAAGAGTATTTATGCCCAAAGCTTAAGAGAATATAAAGTTCCTGGATCAAAGTAGCGCAGTACACTGACAGGGTAGTTTAGAGGATCATGACCGTGACTTTTGCACCGACGTCTCCTTGGCAACAGCGGTTTTATGTGGTGGGGGCAGGCCCTGGGGATCCGGAGCTGATCACGGTCAAGGGCTTGCGTCTGCTCCAGGAGGCGGATGTGGTGTTTTACACAGGATCCTTAACGCCGCAGAGTTTACTGAACTGGTGCAAGCCAGAGGTGGCATGTATTGATACCCGTTCCCAGGTATTAGAGAGTCTGCTCCCGCGGATGATCGAGCAGGTGAGGGCAGGGAAAAAGGTGCTGCGCTTACAGGATGGCGATCCCTGTCTGTACGGAGCCCTGCAGGAGTTGCTGGTAAGACTGCTGGACGCGGGTATAGAGGTGGAGATCGTGCCAGGGGTGAGTGCCTTTCAACTGGCAGCAGCCCGCCTGCAGGTGGAGTTAACGATCCCTGAGGTGGTACAGACGATCATCTTAACCCGCACCAGTGGTCGGACTCAGGTTCCCCCGGCGGAGGAGCTGGCTTCCCTGGCGGCCCACCGGGCTTCCCTCTGCCTTTACCTGAGTGCCCGGCACGTGCAACAGGCCCAGGAACAGTTGCTGCACCACTATCCTCCGACACTACCGATTGCCGTCTGTTACCGTCTGGGTTGGCCGGATGAACAGATCCTGCTGGGAACACTACGGGAGATGGCCACCCTGACACGAGCTGCGGAGCTGGAACGAACCGTTCTCTATGTGATCAGTCCAGCACTGGAGAAAATGACTGACTTGCGATCTCGTCTGTACTCCCCTGATCACGGTCACCTTTTCCGCCCCCGCAGCCCTCTTCGCTCAGAAGATCAGTAGCTTTCTGTGACCGGGACATTCTCCACGGTGCGCTGGATCGGGTTGCCATTGTCGGTGCTGCCCGTGACGGTCTTCACCCATCCTTCGCCAGGGGTGAATTCAATGCCGATATCAACGGTGGATCCGGCAACCGTTTCGCCGCTGGAGTTGCTGACGCTAGTGCGGCGTTGAAAAGTCTGATCCCCCTGAGGTGTCACGGTGGAGTTCACCTGATAGGTGCCACGGGGACTGGTGAGATCCGTGGTGTGGGTCAGCTGTTGATTCTCAAGAATGGAGCTACTGCTGGCGGATCGGATCACTTCTCCTGAGGCATTGGTCACGATAAGATCGGCGCTGCGGCTCAGGCCTGAATCCGTGCGGCTGGTGGTGGCGGAACGGTTGACATTGAAGATCCGGCCCTGATCTGTGGTGATCTCGCCGCTGCTGGTGTTGCTGATCCCCTGCCCTGGGGTGCGTTCGATCTGTCCCTGACCCGAGAACGTGCCGGAACGACTGCCCCCTTCCTGTCCAGTTAGAACAAAGGATCCGGATTGGCTGTAGCTACCGTCGCCTGTGGCTTGACGCTGGCGAACCTGGGTGAGGGTGCCTCCCCCTTGACTGGTGACTGTGCGGCTGCGAGTGCGGGCCAGACCAGCGTCCGTGAGGGGTAGTGTCAAAATCAGAAGGGTTCCGATCAGTCCTATGGCTTTGCGCATGATTCAATCTCCTGGATCTCTACCTCTAGGACTCAGGAAGAGAACGCGGCGTTCACAGAATCTGGGCATCCATAGGCGATGAAATGCTCAAAAAAGTTAGCCGCTGCTGTCGAAATGGATCAGGCTCGCGCGTTGTAGAGATAGAAAGCACCACATGCTTTTCCTAACCCTTAACGCAGGAGCTGATCATGCAATACGCAATTTTGATCTATGAAACCGAACAGGCCTTTGCCAACCGCACTCATGAGGCAAATCAGGCGGGATACTGGGGAGCTTATCAGGCCTATGCCACTGCCCTGAAGGCATCGGGAGTCAATGTCGGGGGTGGCATTTTGCAACCCGGTCACACGGGCACAACAGTACGCCTTCTGGAGGGCCAGAGAAAGGTACAGGATGGTCCCTACGCCGACACCAAAGAACAATTGGGGGGCTATATTCTAATCGATGTGCCGGATCTGGATACGGCCCTGGACTGGGCTGCTCGCTGTCCAGCCGCCACTGATGGGGCCGTGGAAGTACGCCCGATCCTGCCCATGCAACCCATGAGCTAAATCCATGCAACAGGCACGCCATGTGGCTGAACTTACAGCTCGGACCTCCTATGGTCGTCTCCTGGCCTATCTGGTGGCGAGAACCGGAGATATTACCCTGGCCGAAGATGCCCTTGGCGATGCCTTTCTGGCGGCACTGCAGACCTGGGGAGAAAAAGGCACTCCAGTCAATCCTGAAGCCTGGTTGCTATTGACGGCTAAACGAAAGCTTCTGGATCGGGGGCGACACCGCCAGGTGAATGAAAAGGTGCTGCATCTATTTCAGGAGGATGCTTACAACGTGGACCCTGAAGTTGAGGATCTATCCTTTCCGGATGAGCGACTGAAGCTGCTATTTGTCTGTGCCCATCCGGCCATCGATGCGGCGATCCATACCCCCCTGATGTTACAGACCGTCCTGGGGTTAAATGCCCAGCAGATTGCCTCTGCCTTTCTGGTGACTCCCAGTACCATGGGCCAGCGGTTAGTGCGAGCTAAGGCCAAGATCCGCGATGCCGGGATTGCCTTTGAGATCCCTGCTGCTCAGGTCCTTTCCTCCCGTCTGGAGGCGGTGCTGGAGGCCATCTATGCAGCCTACAACTGTGGCTGGGACGAGCTTTCAGGCCGCGACGGACAGGATCAGGGGTTAACGGAGGCTGCCCTGTGGCTGGCCCGTCTCTGTACTCAGTTGCTACCGCAGGAACCCGAGGCGAGGGGATTGCTGGCATTGCTCCTCTACTGTGAAGCGCGGCGACCCGCCCGACGATCCTCAGAAGGACGCTACATCCCCCTATCAGAACAGGATCCTGCCCTCTGGTCGGAACCGATGTTGCAGGAAGCAGAACAGGAATTGTTGCGGGCTTCCCTCTGGCAACAGTGGGGACGGTTCCAGTTAGAGGCTGCGATCCAGTCTTTTCACAGCCAGCGGATCCGACACCCGCAGCAGGATTGGGAGTCTGTGCTTCTCCTGTACCAGGGTCTGCTCCAGATCTGTCCCACAATTGGGGCGCAGGTGAGTTATGCCGCAGCCATGGCCGAGGCCAGAGGTTCAGCCCAGGGACTGGCGGTGCTGCAGGCGATCCCAGGGGAACTGGCAAACCGCTATCAACCCTACTGGGCCGTGAAAGCTCACCTGTTGCAACAACTCAGTCGTTCTCTGGAGGCCAAAGCAGCTTATCAACGGGCCATGGGACTATGTGAAAATGCAGCTGTTCGGGATCATCTAATGCGTTCTATGCAGGCGATCTCCTGACATCCTCCACTGAGACTTGATCTTCATCACTTAAGAATATGGCTCCGATCTATCACATCACCACACGGCAGGACCTGGATGCAGCTCAAGCCCTTGGAGTGCTTAAACCTGCTTCGCTCAGTCAGGAGGGATTTATTCACTGTTCTTATCGGCAACAGGTAGCTTTCGCGGCCAACAAGTTTTTCCAGGGCCAATCGGATCTGGTGCTACTGGAAATTGATCCATCTCAGGTCTCGGCACTGCTGGTGGAAGAACAGGCGGCGGATGTTGAGGATGCGTTTCCCCATCTTTATGGTGAATTGCCCCTCAGGGCAGTGATCCGCACGTTGGACTTTCCCTGTCGTGAAGATGGCACCTTTGAACTACCTGCCAGTCTTGCCACTGAAGATCCCCCCATGCAGATGTAAAATCTCCCTCGCGGGCCTACACTGATCCCCATACCGTTCTCGATTCTGGCCATGCCTGTTGATCTGTCTGACACCCTGGTGGTGGGTATCTCGGCCACGGCGCTGTTTGACCTCAAGGAGGCGGATGCCGTCTTTCAGAAAAAATTTGCCGAGGATCGGGAAACAGCGATCAATGCATACCGCCGCTACATGCTGGAACGGGAGGCGGAACCGCTGGAGGATGGCACCGGCATGCCCCTGGTCAAGGCGTTATTGGGCTTGAATCAGTACATGAAGGCAGGAGAACAGCAGCCCTTGGTGGAAGTGGTGGTCATGTCCCGCAACAGCCCGGAAACCGGCATCCGAGTGTTTCACAACATTCGGGCTCGGGGTCTGCCCATTACCCGTCATGCCTTCACGGGTGGGGAATCGGTGGTGGACTATCTGGATGCCTTTGATGTGGATCTGTTTCTGACCACCAATGTTCAGGACGCCCAGCGGGTGATCGACGGTCAGGTCTGTGCCGCCGCGATCCTGCAACCCCCTCCTCCCGATAAACCCGCTCTGCCCGAGGATCAGGTGCGGATTGCCTTTGATGGGGATGCGGTTCTGTTTGATGAAAGTAGTGAGATTGTCTACAAGTATGAGGGGCTGGATCGGTTTCAGTCGGTGGAGGATGAGCGGCAGGATGAACCCATGCAGGATGGCCCCTACGCAGTTCTCCTGCGCAAGCTGTCACGACTGCAGCATCGGCTTCCCTTCAGCATTGAGCTGTCCCCGGTACGGATCGCGATTGTTACGGCCCGCAGCGCCCCAGCTGAGATGAGGGTGATCAAAACCCTGCGCCACTGGGGGGTGTATGTGAACGAGATCTTCTTCCTTGGCGGCGTGGAAAAGACCAAGGTGCTGAAAGCCTTCCGTGCCCACCTGTTCTTTGATGATCAAGATCTGCATCTGGCCCCAGCCGCCCAACATGTGCCCGCTGGCAAGGTGCCCTATCGCTCGGCTTCACCCCTCTACCGTCTACCGATCCCGGTCGGAGAAGGCCAGCCCCCTGATCCTGGATCCCATCAGTCGTAGCTGATCAGGACATGCACCGGGATATCTTTGGGCAACCGCAGCCGACCCTGCAATCCTGCCAACTCAATCACAAAGGCATAACCACACAGCTCTCCGCCCGCCTGCTGCACCAGTTCTCCCGCTGCCTGTGCCGTTCCTCCGGTTGCAATCAGATCATCCACAATGATCACCCGTTCCCCAGGGCGAAAGATCTGATCCCGGATCTCCAGCCGATCCTCTCCATACTCCAGACTGTAGGACTGGCTCAGGACCGCAGGCGGAAGCTTTCCCGGTTTGCGCACGGGTACAAATCCCGCCCCCAGATGGTAGGCCAGGGGTGTCCCGAAGATAAAGCCGCGCGACTCGATTCCCACCACATGATCCACGCGATCATCACTGAAGTGGTGGGCCAGCTGCGTGATCACTTCCTTCAGACATAAGGGATCCTGGAGCAGAGGCGTGACATCACGAAACAGAATCCCCTCTTTGGGGAAGTCAGGAACAGTGCGGATACGGGAGCGCAAATCCATGGATCGGAACCTTCTACCTGCAAGAAGGAGGATACTTCATTAATCCCCGAAAACCCAACTCTAGATATTAACTAATCATAACTGACTGCTCATATTCCGAGAGAGCAAGCGCATGAGCTATCTCAGTTTTTAGTTATTATTCGCTTTCACTTAAGCTATATTGAAGATGTCTATGCCAAGGAAATCTCATGAAGCGCGTATATCCAGAAGAGCATTGGCCAGACTCCTGGAAGTCTTCATTTAACTATGATCTCCAAGAAATATATGGTGAACATATCAATCTCGGCTATTCATATACTTATACAAATCGTCGAAAATATACCTTTGATCTTATTCGCGAAGTTTTAGTCCCAGGATCTACTGTCCTTGATATTGCTGCTGCACAAGGAAATTTCTCTCTTGCTCTAGCTGAGTTGGGTTATCAGGTTACTTGGAATGATATTCGAGCCGAGCTTATTGATTATGTTCGGTCTAAGTATGAGACTGGGACTCTAACGTTTGTTCCAGGAAATGCTTTCGAATTAGAGTTTCCAGATCTTTTTGATGCAGTACTGATTACAGAAGTTATTGAGCATGTCGCTCATCCCGACAAATTCTTGAGAAATACTGCTAGACTTGTCAAGCCAGGAGGCTACATCATCATGACCACACCGAATGGCAAGTATTTCAGGAACGATCTTCCCAAGTTTTCTGATTGTCGAGATCCCAGCATTTTCGAGGCAGTTCAATTTGGCCCAAACTCTGATAGCCATATTTTTCTGCTTCATGAAGAGGAGATCAGATCTTTTGCGAAGTCTGCAGGTCTTCAGATGGAAAAATTTATGTTGTTTAACAATCCGCTTACGAGTGGACATGTAAAGTTAGCCAGGCTGCTTAAAATTCTATCAAAAGATCTTGTCTTCACAATTGAGTTTGCTTCCTCTCATTTGCCTCAGCCCATCGCTAACAAGTTACTTGCTCAAATGGCTGTTCGATTTAGAGTGCCCTGATAGGTCTGTCCATACCGAGTTAGCAGGTGAAAAACAGATGAATCAAGCTCATCTTAAGGTCTTTGATGTTTAGAATTTGTCTAGTACTGACTTGATAAAGTACCTGTATTCAGCTGAATATGAAACTAGTCTGCCCATTATTCACATATCTACTTGGTTTGGGGATATTTCTTTTACCAATCCAATTTGCCCTTCCTGCTCATGCCCAGTTGCGGTTGGTGCCGGAAGCTTCCCAACAGGTGTACGACACCCTCCCCGATCTGCCCCGCGAAAATCAGTATCAGTACATTGATCCAGAGACAGGGGATCCTGAAACCAATACCCTGGTCCGGCGCATGATGCTCTACCACCTGCAGATCAAGGCCCGCGCCCTCACCAACCGCTTTGACTGGAAGCTGACCCTGGCGGACTATCTGGAAAAAAATGAGGCCATCTACGCTCAAGCCTATCCCGGATCTCAGACCCTGACGCAGAACCCCTACACTCAGGATAAAGTCGCCGTCCAATCCCTGACCCGCCAGGAACGAGCCGCTTTACTGGACGCGATCCTGATTGCCCTTGGGGGAGATCCCTCCCCTCCCCGGATGTACATTCCCCCCCGCCAGGAGGCCACCCCGACTCCGACCCCCACCCCCGAGGGATTCACCCTTCCCGATCCAGGTAGCGCCGATCTACTGAAATAGTGTGCGTCAGGGATTGATCACATACGCATCCCCTGCATCTAGTCAAGGAGCAATCCGACAGTTAGGATTCAGGTGGTGTTAGGAGTGATTTTTATGAAACCTATTTGGATCTGTGGCCTTCTCCCGATCCTGAGTCTGTTGGGATGTGGTGACGCTACAGTGACATCCTCCGTCAGTCCCGAGATGGAAGCTTCCTCCGCTGGAATTTCCACTCTGTCTTGCCTGCCCCCCGGACCTGGCCCACTGCTCCCTTCAATTCTGCAGGAGGGGATCTTAACGAATGGGCAAGGAACACTTCAAGGAAGGTTTGAACTGGTGAGTGGTCCTTTTCTGCGCACGAATGGAGATGTGCTGTTTACCTGCCCTCAATGGCAGATCGGGACTCAGTTAACCTATACCAACCTCTTTGGTCAGGAACGCGTTTTCTGGAGCGGTAGCACCTACGGACCGCTGGAGGGCCGGGTGATCTTCCAGGAGGATCCCAGTGAAGCCTGTCCTGAACCCACCGGAACCTTCATCCTGCGAGCCCGTAGTGACGAACAGGGACGCTGGGCTCTCCTCTCCCGCGGCTGCACACCCGAGGCCGACCCTCAACGCCTCTCTGGCCGCTATTTTTTAAGCACAGGTGATCTGGAGGATCTGGATTTGAATGAGTTACTGGCGGATGAGCCATAAGGGTTGAAGAATAGGGATTCCCCTCTATCCAGGACTGTTGGGATCCAGATTGAGGGAGAGACTGCCCAGTGAGGCCAGGGTGGTACCGGGGTAGTAGAAACTGAGGATCTGAGGGGCACTCAGCCCCTGGTTCGCCAGGCCATAGGAGCCGTATTGACTCATGCCTACCCCGTGTCCAAATCCCCCCCCCACAAAGGTGTAGCCCACCAATGTGGTTCCTTCCATCAGCGGTTCCAGAGCAAACATCGTACTGAGAAGCAGAGGAAAGGCCAGCCGGATCTGTTCTTTTTCCAGGGTGAAGGAGTGCAGCCCCCTCTCTGTTTGTAGATCCAGTTGCAGCTGTTGAACGCGGCCACTGGCGGAACGCTGCAGGACCTGCAAGCCAGCAATCTGTTGCCACTCCGGCAGATCCACGCCCAGATAGGGCTCATTATCGCGCAGTTGTTCACTGAGGTTGGCCAAGGTCAGGGGTTTCTGCCAACGGAAAAATCGGGACAGCCCCACTTCGTTGAAGCCCTGATCTTCGCTCAAAAACTGACGAAAAGATTGTGGTTGACTCAGATCCAGAGGGATAGGATCCAGACGATCCACCACCGGCTGCAGGTAGGGACGCGGATCACCCTCCCAGATGTCTTCAAAGGCGGCTGAGATACCCCCGTTCGTAGAGGAGTAGACCGCATCGATCAGATCTCCGTTAAACGTGAGCACCTGTCCAGCGGTTTTTTCAATGGCGGCATCGGTGCGAGCTGTGGTGTCGCTCAGTCCACGGTACACTTGACAGTGGGTGTTGGCGCAGAGCTGATAATCGTCAGTGGCAAAGCGGTGGAGATTGCGCAGGGCGTAGGTACGAGCCAGGATCGCCTGGGCTTCAACGGCGGCAGTGGGAGCACCCGGTCCAATCTCATGGGGAACCACACCCCGCAAATAGGTTTCCAGGGGAACCGCATTCACCACGGTGTAGGAACCGTAGGCATTGGGTTGAATGGTAATGCTGCCCGCGTAGAGGTAGTCTCCCACCCGCATCCAGCCTGCATCCGAGCTGATCTGAATCCGATTGCGGTGATAGCGATAGTTGTTGACGGTCCAGGCAAGCAGGCTCTGCGTCGAGCGTTCCTCCTGAAATAAGCGGGTGGAGGCCAGTCCCTGGTCCTGGGCATAGCGCAGAATTTGCTGGTGCTGAGCAGAAGTGTAGCGATCCCGTTCCGCCCATACCTGCCATTCCCCCGGTTGAGCCACCTCGGTTTCGATTCCCCGTTCCTGCCATTCCAGAGCACTGGCGTAGGCACTCTCAAAGGCTTTATGACTGCTCAGGATCAGGCGTTCCACCTGTTCTGGAGCCGTCAGGGCCTGATTTACAATCCCGATGGTGACGCGGGTTGTCTGCTCGGTTTGGGTGTAACCCTCACTATCGGCAAAGCTCAAGGTCAATTGGGATCCCTGGGGGGCCAGGATCTCTACTTGATCCTCTGCCTCTTCTCCAAACCGCTGCAGAATTCCCACCTGCAATTCAGGGTTGGTAAGCGAATTTGCTGCCAGAACTGTCTTGGGTGGCGAGGAAAAGGGGCCGGAGACCAGAACCCCCAGTGTGGCGATCACCTTGGACCAGAAGGGCAGAACAGACATGATCTCTGCAGAAAACAAACTGCAGACAATCTTACTCCGATTGCTCCTCTCCGGCAGCCTCCTCTGGGGCATCTAAAGCTCTGGGGCTAACGCGAACTCGTCCCTCTGCCGTAAAGATCACCTGAAACTGTTCGCTGCCTGCCGGTAGAGGACTCGGATCCGTTGCTGCGATCCCTTCCAGAGGAGTGCTGGTCTGCAAATCGGTGGCGGCGGCATTCTCAGGTCTGGCGGCCAGAATTTGACCTGTGGGATCCACCAGAACGCTGTATTGCAGATCCTCTGTCAGATCCTCAGGAGCCTCCCAGGTGGTGGCCAGGTTGATCTGAAGCTCCTGTCCTGCCAGAGAAAGATCGGTGACGGGCAGCTCGGGCAGAGACCGCAAGGCGGGGGTGGCAAGGTCCGCCGGGGCAATGTTCCCCACTTCACTGGCATTCTCCTGCCGCAAGGACTGGGCTTCTGGAGGGGTTTCTGCCGGGGAAGAAGCTGAGCTCTCCGCACTATCCCCCTCCCTGGGAGGATCCGCCGGGGCCGAGGCGGGTGCCGCTGACTCCAATTGGGCCGTGCTGGTGGCCAGATCCTCCCGTAACTCCTGGGGACTTTCTCCCCGTCCGCCCAAAAAGGCCACCGCCGCCGCTAGGCCGATCCCCCCCACCACCAGAGCCGCGATCGGGGCTGGGGATAAATTGCTGGAGCGAGGTTTGATGGCCTTCAGTTGGGACAGTTGCGGCAGATCGGCAGCGGTGTCCTCCAGAACTTCCAGCAGATCGTAGAGCTGGGTCATGGCTAGATCTGTCTGGGCAATTCCCTCTCCCTGCCGCACCGTCAGCCGATGAAAAATAAAATCCAGGGGACGAATGGCAACAGTGCCACTGAAGGTGCCCTGAGGCTGTCCCCGCAGTTCAAACTCCAGGTAGCGGCGCAGCACCTGCACCAGATCGAGAAGAATACTCTGGTCTCCCTGGATGATCTTGAGGGTTTCCACCTGCTTGATCTCCAACCGAAACTGAAGACCGCGAGAGATCATCTCCGGCGAGAGGGAGGTACTGGAGGGTGTCTGGGCTTCCCCCTGCAGGTGGAGGGCAACCGAGGTGTGCTCGTAGGATTGACTAATTGTGGCAAATGGCATAGCACATGGAGGATAGGTTGAGCAGTGGTCATCCAGATCGCGGCAATACCCGCAGGTTAGTCGTCCCCTTCAGTCAGGGCTCCGTTGAGCTCCTCTTCCGCCTCAGAACTCTGGGGCAAGTCCATTTCCGGTCGCTGCAGTAGGGCGCTCCAGAGCCGTTGCGGTCCCCGCTGACTGGCGTAGAAAAGCAGATCCAGCAGCAGACGCAGACCGATCTCGGTAATCTGATCCTGGGAACGCTGATCCCCATCCACCATGCGGGTGCGGTAATGGGCATGGAACTCATCCAGGTAATCTCCCACCATGGGTTCCCGATAGGGTGAGCGCTCCCCGCTGACGGCTGCCTCCAGATGGGTGACGGTGGCCCGAATCTGGTCGTAGTGCTGCCGGGCCAGATAACAGATGATCAGCACCAGGGCGCGGGCTTCATCGATATCCACCCGTTTGCGTCCCCCGGAACTGCGCCGCAGGGGATTGGCATTGCGCAGACGCCACAGATTCACCCGGTCACTGACCCACTGTTCCAGCTGCAGCTCCGTCGCCGCCGTCAGAACAGCCTCAGAGCTTTCCCCACTTAAACACTCAAGCCCCAGAAGCAGCAGATCGAGCTGCGCTTTGGTTGTACCTGTGGCACTATCGGTTGCCCCGTCTGGCAATCCCAGTGCCTGCAGAGTTGGATGGTTCCTGTCCACAGTGATCTCAAATCAACACAATCTCCCAATCTTCCATGGTCGCCTGTTCAGGGACAACCTGCAAGTCAGGAGGGGGGCAGTTGCGGCCTCTCAGGAGAATCGGACCTGTTTTCTAGAGTAGGGGAGGGTTGCTCTGGCTGGGATAGGGTTACTGCTTTTGCAACCAGGGATCCCATCTAGGGGAAAAGGTCCCCTCCAGAATCGCCTGGCGCATGCGGGTGGTGTAGGTCATCAGTTCGGCAATATTGTGGATGGAGAGGAGGGTATAGCCGAGAACCTCCTTGGCGCGGATCAGGTGGCAAAGGTAGGCACGGCTAAAGTGCTGGCAGGTGTAGCAACAACAGTCCGGATCCAGGGGTCCCAGTTCCGAGCGATGTTCCGTATTTTTAATATTCCACCGCTGCCCCCGACTGATCACCGCCCCATGCCGGGCATAGCGGGTGGGAATCACACAGTCAAATAGATCGACACCCGCCACCACCCCTGCGCGAATTTCGGCATAGGATCCTACCCCCATCAGATAGCGAGGCCGATCTGCGGGTAGGAGGGGGACTGTTGCCTGCAGAATTTCAGGAATCAGGCGCAGTGGTTCCCCGACACTGACACCTCCGATGGCACAGCCTGGCAGATCAAACTCACAGATCTGGCGGGCGGACAGGGCTCGCAAATCCGGGTAAACACCCCCCTGAACGATACCAAAGAGTGCTTGATCCGATCGCTGGTGAGCATTGATACAGCGGTTCAACCAGGCCGTGGTGCGCTGGACAGCCGTGGAGACATCCGTATGGCTGGCGGGATAGGGAGGACACTCGTCAAAGGCCATGATGATATCGGCCCCCAGCTGGTTTTGAATTTGAATTGAGCGCTCCGGGGTGAAATTAATCAGAGAACCATCGCGGGGAGACTTGAAGATCACTCCCGTATCGCTGAGGGAGCGGATCTGGCTGAGACTGAACACCTGGAATCCCCCCGAATCCGTGAGGATCGGGCCCGGCCATTGCATGAATGCGTGTAACCCCCCCACCATCTGCACGATCTCCTCCCCCGGCTGCAGGTGGAGATGATAGGTGTTGCTGAGAATGATGTGGGCTCCTGCCTGCTTGACCTGGTGAGGGGTCAACGTCTTCACTGTTGCCAGGGTGCCAACGGGCATGAAACAGGGGGTCGGGATCGAACCGTGGGGCGTCGTGAGGGTCCCAGCTCGGGCCTGAGTGTGGGGACACCAGCCCTGCACAGAAAACTGAATCGCGCTCAAGAGGAACTCGGGGGCAGGAGAACAGGGAGAACAAGTCGAAGCAAACTGTAGTATAGCGGGACTGAGGGAGGGGTGATGCTCCCTTAACGCTCCACAGGCGACGCAATCCTGATATCGTATGCGTTAGCCCGTGTCGTCATTGCCAACCTCGGTGGATACCCCTCTTGAGAGACACACCTGCAGACTCCCCTGATCACCAGCTCCGGGCTCTCATGAATGTGCAGGCAGCCCTGGATCAGCTGGAGGAGACGATCTTTGACAGTCCGCGTCTGCTCTGGTTTCGGACGCTGGTCAATGAAGAGATCCTGTATGAACAACTGGATCAGATTCGCCTCAACTTGCCCACTGCCTTTCAGGAGGCCGAGGAGCTGCTGCGACAGCGGGAGGATATTCTTGAGGAGGCCAATGCCTATGCCCGCGATCTGCTGAACCAGGCGGAGCAACGGGCACGGAAACTGGTGGAAGAGTCTGTGATTGTCCGTCAGGCCCAGGCCCAGGCCGAACAGATCCTGCGACAGTCTCGCCATGAACATGAGGAGTATCGGCGGCAAACCCTGCAGGAGATTGAGCAACTGCAACGGGAGGCCAATCACTATGTGGATCAGGTGTTACAGAATCTGGAAATGCATCTGCTGGAATCGCTGCGAGTAATCCGCAATGGTCGTCAGAATTTGCGCTGATGCTTGCAGGAGTGCCTGATTTTTCATCCGTGCCTCTGTTCAGTTGCGGCATTTTGGGTCAAGATAGGAGGCATGACCGGACTTGACAGTCGACGCCATATCTGTCAGCAGCGACATGATAGCAAGGATCCGGTGATTGCCAGGAGCCAGGAACTTACCGCTGGCCTGCCCCTGTTCTTGATACCCGTTGCCGGGTGCCGCGATGAGTAGTGTTGCAATTACTCCGACAAGTAGGTCCACCAGTTTTTGGCTCACGTTCAAGATGCTGCAATTGAAGCCGCTGGCTTCAGGTATTTTGTATTGTCTCAGGAGACTCTATGTCCAAAAAAGCGAGCTCGAAGTCCTGCTATCTTAATCGCCCCAAGCTAGATACGCCTCAACCACGCGAACGTGCTTCTCAGACCGAGAAGTCTGCCTCAGCTCTCAGTCCTCTGCCCCGTCTGATCCAGGAAAATGCGCTCCTGCAGTCCCGCAACCAGCTGTTGTTGATGTACAGCAGCTTTCAGACAGAAATGCCTGCCGATGGCAAGACTGGGATCGGCACCTGGATTCAGGGACGCCTGCACGAACATGGCATGCCCAGCCTGGTCCGCTTTGGCCCCCGCTCTCGTCCTCAGGTGTTACGACGCGATGAGTTTGTGGAGTGGTTTAACTCAGCCCTGATCCATACGCCGCCTCCTGCCGCCCAGTAGTCTTTCCCTCCCGTTATTCCATGTATCCCAGCTCCTGCATGCGTCGCACCAGGTCTTGATCTGTTTCAAAGGCATGACGTCGCGGGGCTCCTTCGGTTTGGATCTGACGGGCTGTGGCGGTGCTCACGAGGGTTTGCAACAGGTGGTGGAGATGAGAAGCCTTAACCCTGAGCATATCCAGGGACATGTGGGTTTCACTCATCAGGTCATTCACCATATCACGCATCCCTGCCAGTAGATCCTCGGCTTCGGCAGGATCCTGATTCAGATCGTAGAGACTTTGCTGTTCCCCCACCTGAATCAGCTTACTGGATCCCTGGTAGATGGCTCGCCGCGGGGTTAAACAGGCAAAAGCTTGCAGCAACTGATCCTGCCGCTGTTCCATGGCGCGAATCAGAATCTGAGGCGGAAAGGCTTCGGCCAGCACAGTTTCGGCCTCAGGATCGGGATGGGTGACTGTATGTCGCAGGCTGAGCTTCCGGATCTCCCGTTGGAGGCGGCGACTGAGGCAGGGTTGGGCAGGTACAGAGGTGTCTGCCAGGGCCAGATCCAGAACTGTGTGAAAGAGGCGGCGGGTGGACACAGGGGCGCTAACTCGCAGACCCATAGGAAAAACGGAGGGATACCGGAGCAGGAGGGGAACGCGGATCAGCTCTTCGTAGACCACAAAGGCATGGCCGACAAACTGGTGTTCCCCCAGCCCCTCCCCGTGATCTGCCACCACCACCACCAGGGTGTTCTCCTCCAGGTGAGTTTGTTTCAGGGTCTGGAAAACCTGGCCCAGCAGGTGATCCTGGTAAGCCACTTCCGCATCGTAAATATCACTGAGAACCTGAGCCTCTAGTTGCGTGAGGGGGTGTTCCAGGGGGGCCATCCAGCGGTAGGGTTGGCTGTTGTACTGACGCAGAAAGTCGCGGGCCTGCCGATCCTGGCTGAAATAGGGGGCAAACTTTTGAATAAATGGCTCGGGGGGCCAGTAGGGTAGATGCGGCTCCATCAGGTTGACGAAGGCAAAAAAGGGTTTCGCGGGCGCCTGAGCCATCTGCTCTAAAAAGCGACTGATATCCCGCAACGAGGCCCGGGTATCCCCCTTAAAGTTGACAAAACGGGTCCAGAGGGGCACCAGCCAGGGTTGGAGGGCCAGCTGAAACAGACGATCGGATTTAGCAAAAGCGTTCTGAATCGGATAAGACAGCCGTCGCCAGAACTGGGTGTATTGCTCCAGCAGCCAGGCCAGGGGCCGGGGAAGAGGCGTGCCATCCGCAGGACGAGTGGGCAGGGCGCCGCCATAGTTGTAAAAGACATCAAATCCTCGCCGTAGCCCATTTTTCAAGATCCCCAGCAAGGGATTATTGCAGAAGCCTACCGTGTGATAACCCTGCAGTTTCAGCAGCTCTGCCAGGGTGGGATAACCGGGGTCCAATTCCAGATCGGCCTGTACCGTCTGGTGGGTGCTGGGATATTCCCCTGTGAACATGGAGGCATGAGCAGGAATCGTCCACTGGGCTGGAGAAATCGCCCGTTCAAACAGGGTGGACTCGCGGGCCAGTTGATCCAGATGGGGGGTGGTGGCGGGCCGCGAGCAGGTTGGATCCGGAGACTGATAGCAGGAGAGACGATCAGCGCGCTGGGTGTCCAGCACAATGAACAGAATATTGGGACGTGTCAGGGTATCACTCACCGCACAAACCACTCAAAACTCCTACCAGACTACCTGATCCGATCAAGACCTCAGGGAGATTTCGGGTTAGGGAAGCGCCAGTTCTGTCGTCGTTCCGCCTGAGACGGCAACGGTTTGAGCCTCCCAGTTGACAATCGCGGTCTCCCCGGTGACCGCCAGATTCTGACCAGGCTGGCGATAGCGGATATTGCCACTGGCGTTCACAAGGGGGGTTTTGGGAGTCCACTGCAGTTGATCTGCCCATAATTCTTGACCGGTGGCTTGGGAGCGACTGTAGGTGTTGCCCTGTAAACGGATCTGATCCGAGGAAATCGTAGTAATCAGGCGCTCGCCCTGCATCTGCACCTGCTGTTCGGGGTACTCCAGCTGAATCGGGCCACTGGCGGTGAGCTCTCCCGTGTTGATATTCCAGCTGATCTGGGTGGCCTCCAGATCCAGTGGCGGTGTTTGAGCGCGGGCCTGGACAGGGCTTTGGGACTGGGGATTCTGCAATGTGACCTGATTCTGCATCAGATCCACCTCTAACTCCTCTGCCTCTGCAGTCCACAGAGCATCTTCGGGAGAAACTAACGTCAGGGTGGCGGGATCCCCGGGCTCCGGGGAGGAGGCTACAGGGCTGGGGGGAATCTGAGACAGGACCACGTTCCCCTGCGCCTGCAGGCGGTTGTCATTCGGCCACCAGGCCACCTGATCAGCCGTGATCTGCACCTGGTGGGCCAGGGACTGCACCTGCACATCTCCCCTTAATTCCAGACGATTCTCATTGGGATAGGCAGAACCGCTGCTGGCCTTGACTTTGATGGAACTGCTGGCCTGATCAAAGACCTCGCCAGTGACGGCATCCAGACTGGCGGCAGTTTCCTCCTGGTTGTAGCGGGCCAGCCGTGCCGTCAACCGCCACAGGAGTGTACCATCCGGTTCTACTTCCGTCAGGGTGATGTCTTCATAGGTGAGCTCGGGCGTGCCTGTGGGTTGCGGTGAACTGGCCGGAGTTTCAGGCGGAGGATCGGGAACCAGCCAGCCACATCCTCCCCCGTAGGCCACGGTGATCACGGAAACGATTGCCAGGAGGTAAAACCGCAGGGTCATGGCAGAGGTCGGGGGATAGAACTCTCTCTAAGCTATCAGGTTCCCTCAGCTGCCTGGCTTGTAGAGCCCCACCGCCACCACCTGATTGGTTCCCACCTCAAAAATGAACCCCAGGCCCAGGGCATCATAGTTTACGTAATAGCGATCCTCGCGATTGGCCTCACGAGTACCCATAGGAAAAGGGACCACCTCGTTGTAGCCATTTTCGCCGGGTCCGCCGTACACCTGAGTTACCTGGGCATAGGTATCCCCGATCCCCACACGCTCGGCAGTCAGGGCCGCAGCATTGGTGGTGTAGATGCGATCCGCAAAGAAACTATCCACCACCCCTGGATTGCGGTAGGTGAAGAGAATGTAGTCCTGCAGGTAAAAGATCTTTAGATCGCTGTTGGGTTGAAAGACATTGCGCCTGGAGTCATCGCGGATGAAATCCACATTCCCCAGCAGGCTGGCATCAAGGTTGCGGGTGTCATGCCCCAGTTGGAAGCGGCCCACCCGTTCCTCCTGGGCGAGCACTAGCGGCCTTTGGGGGATTTGGGGGCGACCGGGCGGTACGGAGAGCGCCTGAAGTGCTGCATTGATCCAGTCCTGATCTGAGCCACTCACGGTTTGATCCGGGGTTAACCCGTTCACCATAGGGCGGTTGTCCCCCGTTTGCCAGCGCCCGACTGCCAACTCAACAGCTGCCCCCGAGGGGAGGGGAAAAAAACGGGTCTGTTTCTCTGTCCCCTGGGTGGGTTGGCCCAGGATCACCGTGTTGCCACTCAGTCCCAGCTGCGCCGCCAGAAGCACCGCCCCCTGCCGTGTGTTGCTATCCACCAGCACCGCCAGCGGAAAGCCCGCCGCGACTGGAAGATTAGCACTATCCCACCCCTGCAACTGGTTAAACCGATCCTCAGTAATCACCAGGGGAGTGATCGAGCGGGGCAAAAATAAGCGGGCCACATCCGCCACCACCTGCGGATCGTAAGCTGTAGCCCCTCGCAGATCGAGAATGATGCCGCGAGAGTAGTCCTGCATGAAGAGGATCTGTCGGATCTCCTGGGCCGTGGCTGGAGTGAAGTCGGAAATGGCCAGGTATACCACCTGTGGTGCAATCGAGTCAGCCCTGAAAATGCGTGTTGGTCGGTTCAGGAGGGCATTGAAGTCCGAGGGAGACAGAAATTGATCCACAGGATCGCCATACTGCCTCAGAGTTTCCTGGATCAGGGTGTATTCCAGGGTCAACATCGGGGTGTCATTGCTGTAGCTGCGGGCCAGCAGTTCGGTGTAAAGGTCGTTGTAATTGACCGCGGCGGCCTCATCTCCAACGGTCAGAGACTCATTAATGAACAGAGTCACCAGCTGACGTAGATCTTCTCCGGGTTTGGCTGCAACAGCCGGGGCAGGGGGTGGGGGTGGGGCATCCGTCTCTTCTGCAGGCAGTGCGGGAGCGAGTTGCGGAGCCGTTGGAGCAGGACCCAGGGGTAGGGTCGGCACCTCCGGAACAGGGGGGAGGGATTGTGTCCAACCTGCACCAGCTTCCATACCCAGGAGGAAAATCAGCGGAACGGTCAGGTCTGTCCAGTGCCTGATTCCACATCTGAGGATCGAACACGCCCGCCGATTGACCATGGGTCCCCTCCCTCTCTCCCTATTTCGCGGATAGAATAAACCCTAAACTATTGCGGTCACCGCTGTCAGCAGTGGCACGTTTTTTTCCTGGCACTACTTCTGGTGCAGATTGATTTGGTTCTCAAAATTTGTTAACAGACCCCTATAGTGTAAAGGGACGATCCGTGTTCCACTGAGTAGGGAAAGAGGCTGAAATTCTGTACCACCATCTGCCTGTTTTGTGTGAGGAGCTTGTGGCAGGGCTGTGTGTGCGTGAACAACGGGGAGCCTATCTGGATGCCACCGTCGGCGGCGGCGGGCACAGTTTGGCATTGTTGAAGGCTGGGGCCGAGCAGATCGTGGCCCTGGATCAGGATCCGCAGGCATTGGCTGTGGCTAGGGAGCGACTCCAGGCCTGGCTCCAGGACCATGGGTTATCCCCACAGCAGGTAACCTGTCACCACCTCAATTTTTCTCAATACCAGCACCAGTGGCAGCAGCACACGCCCTCTCTGCGCTTTGCGGGTGTTATTGCCGATCTGGGAGTCAGTTCTCCCCAACTGGATCAGCCGGAACGGGGCTTCAGCTTTTCCCAGGCAGGTCCTCTGGATATGCGCATGGATCCAACCCAGGGGAGTCCAGCTGCCGAATGGATTAACGACAGTGATGAGGAGGTTCTGGCGGATATCTTCTGGCGCTACGGAGAGGAGCGCTATGCCCGCAGAATCGCCCGCCAGATTGTGCGTCGCCGTCCTTTCCAGACCACCACAGAGCTGGCAAACACCGTTCTGGCTGCGGTTCCCCCTGCCGCTCGCCGGGGCCGCATTCATCCTGCCACCCGCGTGTTTCAGGCCTTGCGGATAGCGGTGAATCAGGAACTGGACGCCCTGGCGACACTTTTAGCCCAGGCCCCAGATTGGTTGCGACCTGGCGGACGGATGGGGATCATCAGCTTTCATAGTTTAGAAGATCGGCAGGTGAAGTGGGCCTTCCGTCAGGATCCCCGCCTGCAGGTGGTGACGCCCAAGCCAATCCAGGCAGGGGCAGCAGAAGTCGCCTTGAATCCCCGGGCGCGATCGGCAAAGTTGCGGATTGCAGCTCGGGTTGTGACAGTGTGATCCAATGTGGTGTTAAGGAGGAGGAGTGGTCATGGCAATTCCGCAGCGGGCTGAGGTGACAACAGCTGTACCCGTAGTGTTTATGCCGCGAGAGGCACGGCCTCTGGCAAAGGTTGGATCACGGTCACGGCTAGCCTCACAAGCCCGAACGATTCCGCTGCCCGTAGAAGACCCTTCACCCGTCTGGTTACAGCACCTTCTCTGGTGGCGGCGGGTCACCACCGGGATGACCGTGATTTCTTTTGGGGCCATGCTGGTGTTCTACAGCTGGACCGTATATACCCAGCAGCGCTGGAGCCAGCAGTACCAGGCACTCGAGCAGATGAAACGCAATGAACGCCAGTTTCTGCTGACCCAGCAATCGATCACCAACTCGCTGCGAGATTCTGCCACCCGGAGTAACATGGTTCCCCTCGTGCCTCAACGCATGATCGAGGTTCCTGCCGCCTCCCCCAGTCCTGAGCAAGCCGTGGCCCCTCTTCTGCCCACCACTCCTCCTTCCCCCACCTATCCGATTGGCTATTAAAGCGAAAACGGTTACCACCGCTGCGCAGTTGAGTTATATCGTTTTGTAAACTAAGCTCTTATGCAGTGGTTCCGACCTCTGCTGTGATCTTTTATCTGGACTGGAGCTCCTGATGAATCGCCTACTGTCTGCATCGTTAGTCTCGATTCCCCTGTGGGAACGGGTTTTGTTGGGGATCCATGCCATGTCCATGGTGTTTGGTCTGGCTGGATTACTGCTGGTGGTGCCCCACCCCGAATGGATTGCCGCTATGCCTGCAGCGGGAGTGCAACTGTTTTCCCTGAGTTTGAGCAACGGGGGCGTGGTTTACATGCTCACAGGCACCTGGGTGGGGATCCGAATGGGGGCACGTCTGCTGGGATGGCGGCGTCTCTGGCTATTCCTGGTGCCTGCGGTGGGTATTTCCCTGGGCAGTGAACTGGCGGGAACTTCTGTCGGTATCCCCTTTGGGGAGTACAACTATCTCAGTGGTCTGGGGTACAAGATCGCCGGACTGGTGCCCTTCACCATTCCCCTATCCTGGTTCTACATGGGCCTGGTTTCCTACCTGCTCTCCCGCGTGATCCTGCAACAGCAGCGGCACTGGTTACACCATTTTGAGGCTCTGGCCCTGGGAGCCCTGCTGCTCACCGCCTGGGATTTTGTTCTCGATCCGGCCATGACCCAGTCAACGGTCCCCTTCTGGTTCTGGCATCAGCCGGGACCCTTTTTCGGCATGCCACTGCAGAATTTTGGGGGCTGGATGCTCACGGGAGCGGTTTTTATGACCGTCGCCAACATTCTCTGGGGACGGCAGCAGCCGGACCTGAATCGACGGGAGTTGCTGGGACCGATCCTGCTGTACACCGCCAACTTTGCCTTCGCCATGATCATGAGTCTGGGGGCTGGCATGCCTGTGCCCGTGCTGTTAGGGCTGTTACTGGGCTTGGGTCCGGCCTGGGGGATGTGGTGGGTGGCTACTCCTGCTTCTGATCAGGAGCTTTCCGTGACAACGGCCTTTAATTCGCTGGATCCTGGGGTAGAGGCCCTGCCCCTGCGGCAACCGGAAGCGGCGGTCAAATGAACGACCTGGTTCATGCATCCGTGATCACCTCAGGATTGTTGCTATTCCAGCTCCCTGCCATCAGTTTGCTGCTGTATCGCCTGCGGCACTCTCTCTTTCGTCAACCTCCCCTGGCACCCTGCGCCTCCGATCCGGCCACCACGGGTCAGATTTCGGTGCTGGTTCCCACCCTAAATGAGGCTGAGCGGATTCAACCCTGTTTGCAGGGATTGCAGCAGCAGGGGCCGGAGGTACGGGAAGTGGTGGTGATCGACAGCCGCTCCCAGGATGACACGGTGGACAAAGTGCGGGCGATGCAGGCTGAAGATTCTCGCTTTCGCGTGATTACCGATGATCCGCTTCCCGCTGGATGGGTGGGGCGACCCTGGGCACTGCACACTGGCTATCTTCACAGCGATCCCGAAAGTACCTGGATCCTGGGGATTGATGCCGACACTCGTCCTCAACCCGGGCTGGCCGCCAGTTTACTGCGGGTCGCGACCACAGAAGCCTTTGATATCATTACCCTTGCGCCACGGTTTTTGCTTGAGCACTGGGGAGAAGCCTGGTTACAGCCTGCCCTACTGGTTACTCTGATTTACCGCTTTGGGGCGGCTGGAGATCCGATGCCCCCCCACCGCACTCTGGCCAATGGACAGTGTTTTCTGGCCCGCAAGTCGGTTCTGGATCAGGTGCAAGGCTATACCTCGGCGCGGGCCTCCTTCTGTGATGATGTCACCCTGGTGCGGCAGATCGCGACCCGGGGCTACAAGGTGGGCTTTCTGGATGGCTCACGGTTGCTGCAGGTGCGCATGTACACCTCGTTGGCGGAAACCTGGCGAGAATGGGGACGCTCTCTAGATCTGAAGGATGCCTCCACCCCCTGGCATACCTGGGGAGACTGGCTATTCCTGCTGGCAGTCCAGGGATTGCCTCTGCCCACCCTGCTGCTGCTCCTGTCTCTGCAGGCTTGGCAGTCGGCTTCCCTGAGTGTTCTGGTCTGTCTGGGCCTGAATGCGGGACTGGTGATCTTCCGCTGGGGGTTGTGTCTGGGCATTGCCGGATCCTATGTCCACCCACCCTGGACCTTTTGGCTCTCGCCGCTGGCAGATCCCCTGGCGGTGCTGCGGATTGGACTCTCGGCCCTGTCCCAGCCTCGATCCTGGCGAGGACGCAGCTATGTTCAGTTCTCACCCCATGATGTAACGTCGTTCTGATGTCGATAGGATCCCCGTGTTAACTCCCAATGCAAGTTTCAGTTTGATGCTGCGACTGCGGTTGCCCAACCGACCGGGCATGCTGGCCCAGGTCACCCAGGCCATTGCCCAGGAAGGGGGAAATCTCAGCCGCATTGATCTGGTAAAGCAAACCCCCCAGATGATGCTGCGAGAGATGGCGGTGGAGGCCTTTAGCCTGGAGCATCGGGATCGGATTGTGGCGGCGGTGGAGGCCATTCCTGGGATCACGGTAGAAGCGGTAACCGATCGCACCTTTGCCCGGCATCAGGGCGGCAAGCTGGAGGTGAGGGCGAAAGGGGATCTAGAGTCCGCTTCCGATCTGGCGATGGTTTACACACCTGGGGTAGGTCGAGTATCCACAGCCATTGCCCAGACCCCTAGCCTGGTCTACGAGTACACCATCAAGAGCAACACCATCGGGATCGTCACGGATGGCAGTGCTGTGTTGGGGTTGGGCAATATCGGCCCCGAGGCGGCCCTACCCGTGATGGAAGGAAAGGCGGCTTTGTTTAAACGCTTTGCCAACATTGATGCCTTTCCCCTCTGCCTGGCAACTCAGAAGGTGGAGGAGATTGTGGAAACCGTGATCCGTCTAGCTCCTGGGTTTGGGGGGTTCAATCTCGAGGATATTGCCGCCCCTCGCTGTTTTGAAGTGGAACGGCAGCTTCGGCAGCGGCTGGCGATGCCCATTTTCCATGATGATCAACACGGCACAGCGATTGTGGTGCTGGCGGCGCTCCTGAATGCTCTGCAGGTGGTGCAGAAATCTCTGGCTCAGGTGCGGATCGTAATCAATGGGGCGGGAGCGGCGGGGCTGGCGGTTACCCATCTGCTCAAACAGGCCGGAGCCAGCGAGATTGTGGTGTGTGATCGGATGGGGATCATCAGTCGGCAGCGAGCTGATCTCACGCCTGAAAAAGCTGAAGTAGCGGTTGATTTCCCCGGGAGTCTGGCGGATGCACTCCAGGGCGCAGATGTCTTCATTGGGGTGAGCAGCGCCCATATCTTGACCCTAGAGATGGTGGCCATGATGGCGGCTGATCCGATTGTGTTTGCTCTGGCCAATCCGATTCCCGAGATCCAGCCCGAACTGGTGATGGGCCGGGTGGCAGTCATGGCTACGGGTCGCAGCGACTATCCCAACCAGATCAATAATGTTCTGGCCTTTCCAGGCGTATTTCGGGGGGCTCTGGACTGTCGTGCCAGTCAGTTGACTTCGGCCATGTATCTGGCGGCTGCTGAAGCGATCGCTGCTCTGGTTTCTCCTGGACAGTTGGCTTCA
This sequence comes from uncultured bacterium, assembly GCA_964392245.1. Lineage (GTDB taxonomy): Bacteria > Cyanobacteriota > Cyanobacteriia > Thermostichales > Thermostichaceae > JAAUUJ01. Next base: position 90,524 of record CAYMOX010000009.1, read on the forward strand.
GACTGGATTGTGCCCTCGGTCTTTGATGAACGGGTGGTTCCGGCGGTGGCGGGAGCGGTGGAATATACAGCTCGTCAAGCTGGTATAGCCATTCGCTGAAATCAGTTTTTGCCGATCTGAGAATGACCTTTTTCTAGTCAAGGTGGTTTGATGATAGTGTCGGATTAGGATTCTTCTTTGGTAGGAAGATGGTTAGGATTGTTGGCATCTATCATCGAGATCAACGTGAGGTTTCTGCTTCGAATCTAGAGAAGATGTTGGAGCAGATGAATAAGCAAGAGCTTCAGCAAAGATATCTCTGGTTTCAAGATTGTGTAGGTTTTGGCTCTATTCCTCTAAATCAAACCTCGCCACACCTCACGGCTAAGACTACGAAACTTTCTTATTCTGATGTTCAGGTTATTTCAGATGCTCGTCTTGACAATCGACAAGATTTAATTGCAACCCTTGAACTACAACCGGAGGCAAGTAACAGTCAGATACTGATCAAAGCTTATCTGAAATGGGGTTTCGATTGTCCACAACAGCTACTGGGAGATTTTGCTTTTGCTATATGGGATCCTCATCAAAACCAGCTTTTCTGTGCAAGAGATCCCCTAGGGATTAAGCCTCTTTTCCTCTACATTAGTTCGAGCTTTGTTGCATTTGCTTCAGAAATAGGAGGGATTCTTGCTCTTGAGGATATCCCCTGCCAAATTAATGATTTGCACATTGCTCGTTATCTGGTCCAGAAGAATCATCGTATGGACCCAATCTTAGATGAACAACCCAGTACCCTTTTTCAAAATATTGTTCCCCTCCCAGGGGGTCATTGGGTTATGATTACCCCTGAAAAGATTTATGAGCAGAGGTATTGGCAACTGGATCCAGCTCAAGAAATTCATATGCAATCTAGTCTCGATTATGTCGAGACTTTTCGAAATATATTTAGTGAAGCAGTGTCCTCTAGAATGGGAAATGACAGTCGTGAAATCGGGGTGGTGTTGAGTGGGGGCCTCGACTCCTCCTCTGTTGCCAGCGTCATTAGAAAGCACTCCACTTTAAACGCACCCATTCCAACATTTACGGCTGTCTTTCCGCATCTGCCCCCCCATGAGTTTCGGTATATTGATGATCCGCCCTATCTCAGAGCACTGATTGACGAGGGAGGATTTCAACCTCATCTGTACGAGGCTGATTTGCTCAGTCCTTTGAGGGATGGTGATCAGGTATACAGTCAATTGGATGAATGCTTCGTTGCCCCTAATTTTTATTTGCATCGTACAGCGTTTAAGTTAGCTACCCAGCAGGGTGTCAGGAGGCTATTTGATGGGCTGGACGGAGATGTTGTCGTTTCCCACGGGTCTCGGCGGCTGAGGGAATTGGCTCAGTCTGGTCAATGGATTCAACTGGCGCAACAGATGGCGGTAGCGCAAATGTACTGGATAAGTCCCTGGCATCTCTACTGGCGTTTTCTCTGGTCATATGGGCTGAAGCCTAAGATTATTCGTGGTCCGTTGAGAAAACTCTCGCAACCCCAGTCGGGGCCTGCTTACGGTAACCTTGTTCATCCTGAGCTAGCCCAAAGATTTGATCTCCAGGATCGACTTCAAGAACGGCAGCGGCGGCACTCTCTCCATACAGGCGTGCGTGGAGAGCATTTTCTTGGATTGACATCAGGATTGGTGCAGATCGCCCTAGACACTGTGAATAGAGCTGCCACAGCAAGTGGCTTGGAGATTCATCATCCTTTTTTCGACCGTAGACTGGTTGAGTTTTGCCTGGCGCTACCTGCGCAACAAAAACTCGACGAAGGTTGGACACGGATCATCCTGCGGCGTGCAGTTGAAGGGATGATTCCTCCTCAGGTGCAGTGGCGGCAACGGAAGGCTGATTTGAGTGCTAGTTTTAACCGCGGCTTCGTTTCTTTCGAGTGGGAGCTGCTAGAGTCATACTGCCAAGAGAGACTAACACACTTAGCCCCCTACATTAGGCAAGAGACCCTCATCCAATCGATCGAGATTCTCAGACAGGCAAAAGCTAAAGGAGACTTTACCCCCAGAAAGGTGAGCGAGGCCGCGACGACAGCATGGGTGGTAGTCAATCTCGATCAGTGGCTGCGAAAGACCGCTGAACTCACTTGTCGCTAAGCCTATCGCTCCATGACTATGTAACTGCAGGGGGTAATAACTTTAGGAGAACATTGACAACCTCATGTACTGACTGTATCTTGAATATAAAATCACACTACTTTAATGGATGGCAAGGTCTGAATATGAACTCTATTCATACTTCCGATTCTAACAATGAAGCTGTTTCAAAATCTGCTTATCAAAAGCCTGAGGTCAAGAGGATCGGAACGATCTCAGAATTCACTCGCAACGTTAACGTCGTCAGTGGCGGTGACTCCGTATTTAGTGTACTTGCTCCTAGCTAATCTCTCAACGTTCCTATTCTAGTTCCTTCCCCCTGACGTGATGGGAAAGGTTCTATCTGGGTTCCTGAGGATAATCGTTGCGTTCGGGTCGTGGCCTGGCGTTGATTCTGATTCTCTGCTATCGACGGTGATTAAGGTTGCTTTGCTTGGGGCAGATAACAGTTTTTGTAGTGGCAGGGCTATTTCCAGCAGCATCTGAGTGAGTAGAACTTCTCTTGGGAATCGACTGCAGCGGCTCCAGAAGCTGCTAGGCTACCTAGTCCGAACCTGGCGGTTAATTGGATCGGCAACCCACCGCTGGACTCTGGTGTGGTTTATGGTCCTGCTGGTGCAAGGGGTTCTACCCATAGCCAATGTTTACCTCACCCGTGAAATCGTCAATCGAGTTGCCCAGATCCTGGGGGTTGGTGACCAGCAGGTGCAGCTTTCAGATCAGGTGGGATCGTTGCTCCTACCTGGGGGACTCTTGTCTCTGGTGTTGGTTTCTACAGAAGTATTGCAATCTCTGGGGACATGGTTGCGCACGGTGCAGTCTGAGTTAATTCAGGATCACCTCAGCCACCTGATCCAGTCCAAATCGACATCTCTTGACTACGGCTTTTTTGAATCTGCTGAGTATCATGACCGCCTCAACCGCGTGCAGCAGGATGCTAGCAGTCGCTCCCAGTCACTAATTGAGCATAGTGGCAGCTTGGTGCAAAACAGTTTAACCCTGATCTCCATGGCTGGGATCCTGATTCCTTATGGCCTCTGGCTCCCTGTGGTTCTGTTGATCAGCACGCTGCCTGCCTTCTATGCGCTGATTCGCCAGAATCGTCGATACCACGATTGGTGGAAGCACTCCACTCCTCGCCGTCGTATGGCTCAATACTATGAGATCCTCCTAACCCAAGACTGGCCTGCCGCAGAACTGCGTATTTTTCAACTGGGAGAGCATCTTCAACAGGCATACCAAACCTTGCGGCAACAACTTCGCAGAGAGCGGATCCAGCTCATTCAACAACAAAGTGTGATGCAGGTAATGGCCGGAGGAATGGCACTGCTGGCAGGGGGAGGATCGATCACCTGGATGGGGATGCGGGTGTTGCGGGGTGAAGGGACCCTGGGGGATCTGGCTTTGTTCTACCAGGCCTTTCAACGGGGACAGTCGATGATGCGATCTCTCCTGGGCAACATGGGGCAGATCTATAACAGCAGTCTTTTTCTGGAGAATCTCTACGACTTTCTGGATACGCAACCGCAACTTACAGATCCCGCAACACCGCTTTCCCCTCCTCAAGAATTGCGAGAAGGGATTCGATTTCAGGGGATCACTTTTCGTTATCCTGATAGTGAACGCCTGATTCTGGACAATTTTCACCTTACTATTCCTGCGGGTCAGATTGTGGCTATTGTGGGATCAAATGGAGCCGGAAAAAGTACGCTGGTGAAGTTGCTCTGTCGGCTTTATGATCCTGAAGCTGGGTCAATACAAATTGACAGTTGTGATATTCGTGATTTTGCTGTTTCAGATCTGCGACGACTGATCACCGTCTTGTTTCAGCACCCTGTTCCCTATCAGGCGACTGTGGCCGAGAATATTGCTTATGGTGATCTGGCTGCTCACCCAACCCTGGAAAGGATCCAGGCAGCAGCGATAGAAGCAGGCGCGGGTGAAGTAGTGGCTCGTCTACCTCAGGGCTACCAGAATCGTTTGGGCAAATGGTTCGCTCAGGGCACAGAATTAAGTGGGGGAGAGTGGCAGCGGATTGCTCTGGCTCGGGCGTTTTTACGGCAGGCCCCCATAATTGTGTTGGATGAGCCCACCAGTTTTATGGATCTGTGGTCAGAGTCAGATTGGTTAAGACGGTTTCGGAAACTGGCACGGGGTCGCACAGCCCTGATCATCACCCACCGTTTTTCCCTGGCCATGCAGGCGGATGTCATTCATATTATGCAGGCCGGCCAGATCGTGGAATCGGGTGATCACCAGGAATTGCTGAATCGCAACGGACGCTATGCGCAGGCCTGGTATAAGCAACTCCGCCGTCCGGGTAAGGGATAGCGATGCTCACATCCAGCCGTTATGTCTACCAAAGTCATGGATTATTGCTTCTGTCTCCTTTCCCCATTCCGGAACTCAACCCTACGGGCTTACCACTTACCCAAGATAATCAGGTTGAGATCTCCCTCACAACTGATCCTGAAGGGTTTCCTTATCCTCATCTAGATCATTCCGGCTATTTAATTACTGCAGAAACAGCGATCCTCTGTGTGCCAAAACAGATTGTCTTTTTCATTGCCAAGGGGAGGTCAATTCAGATCCTGACTCATGCAGATGTAGAAATGAATCTGTTGTGTGCCTACCTGGTGGGTAATGTGCTGGCGTTGCTGCTGACCCAAAGAGGCTATCTGGTGCTACATGCCTGCTCAGTAGAGATCGGTAGCAAAGCTATTGCTGTTATGGGATCTTCTGGAGCTGGAAAATCTTCGCTGGCAGCAGCACTGGTCAAGGCTGGACATCGATTCTGCAACGATGATCTCTCCCCCCTGCTTTTTCAGGACAACCAACCGTTGCTCTGGCCTGGGTATTCACAAATTAAGCTCTACGAGGAGGTGATCCAGACCCTCAGGTTGAACCATCAGCAGCTCAGCCCTCTGCACCAGTGTGAAGAGAAATGGGGATATCGCAATCGCCCAGATCTTTGCTCGACCGCCTTGCCTTTGCGATGTATCTACCTAGGGCTTGCTGAGAAAAGCTAGAAAGCACAGCCAGTAGGGATCGTAGCGATTT
>CAYMOX010000010.1:0-94908 GCA_964392245.1 uncultured bacterium
TCATCTCTTCAATTCTACCAAAAAACTCCCATTATCAATTAATCGAAGTCCCCTTGTGTTAATTCGAGAGTTACTTAGTGAAACTGGTTCTGTTTATGTACATTGTGACTGGCGTGTGATCCATCTATTGAAGATGTTGGTAGATGATGTCTTTGGTGTAGAGAGTTATCGGAATGATGTTCGGTGGAAAAGACAACCACCAAGAGGTGCTAAGGCTGTATCAAAGCAGTATGCCCGGTCATCAGACTCTTTGCTTTTCTATACAAAATCAGGTGAGTATACATGGAATCCTCAATACAAGCCTTACGACGAAAAATATATCAAGTCAAAGTTCAAGCCAGATTCAAATGGTCGTTTGTATCGAATAGATAATATTGGAGATTATTCTGACAAGTCCATTGCTGAATTTCGCAACCAGGGAAAAATCTATGATTATCCATCAGGAAAAATTGGTCTTATCCGTTATCTTGATGAGGCTAAAGGTGAGGCAATCACGGATATTTGGCTGGACATAAGTGAGGTAAACTCCCAAGCTCTGGAAGATACTTATTACGCAACTCAAAAACCTGAAGCACTTTTAGAACGCATCATCCAAGCCTCATCCAACGAAGGCGATCTCGTTGCTGATTTCTTTTGTGGTAGTGGCACTACTGGGGCGGTGGCGGAGCGGTTGGGGCGGAGGTGGATTATGTGTGATTTGGGGCGGTTTGCTATTCACACGTCGCGCAAGCGGCTGATCGAGCTACAGCGCAAGCTGCACAGTGAGGGCAAACCCTATCGCGCCTTTGATGTCTATAACCTGGGGCGCTATGAGCGGCAGTGGTGGCAAAAGGATCGCTTGCAAGGGGCGGATGAAGAACATCGGCGGGTAATTCTGGAGTTTTTCAAAGCTGAAATCCTCACCAACCCACCCTCACCCCTGCTGCATGGGCGCAAAGCCGGGGCATTTTGCCATGTGGATGGTATTGACTCCATCTTTACCCGTGAGGAAGCCAAACAGGTCGCCCAAGCGGTTGCCTCTGCGGGCGGGCGGGAGTGCTATTGTCTCGCCTGGGAATTTGAGATGGATTTGCATCTGCTGGTCAATGCCTTGGTGCAGGAGTTGGGCGTAAAGCTAAAGCTGGTGCAGATTCCCCGCGAAATTATGGAGAAGAATCGCAAGGCACCGCCGCCATTTTTGGAAGTTGCCGTCCTTGCCGCCGAACCCGTTTATCGCACCAGTGAAAAAGGCAAAACGGTGGACATCAAACTCACCCAATTTCTCCCCTCCCTCGCTGAAGTGCCCACCAAAGAACTGGAAGCGATCAAGGAACGAGCTATTAAAAGCGGCTTTGATTTTATTGATTTCTGGGCAGTAGATTTTAACTGGCAACCGGGCAAGCCCTTCACCCACGACTGGCAAGACTACCGTACCCGCAAAGACCGCTCCCTTAAAACTGTCAGCGATGCCGGTTATACTTATCATCAACCTGGCAAATACACAGCCTGCGTCAAGGTAGTAGACACCTTCGGCTGCGACACCTCCATAACCGTAGAGGTGGAGATGTAGCTTGGTGCCCATTCTGCTCGATTATCAGAACAAAGAAGTGCGTTTGACCGAAGAACGGTTAGCACATATTCTCGGTCACCCTGAAATGGTCGGCATGGAGGCTCAAATCGTTGACACTCTGAAGCAGCCAAAACTGGTACGTCAATCTCGCAGTGATGAAAGCGTGGCACTGCTTTATCGGTTCTATACCCAAACGGCGATTGGAGATAAATGGCTTTGTGTGGTGGTGAAATATCTCCCCGATGATGCTTTTATTGTCACCGCCTATTTCACTGATAAACCCAAAAAAGGAGAAACCCTATGGCAGAGCGAGTAAAAGTTTGGTTTGATCCGGAAGCTGACTTTCTAGAGGTTATTTTCTCGGATGCTCCCGGTTATATGCGGGAAACAGAAAATGATGCCGTGATGGAACGGGTAGATTTGGAGGGCAATCTTCTCGGCTTCTCCATTATGGCGGTGAGTCAACTTGCTAAGTCAAAACCATTGATTGCAGAGTTGTCATCAGGAAAAGGAAGTGCGGCTTAGAAGATCAACATCAATTGAATAAGGAGGTCATTCATGTCCATCGCAACTGAGTTGAAAACAGAAAAAAAGGTTTGGACAGATGAAGAGTTTATGGCACTGCCCAAGGACGGTCATCACTATGAAATTGTGAATGGAGAATTAGTTGATATGGGAAGTTCAGGGGCACTGCATGGCTATGTTTGTAGCACAATCATAATCCTGCTTGGAGCTTATATCCGTACCCACAAGCTTGGAGCCATCTTTGATTCCAGCACTGCCTTCAAAATGAAGAGTGGAAATCGGCGATCGCCCGATATCTCCTTCTTTGCCAAAGAACGCCTGCAAGGCATGACCGAACTGCCTACGGGATTTCTGGATGGTGCGCCGGATTTGGCGATTGAAGTGCTGTCTCCTGGCAACACCGTAGAGGAAATCCACGACAAGCTGGTGGAATACTTTGAAAATGGCACCCGTCTAGCCTGGATTATTCACCCCAGCGAACACTATATCTTGGTTTATCGGTCTGCCCAAGAACCGGATCGTCTGCTAAAGTCTGTTGATTCCCTCGATGGCGAAGAGGTGATCCCCGGATTCACGCTACCCGTCGCCGAACTGTTTCAAAAGCTCTCATTCTAGGTTGGCTTATGTATGCGGTCATCTCCCGTGAAAAAATCCATCTTCCCCCCGGTAGCGTCATGCGAATGCCTGGAACCTGGCAAGACTACTGCACCCTACGCGATAGTCGCCGCGATGGCTCCCTCCCCCGCATTAAGTATCGCGACGGAGAAATTTGGCTGATGAGTCCCCTACCCCGCCACGGGCGCGAAGCCAATATTCTCGCTGATGTGGTTAAAATCCTTCTCGATAGCGAAAATCGCAACTACGAAGCCTTTACCCCCATCACCATGGATATTCCCGAAGTAGGGGGCATTGAACCCGACTACTGCTTCTACATCGACAACTGGCAGGCAGCCGTCGGCAAAGACCACATCAATTGGCAGAGCGATTCGCCCCCGGATCTGGTGATTGAAATTGATGTGACCACCTATACCGCTGCGGAAGATTATGCCCCCTACGGGGTTTCTGAAGTCTGGTTATTAAAAAATAGCAATCTAAAGATGTATGCCCTGCAAGGGGAAACCTATGCACTGCAACCCCGCAGTCGCTATTTCCCAGGGGTGGATCTGCCTGAACTCATGGCTCAAGTGTTAGCTGCCGTCGCTGAGCAAGGCACAGGTGTTGCACTCCGCAACTTGCGCCAACAGTGCCAAGAATGGATCGGCTAATGTTGAGCTAACTTCTTTGATGCCGCGATCGCTACCCATGTAAAGCCTCGGTATGCCCCAACCCATGACTTCCTCCACTCTCAACCCCACCGTTCTCGAACCCCTGTTTGCCCCCTGGCAAGAACCCAACGCCCACCGCGTGCGGGCAGAGAAATCCGGCGACCCCGCTGTGGTCAGGCAAGGACGCAGAGCTTCGCCGATCGAGGTGGTGAATAACCTGCGGGCAGCGGTGCGGGAGTGGCGAGAAGCTTTTTACATCGGCGCCAGCGACACCACGATTCAACTCCTCAACCACTGGTTTAACCGCGCTCACCGCAAAACCACGCCCGACGGGGAAGAATTTGAATTTCGTTACTACTTCTGTCAGCGGGAAGCGGTGGAAACCCTGATTTACCTCAAGGAAGTGCGACGGATCGAGTGTTTGTCGCAACTCATTGCCGAATTTGGCGGCACGAATGCCGAATTGCAAGCATTGGGCATCACCGAAGAGGAAGATGCCTGGAGTCGCTATGCTTTCAAACTGGCAACGGGGGCAGGCAAAACTAAGGTCATGAGCCTGTGCATTGTCTGGAGTTACTTCCACGCCCTGCGGGAATCCGATTCCGAGATGGCGCGGCATTTTGTCGTGATCGCCCCCAACCTGACGGTGTACGAACGCCTCAAAGACGACTTTGGCAATGGGCGCGTGTTTGACGAAGACCCCCTGATTCCCCCGGAATGGCGCGGCGACTGGAACTTGTCGGTAATACTGCAAGACGAAGCCAGCGGAGCCGCGACGGGGGGGACGCTCTATCTCACCAATATCCATCGCCTCTACGACACTGCCAAGCGCAAACAGAAAGCCGAGCAAGAGACCTATGATTGGCTGGGGCCTGTAGTATCAAAAACCAAAGCGCTGGATACAGGAGCCGCTTTACGAGACAGAATCACCGCCCACCGTCGTGTCATGATTCTCAACGACGAAGCCCACCACGTTTGGGACCCTGGCTCGGCTTGGAACGAAGCCATTCGCACCCTGCATGAAACCATCCTGGCGCGTAGTGGCAATAAACTGGTAGCCCAACTGGATTTTTCCGCCACCCCCAAAGACAACAAAGGGCAACTGTTTAAACACATTGTCTGCGATACCCCCCTTGGGGAAGCCGTCGATGCCGGAATTGTCAAAACTCCGATCATTGGGCAAGCCAGCCACAAACTGGTGGAGCAAGCAACTGATAACGCCGCCTATCGTTGGGAACAACATTTGCTCCTGGGCTACGAGCGCTGGAAAAAAAGTCTGGACGAATGGCAAGCCAGCGGTAAAAAACCCCTGCTGTTTGTGATGTGCGATAACACCGAAGCCGCCGATCAAATTACCCAGCGGTTCAACACCGACCCCCTGTTTGAGCAACTCAACGGCAAAACCATTAACCTGCACACCAACCTCAAGGGCAGGCTGAAGAAGGTGGGACGGGGTAAAGAGGCGCGGTATGAATTCGTTGAAGACGAAAAAGCCATCAGCGATGATGACCTGAAAGCCCTGCGAAAACTCAGCCGTGAACTGGACAGCAACGCCAGTCCCTATTTCTGTATTGTTTCCGTTTTAATGCTACGGGAAGGCTGGGACGTGCGAAACGTGACGACGATCGTGCCCCTGCGTCCCTATAGTTCCAAGGCCAATATTCTGCCCGAACAAACCCTGGGCCGAGGCTTGCGCCGCATGACACCTCCCGGTCAAGCCAATGAACTGGTGACAGTGGTAGAACATCCCGCCTTTGCCAGCCTTTATCAACAAGAACTGGCTCAGGAAGGCTTGCCGCTGGAAATCGTAGAACTCGATCGCGTTCCTGCCACCACAATTTCCATCTTCCCCGATGAAGCCCATAAAGATGTGAATGCCCTGAATATCCAGATTCCCACCCTGTCTGCGGGCTTTCGGATTGTGCCCAGGCTGGAGGGCTTGACGATTCAGGATGTGAAAAAAGCGTTTAAGCCCTACCGTCCTTTACCGTTGGGCAAACAGGGCAACAACGAAATTCAGTACGAAGGACGACACCTGTTTACAGGTGAAGTGGTGGAGAAACTGCAACTCAATCTACCGCTATTGGCATCGGGGATTGGCGCAGTTTCCTACTACGTCAAGCAACTGGAAACGATTTGCAAACTGCGGGGACTGCATCCCATCCTCGCTCCCTTGATCCAGACTTTTCTGGAAGAAGTTTTATTTGAGCAAAAAACCACTCTATTTGATCCGGCTCTCGTGGCTCGGTTAGCTGATTCCGATGTGGGCGAACACCTGCGGGCGGTGTTTGTGCCCCTGATCCGTAGCCGCACCACCACCACTGAAGAACGGCTGACGGTTGAATCACCCAAATCGCTCAACGCCTGGAAACCCTTTCAAGTTACCCTCAGCGAACGCCGCCCCGCCCTGGAAGCGGCCAAGACCCTGTTTAACCTCGTCCCCTGCAACCGGGAACTAGAAGTGGCCGTAGCCAAGTTTTGCGATCGCGCCCCTGATGTGGCTGCCTTTGCCAAAAACGCAGGTTCCCAGTGCTTGCGGATTGATTATCTGGCCAATGGAGACAGACTTGCCTTCTACACCCCCGATTTCTTCATCCGCACGATTGATGGTCACTACTACCTGGTGGAAACCAAAGGGCGGGAAGATCGGGATGTTCCCTTGAAGGCTAAAGCCGCAATCGCTTGGTGCAAGTCAGCTTCTACAGAAATAGCCCAATGGCACTATCTCTACATTCCCCAAGGCGTGTTTGAGCGCATGACAGGCGATACCATTGCCGAACTTGCCTCTGCCTGTGCCCCCGCCCTGCAAAACCTGCTCCAATCCGAGGAATTCCAAGATTTACCGCTATTTGTAAACTTGGGGCAATCGGACGAAGAAGGTGCTACGGTGGATAGCCTGATTGACCCAGCCATTCTCAACGCGCTGCCTTCCCGCTATCGCCGCGCCGCCGACCAAGCCATCATGCTCTATCGGTTCTTTGAAAACAAAGAAGGCATGAATTATGCCCCTGTCTTTACTGCCCTGCTGGGTTCGATTGATGAAGTGGCAAAAGGCTTCTTAGTGCGGCGACTGCAACCCCAAATGCCTATCACAGTAGAAGAGCAAAAAGCCTGGTTTGCTCCCTATCTAGGCAATGTGGACTATAAATCAGAGGACTACTACCGCAAACTGGCCCAAAATCTGAAACGGACGCTGGTGTTTAATAACGGGCTATCACTGATTGGCTTGCTACGATCGTGTTTAGACTACGCGCTGAATGACACGACGAAAATCGGTGGTGTGTTTGAAGCCTTGCAAACTCAGTTACGTTTTCAGGGCGGACGCAAACTGCTAGAAACCGTCACCCGCATCAATGATTTTCGGAATACCTACATCGCCCACCAGGAACAGGAGTTGACGGATAAAAACTTGGTTGAGCAAGAACTCAAAATTTGGATCGAGGCATTGCAGATGATTGGAAAGTAAACAAAATGTACTTGCCATGCGAGATAACAAATCGATGGAGCCGACCGCCGAAAGGTTATCTGTGAGCATCAAAAGTGATCTGCGGCGGCTCATCTCAATCGATCTATCGCTATTCCACCGTGACAGACTTGGCCAAATTTCGGGGTTGATCCACATCCAGTCCCCGAATCGCCGAAACGTGGTAGGCCAGCAGTTGCAGAGGAATTCCTGTAACCAGGGGAGAGAGAAGATCAGGGACGCGAGGCACAGGTAGAACCTTGTCAAAAATTTCCAGAGCCACGGGATCATCATGCGCCACCACCCCGATCAACTGTGCATCCCGAGCCTTGGCCTCCTGTGCATTCGAGAGAATCTTTTCATAAAGAGGACCCGGAGTGGCAATTGCAACCACGGGCACGCGTGGATCAAGCAGTGCAATCGGGCCATGCTTCATCTCTCCGGCAGGATAGCCCTCCGCGTGGATATAGCTGATCTCTTTAAGCTTCAGGGCTCCCTCCAGAGCAATTGGGTAATTGATCCCCCGACCGATGTAGATAAAATCCTGGGTTTCAATAAACTGGCGGGCCAGGATCTCAATCGTGCTCTCCTGATCAGCCAGCATGCCCTCCACCAGCGTGGGCAATTGGTGCAGATCCATGAGGATCTCTTCCACCCGTTCCTGAGGAATGGATCGACGACGAAAGGCCATTTCCAAGGCAAGCAGATAAAAGGCTAGCAATTGAGCCGTAAAGGTTTTGGTGGCCGCGACCCCCACTTCAATCCCCGCCCGTAAATCAATCAGCTCATTCACCAGCCTTCCCACCGAGCTTTCTGGACGATTGGTGATCCCCAGTAGGTAATCCCCGCGCTGTTGAGCCTCTCCCAGAGCGGCCAGCGTATCCGCCGTTTCGCCAGACTGAGTGACCCCGATCGTTAAGGTATGGGATTGACGAGGTGGGGGAGCGTAGCGGTATTCCGAGGCATAGTGCACGCTGGTGGGAATTCCAGCCAGTTGCTCCAGTAGATAGCGGCCCACCAGTCCAGCATGCCAGCTACTGCCACAGGCCAGGATCGAGATTTGTTGAGTGGCGTTCCAGACCTGATCCGAGAGTCCCAGCTGCAGAGGGTGGTGAGGATCTTCCGTTAGCCTGCCCTCCATCCCGGATCGCAAAGTGGCGGGTTGCTCGTAGATCTCCTTGAGCATGAAGTGTCGAAAACCCTGTTTTTCAATCATGACGGGATTCCAGGTCAACACTTGCGGGGCACGCACCACCGGATCCCCGTTAAAGGTGAAGAGGTCTACCCCCTGAGGTGTGAGGCGCGCGATCTCGGCGTTATTCAAAACCAGTACACGCTGAGTGTAGTTGATAAACGCGGGAATGTCTGAGGCAAAATACACTTCCTCGTCCCCGTAGCCAAGCACCACCGGATTATGCTGGCGCGCCACGATCAGTTGATCGGGATGATCGGCACTCATGACGGCAATCGCAAAAGCCCCCTGCAGTTGATTCACAGTGCGGTGCACAGCTTCTAGAAACGGGAAGCCACGGTTTAACCAGAGACGGATCAGGTGGGGAATCACCTCGGTATCGGTTTCTGAGACAAAAGCAAAGCCCTGGTGTTGTAGATCCAGACGCAGATCCCGATAGTTTTCGATAATCCCGTTTTGGATCACCGCGAGGCGCTGTTGAGCATCCGTATGGGGGTGTGCATTCTCTTCGTTGGGTTTTCCGTGCGTTGCCCAGCGAGTATGTCCGATCCCCAAAGGTGCCAGGGATGGGAGGTGATACTGCTGCAGTTTGGTTTGCAGGTTACAGAGTTTTCCCTGAGCCCGGATGCGGTGCAGCACATGGGTGTGATTCTCTTCCAGGAGCGCAATTCCCGCCGAATCATATCCGCGATATTCCAGTTTTTTAAGCCCCTGCAGGACAATTTCGGAAGCGTTTTGACGTCCCACGTAACCCACGATCCCACACATACTGACACTCACTCCCCACACAAGATAGGTCTGATCATACTGCAAGGTATCCTTGCTTACCTGCTACATCGCTCAGTGAGAACAGGGATCACGGAAAGGTCGTGGAGGCTCGGTAATCAGAAGTTACGGATTCATTTCACGATTGTCTGGAAACTGGCTGAACGCGGCTTTTTCTGGATCGTAGGTTCAGGAACAGAATCGGTTCACCAGTGCCACTCGACTAGGATCATCCTGTGGAAGTGAGTGAAGAAACCGTTTTAAGAACCTGTCACCAGGCAAGGAGTTGACAATGCAGGCATGGATGGACCCGGTTGTACTTTCCCGCATGCAGTTTGCACTAACAGCCATCTTTCACATGCTGTGGCCGATCCTGACAACCGGTATGGGGATCTACCTGGTGATTGTAGAAGGCTTGTGGTTAAAGACTCGCAATCCCGACTATTATCACCATGCCCGTTTTTGGGCCAAGCTGTATGTCCTTAACTTCGGGATCGGGGTTGCAACGGGTCTGCCCATGGAATTTCAATTTGGGACGAATTGGGCTCCCCTTTCCCGCGCGATTGGAGATTTTTTCGGCAGTATTCTCGGGTTTGAGGCTTCCATGGCCTTCATGCTAGAGGCAGGTTTTCTGGGAATCATGCTCTTTGGCTGGGCACGAGTCAATCCCGTGATCCACTATCTCTCCACGATCATGGTGGCCTTCGGGGCCAACCTCTCCACCTTCTGGATCCTGACGGCCAACTCCTGGCTGCAAACCCCTGCAGGGGGGGAAATGGTGGATGGCAAGTTTGTGGTCAGCGACTACTTTCAGGCAATCTTTAACCCCTTCATGCTCACCAGCGTCACCCACATGTTTCTGGCAACCCTGGAAACCTCCCTGTTTGTCATCGGTGGTATCAGCGCCTGGTATTTGCTCAAGCAACGTCACCCCTCCTTTTTCACCCGCTCCTTCAAAATCGCCCTGGGAGTGGCGATCCTGGTGGCTCCCCTGCAGATCTATGTGGGGCATTTAAGCGGTGAACAGGTGTATCACTATCAACCCACCAAAATGGCTGCTATGGAATCCCTCTGGGACACGGCCCCCGCCGGACAACCGGCAGACTGGAGTCTTCTGGCCTGGCCCAATCCGGCAGCCGAAAAGAATGATTGGGAGATCAAAGTTCCTCAGGGGTTAGGCTACATCCTGGAACTGCAGCCGAATCTGTCGGAACCTGTGCAGGGCTTAAAGGAATTTCCCCCGGAAAACCGACCGGGTCTGATCGGGCTGATTTACTACTCATTTCGCACCATGATTGCCATTGGCTTTTACCTGGCGGGTTTGATGGCGATCACCGTGGTGCAGTGGTTGCGTGGTCAGTTATCCCCGGACAAGCTGGGTCAGCAACGCTGGTTGTTGTGGGGCTGGATCTTCTCAGGACCTCTGGGCTACCTGGCGGTGGAATCCGGCTGGATTGTCCGTTGTGTGGGTCGCCAGCCCTGGACTCTCTACGGTCAGATCCGCACCACTGATGCCGCCTCCCATCTACCTGCAGCAGAAGTGCTCACCTCACTGCTCTTTTTCGCCGGTATCTACACCGTCCTTTTTATCTTTGCCCTCTACTTTGGCACTCGGATCATTGCTGCGGGACCCGATCTGGATCGGCCTTTGCCCAATGGCGAGACGATTGTGGGCCTCAAATCTACCCCAGCTCAACATGAGCCGGATCGTCGCCCTGCTGAAGCTCAATAGGAGGATTCGGAATGGACTCGCTCTACTACTTTCTTCCCCAGGTCTGGTTTGTGATCCTGGCCTTGTTTTTGTTGCTCTACGTGATGCTGGATGGCTTCGATCTGGGGGTGGGGATCCTCTCTCTCACGGCCTCCAGTGAGGAGCGGCGGGGGATCCTCATGACCAGCCTTAGCAATGTCTGGGATGCCAACGAAACCTGGTTGGTCCTGATGGGGGGAGCTCTATTTGGGGCTTTTCCGCTGGCCTACAGCACGATCTTGAATGCGCTATACATTCCCATTTTTATGATGATCTTCGGCTTTATTTTTCGAGCCGTAGCTTTTGAATTCCGCGAACATTCTTCCCAAAAACTGATCTGGAATCTGGCCTTTGGCGCGGGCAGCTTTCTCGCGGCTCTGGGGCAAGGGTTATCCCTGGGAGCAGTTCTAAAGGGGATCGCGGTGGATCAGACCGGAGATTTCATCGGCTCCACCTGGGATTGGCTGAGCTGGCAGTCAGTGGTGGTGGCCTTGAGTCTGATCCAGGGCTATGTTCTGATCGGGTCCACCTACTTGATCATGAAAACAGAGGGAGATCTGCAGACCACCCATTACCGCACCGCCCGAATTGCCTCCATCACCACCCTCCTGGGGGCTACAGCTGTAACGATCGCTACTCCACTCTTTTACGATTACACCCGCACGCGCCTGTTTGGTCCCCTGTTTATTCTCTTTGTGGGGATCCCGCTGCTGGGCGTCCTTTTGCTGGGCTTACTCTGGCGCAGCTTGAACCGTAAACAGGAAAATGCCCCTTTTGTATGGACGATCCTGTTGTTTGTCCTCTCATTCCTGGGTCTGGGTCTGGTGGTGTTTCCCTACATCATTCCCACTCAGATCACCATCTATGATGCCGCCGCCACCCCCAGTTCTCTGGTCTTCATGCTGATCTTTATTGGAGTGCTGATCCCGATCATGCTCTTCTACAACATCTATCAGTACGTGGTTTTTCGAGGCAAGGTGAAGGGGGAAGCGCATGAGACCACTGGTTGAATCCAGGATGTATTCCCTAGTTAAGCAGCGCGTACACTAAGAAGAGTTTTTGCCTGCGCATCACCATGTCCACTGAGTCTCACCATAGCGAAGACGAATTAATAGCAGCCCGACTGCATAAGGTTGAGGAGCTGCGTCAGCGCCAAATCGAGCCCTACGCTTATCGCTATCAACCCACCCACCTGGCGGCAGAGCTGCAGGAACTCCATGCCGATCTGGAAGCGGGAGCGGAGCGGGAGGATGTACAGGTAGCCGTTGCAGGCCGGATCCTCACCCGCCGTGTCATGGGCAAACTGGCATTCTTTTCCCTGCAGGATCGCTCTGGCACGATTCAGCTGTATCTGGACAAGCACCGGATCATGACAGCCATGGGGGAAGATGCCTTCAAAACCCTGGACAAGTTGATCGATGCTGGCGACTGGCTGGGTGCGCGGGGAACCGTGAAACGCACCAATAAAGGGGAACTCTCTGTAGCCGTAGATACCTACGAGATCTTGACGAAGTCTCTGCGCCCGCTACCCGATAAGTGGCATGGCCTCAAGGATGTGGAAAAACGGTACCGCCAGCGCTACGTCGATCTGATTGTCAATTCTGAAGTGCAGCAGATCCTGCGGGATCGGGCGACCATCATTCGCTCTCTGCGCCAGACGTTGGAAGCGCAAGACTTTGTAGAGATCGAAACTCCTGTTTTGCAAACCATCCCTGGGGGGGCTGAGGCCCGTCCCTTTATGACTCACCACAATACTCTCGATCTGGATCTCTTCCTGCGTATTGCTACGGAACTGCACCTGAAGCGGTTAATGGTGGGGGGGCTGGAGCGGGTTTATGAGATTGGGCGCGTGTTTCGCAATGAAGGCATTTCTACCCGCCACAATCCTGAGTTCACCTCCCTGGAGGTCTACCAGGCCTACGCCGACTACACCGACATGATGGATCTAACCGAGACATTGATTGTCAAGGCAGTAGAAGCCCTGGGGAAACCCCTGACCATCACCTATCAAGGGGAACCAATCGACCTCACTCCCCCTTGGCGACGGGCCACTATGCATGAACTGGTGCAGGAAGCCACTGGGCTCAATTTTTTGGAGTTTCAGGCGGTTGAAGATGCTCTTCAGGCTCTGAAGGATCAACCGATTCGGGGCAAGGAAGAGTGCAACTCAGTGGGCATGTTGTTGGTCAAAACCTTCGAACATTGCTGTGAAGCCAAACTGCGGCAGCCCACGTTTGTCCTGGATTTTCCGGTGGATAATTCCCCCCTCACCCGTCCTCATCGTCGCCTCAAGGGGTTGGTGGAGCGATTCGAGTTCTACATTACCGGGCGGGAGTTGGCCAATAGCTACTCTGAGTTAACCGATCCGGTAGATCAGCGAACCCGACTCGAACAACAGGCAGCTCTCAAGGCCGCAGGAGATGAAGAAGCCCACTACTTTGATGAGGACTTTATCACAGCCCTGGAGTATGGTCTTCCCCCCACGGGAGGGATGGGCTTGGGCATAGATCGTCTGGTGATGCTGCTTCTGGACTGCCCCAGTATCCGCGATGTGATCGCTTTTCCCCTGCTGCGCCCAGAGATGTGAACACCGGATCAGTTGAGAACGGGTTGAAAGTCCTGGGTCATGGAGAGGTTGAGCAGGGTTCCAGGCTTGATCACAGCCACCTCGGGAGCAGTCACATTACCCACGACCGCCCCAGCCAGTGCACCACCCAACACTTTTTCGGTAGAAATGACACGGTTCCCCAGTAGCCCCCCCAGTAAGGCCCCTGCCGCAGCCCCAGCGATAGCATCCCCGGCAATAGCTCCACCAGAGGTTTGACGCGGATCCTTTTGGTTGGTGAAGATACCACTCTGGGCAAAAAATGGATAGGACTGGCCGTTGATCGAAATGGAACGGCTAAAGAACTGGGTTCCCCCATTGACAGGTTGGAATTGCCCCTCCAGGATTGCCCCTGCCGGGACCACCACATTCCCTCGGGTATCTCGCAGCGGTTGATCCAAAGGCAGGCTGAAGGGTCGAGATTCTCCAGGCGCAATGTAGAGAGAATCCAGAGACTGATAGGTGGCAGATACCAGATCACCTGACTGCAGGAGCAGGGTCGATTGCAGGTTGAACTGACTTTGCCCAGGGGTGAGGGGTTGGGGATTCACGGTGCGCCAGCCCTCTCCTGGTGGGGGAGGCAAGGTCTGGACTGAGGAGGTGCCACTGGTCGTGGGCCAGGTTTGTGCCAGTACAGGCAGCTCCAGATTTAGAACCAGGATGCCCGACAGAATGCTGGCTAGAGTTTTCTTGGTTTGCATAGGATTCCTCCTCTCATCAACCCCGTAAGTATTAGTTTACAATTTCCCGAGAAGTGACGATCAGGATGTCGCTTCAGGCTGGGAATGAATCTTATCCAGAACAAGGGATCCGAATATCTCTAATCTGATCAAAACTCAAAAAGTCAGGTCAGGACGCTCAGATTCTGGCAAGCTTGCCTACTTTCCCACTCCTAATCTACTGCGGTTAACCGTTAGCCAGCCCTAACCCCTCTGTTAACAGGGATCCTAACTTCCTCCTGAATCGCTATTGCGCTCCGATCCAGTAGAGGCCACTCAGCAATGCTTGATTCTGTTCTTGCCAGACCTGAGCAGCGGTCAATCCCTTTCTAATCTCCAAAGTAATGGTGGGAATGCCTCGTTCTACCCCTGCCCAGGTGCCCAGTGATCCAGGGGTAGGATAGCCAATGTCTGCCTTCACAGGATAGTGATTCTGGGCTGAGATCACCTCTGCCAGTTGTTGGGCGGGACCGTTGAAATTAACACAAAGATCGGTGTAGGAAGAATGGGCAGAAAGAATCGCGTCCGGTTGCAACCGATCAATACAGGCCATCAGGAGCTGGGTTTCTGGTTCGGATCCGGCGGTAGGACCTGGTGGATAGCGAGGATTCTGAACAACGGCAGTCCAGTCCTGAGTCGGCATGTTGCGGTTCAGATCCACACCCTGGGCGTTGCAGCGTTGCTGGAGGCGACACCCATCGGGATTCACTCGAGGAAGTAGCCAAAGTGTCACCCGATCCTGAACCTTTTCCCAAAGGCGAGAGTTCAGAAACTGTTCCAGAAGATACACACCCTCAGGTTCATCCCCGTGAACACCCCCCAGTAACAGCACGGTTCGAGATCCTGTGGTGACCTGATAGATCTCCAGGGGCAGCCCCTGAGTGGAATACCCCAGGATCTGGGGTTTAAAAGGGAATGTCATCCAGATTAGGTTGGGGCTCGGCCTTGGGGGTGCGGGGAGTGGCGGAACGGGCGGGCTTGGGAGCGGGCGTTTCTTCCTCGCTGGAGTCAGATGCATCCTCTGGGGATCCACTGCTATCTCCACTCACCCGCAAAGATTGAGGAAAGGTTTGTTGCAGGGGATAGATCCGGCGGGCATTGATCTCGGCGTGTTTCTCGCTACGTCCATCCTCCCGCTTAATGGAGTTCATGTGTAGCTGTCCCTCAATCGTCACCACATCTCCGGCATGGCAGGTTTCAGAAACCACCTGGGCCAGTTCCCCAAAGGCAGCGACCTTCACTTTTGAGGGCGGTTCATCGGCGCGAGCACTAGGATAGGTAACCCAAAGGGTTGTGATCGCCAGGTTGTCAGGAGTGAAGCGCATCTCAGGCTCAGTGGAAATTTCAGCCATTAATACAATGGAATTCATAAGTCCTCCCAGATGCTGGGGATGCAGATCTGCAAATACTGTACCATCCACGCAGAGGATGCCCAAAAAGTTTTGAGTGTTCTGCAGTTAAGTTACGGGACAGAAATTGAAATTCAGATCCAGAAAGGTCTACATCCATACATAAGGTGTGACCACCATTTACTCTTCTTCCTGGCGCAGGGTCATAAAGCGCAGGACACTTTCATGAATACGCAGACCTTTTTCCCAAACTGCCACTGCTTCGGGATCAGCTTCGTAGTGCATCAAGACGTAGAGCCCTTCCTTAAACCGTCCCATCTCAAATCCGCTGAAGCGGCGTTTCCCTTTAATTTGCGTCTCAACGCTACTGACTCCGTTGTCTTGCAAAATTTGCTTTTGTGAATTCAGGAATTGCTCCAGGGAATCCTCTACCACATCAGGGCGTACGATCAACATAGTCTCGTAGGACCGGGGCATAGGGTCTGTTTCTCCAGAAAGAAGTGACAAACAATCATCATATCAAATGAATGCCCCCTCTACATCAACAAACTCCAAAGAGAATCATCCTCTCATCGAGATCTGTCGGCCCGGAGAAACCCCCTACAAGCTGGCCAGGGAATGGCAGTTACAACGGGTCCAAGTGCAACAGCATCAGCCTTTAAAACCCGATGGCCTCCTCCTCCTCACCCACCCTCCGGTGTATACCCTGGGACAGGCAGGCGATCCTCAACACTTGCGCTTTGATCCTGGGCAGCAGCCCTATGAAGTTCACCGCGTCGAACGGGGGGGAGAAGTTACTTATCATGGACCGGGGCAATGGGTGGGTTACCCGATCTTGAATCTGCGCCGCCATCAACAGGATCTGCACTGGTATCTCCGCCAGCTGGAACAGGTCCTGATTGCCGTGCTTGCGGATCTGGACCTTGAGGGAGAGCGAATTTCAGGCTTGACAGGAGTCTGGGTGCAAGGTGCAAAGGTGGCGGCCATGGGCATTAAGGTCAGTCGATGGATCAGCCTTCACGGGTTTGCTCTCAATGTCTGTCCAGATCTGCAGGCCTTCGAGCGCATCGTCCCCTGCGGCATTGCCGATCGCCCTGTGGGCTCGCTCCAGCAGTTTCTTCCCGAGATTACCCTTGCCCAGGTGGAACCTCTGCTGATCCAGCATTTCTGCCATCAGTTTCAACTCCAACCCAGGTTCATGTCTTTACAGGATTGGTTGAGGGCTGGGATCCCTAGGGCTGAGGCGGATCTGGCACCATTTCAAAATCGGCAAAATCAAACCCAGGCACCACCAGACACCCCACCAGCGTGAAACCCATCGGTCCAGGGATGGGGGCAGCCTCCTGCCACTGGCCTGCGGGCACCAGGGCCTGATAACAATCATCTTTCCCCAGAAGGAAGGTCTGCTCAGGGTCTGACTCGAGATCCGGTCGGATCTGGAGTGTGAGTGGATCCCCCAGATGGAAAAGCCAGAGTTCATCCGATTGCACACGGTGAAGTCGAGAAGCGGTCCCGGTCGGGAGCAGAAACAGGATCAAACTGGCTGCTGATCGGCTGCCTCCATAAATGGCATCAAGAAGATCGGCGGGCAAAGTCAGATGGGAGCGCCAGGTTTCCCGAAAAAAGCCGCCCTCAGGATGAGGTTGTAGTTGGAGTTGGGTGATCAGGGCCGTGACGGTAGCATTCATGGTTCGGTTTCCTCCTGCTCGATGTAGCTCCCCAAGGGTGTTGCCAGAGCTCTCTCTAAAGATGGAGCTGCAGTCAGAGGATCCTTCTCGGAATCAGCCGCTGCGTTGACGGCATCCAGTTGCGCCCATACCTTTTCCAGTAACTGATCCAGCCCAATCTGCGCCACCGCCGAGAGGGTCAATACCGGTGTTTCCACAACTGCCGCAAGCATGTCCAGGCGCTCTTGCCAAGCTTCAGGAGGCACGGCATCAACTTTATTCAGGGCAAGAATCTGTGGCTTTTGGGCCAGGGTGGGACTGTAGGCCAGCAGCTCGTGTTGAATCGTGTGATAGGCCGTAACCGGATCGGGATCAGCTCCATCGATGAGGTGGATCAGGACTCGGGTTCGCTCCACATGCCGAAGAAAATCATGTCCCAGTCCCACCCCTAAATGGGCCCCTTCAATCAAACCAGGGATATCCGCAAACACGACTCCATCCTGGGGCGGACGAGGGACTACCCCCAAATTGGGCACCAGCGTTGTAAACGGATAATCAGCAATCTTAGGACGGGCAGCCGATAAAACCGAGATCAGGGTCGACTTGCCCGCATTCGGCAGGCCAATGATCCCCACCTGGGCAATCAGTTTGAGCTCCAGCTGCAGCAGTCGTTTCTGACCCGGTTTTCCAGGGGTCATCTTTTGGGGAGCGCGGTTGCGATTACTAAGAAAATGAGCATTTCCCAGACCGCCTTTGCCCCCTGCTGCCACCAGCAACTGATCCCCTGCCGCAACAAGATCCCCGAGTAACTCACCCGTTTCGCTATCCCAAACCACAGTGCCACAGGGCACATTCACGATCCGGTCCTGACCACTGGCTCCGGTGCGGTTATTCGGTCCCCCTTTGCTGCCGGATTCTGCCCGGATCAGGTGTTGAAACTGCAGATCCAGAAGGGTTTGCAGATTGGCATTCGCCTCAAAGATCACGGATCCACCCCGACCGCCATTGCCCCCCGAGGGACCGCCAGCAGGCACATACTTCTCGCGGCGAAAGGCCACCAGCCCATCCCCCCCATCCCCCGCCTGCACCCAAACCTTGGCCTGATCAACGAACTGCACAGCTGCTCACCTGTTTCCCCTGCTGAGTCTCTTGATCCTAGCCCTTCAGGTGGTCAGGTAATACACACTGAACCAGCTCTGCGGATCCGTCCATAGGGTTTTGGAGCGGAACCCAGCTGAGGCCGCCAGATCTTGAAACTCAGCAATGGTGTACTTATAGGAGAATTCCGTGCGCAATGTTTCCCCTTCGCTAAATTCAAATTGCTGTCCCTTCAGGTGGACGGTCTGGGGTTGCAGGCTCACCAATGACATCTCAATCCGGCCCAGGGGATTGTAAACCGCCTGATAGCCAAACTGATCGGGGACAAAATCTGCCCCCAGCTCACGGTTAATGCGGGTGAGCAAATTCAGTGCAAAAGCCGCCGACACCCCCTGAGAGTCCTGATACGCAGGTTCTAAAATAGTGGCCTCTTTCTTCAAATCCACCCCGATAATCAGACTACCTTCTGGGCCTAGCAGTTGAGCGGTATGGCTCAGGATCTGACAGGCCTCCTCGGGTTTGACATTGCCAATGGAAGATCCGGGAAAGAAACCCACTTTTCGACGCCCCTGTAGGGACTCGGGTAAAGTGATCGGTTGGGTAAAGTCTGCACAGATAGCTACCACCTCCAGTCGAGGGTAGAGTGCCGCCAGCGATTCACAGGACTCCAGCAGATGTTGCTTGGAAATATCCAGGCCAATATAGGTTTTGATCTCAGGATCGGCCTCAAGGAGAATGCGAATTTTTTGACTGCTGCCGCTGCCAAACTCCACCAGCACAGAATCCCCCATCAACCTGGCAATCTCGGCGGTGTGGGTTTGCAGGATCTGTATCTCTGTTCGGGTTAGATAATATTCTTCCAGCTCACAGATGGCATCGAAAAGCTCTGCACCCCGTTTGTCATACAGAAACTTGGGCGGGATCGCTTTGGGAAACCCAGAAAGCCCCTGCACAACCTCTGCCAGAAAATCCCCCTGAGGTGGGTGGAAATCAAAAAACTGAATTGTAGAAGTGCTCATAGATCAGAAAACGAGTGACAACATGACCCGCAAACGCGCCTGTCAGGAAACTCTGTGAAAAGGCAGGATCCTTACATGGCCAAGCGAATTCCGCTAAATTGCCAGCGGGCAGCAGGAGGAAAGAAATTGCGATAGGTGGCACGGATATGGCTGTGGGGTGTGGCACAGGATCCTCCCCGCAACACCATTTGATTGCACATAAATTTACCGTTGTATTCTCCCACAGCGCCCGCCGCAGGTTTGAATCCGGGGTAAGGGGCATAGGCACTCTGGGTCCATTCCCACAGATCCCCAAACATCTGATCGGGTCGGGTGGTTGCCTGGGCTGGAATCGGATGCAAGTATCCTTGCTCTAGGAGGTTGCCTTGGACTGGCAAAGAACTGGCCGCCATCTCCCACTCAGACTCCGTTGGTAAGCGTTTCCCTTTCCAGCGGGCAAAGGCATCGGCTTCAAAATAGCTGACATGGCAAACGGGATCTTCTGGCGCGAAGGGACGCAAGCCAGACAGGGTAAAGATCTGCCATTCCCCGTTAATGGGCTCCCAATAGAGAGGCGCTTGCCAACCTTGGGTTTGAACCGTTGCCCAGCCTTCTGCCAGCCACCACTGCGGCTGCTGATACCCGCCTGCCTCAATAAACTCCAGATAGTCGGCCTGTGTCACTAACCGAGCTGCTAACCAGTAATCCTGCAGGTAGACCGAATGGGGTGGAGTCTCATTGTCAAAAGCAAATCCTCCTTCCCTGGCACCGATCGTCATTAATCCCCCAGGATAATCCAGCCATTGTTCTTTGGCCGGACTCGATGCCGCGGCCACGGGCAGATCAGCATTGTAGGCAGGGTGAAGGGGATTGCAGGCCAGAATATGCTTGATATCCGTCAGCAGTAACTCCTGGTGTTGTTGTTCATGGTGACACCCCAGCTCTACCAGCTGCTTCACCTCCGGATCCTCTCCTCGTTCAACCAGAAGGGCCACCATTGCCTCATCCACATAGGCCCGGTAACTGTAGATCTCTTTGACACTGGGGCGGGAGAGCAATCCTCGCTGGGGCCGGGGATGACGGGATCCGACGGCTTCGTAGTAGGAATTGAAAAGGTAGCCAAAGTCAGGATGAAACAGGTCATACTTCGAGAGATAGGGCTGGAGGAGAAAGGTTTCAAAAAACCAGGTGGTGTGAGCCAGATGCCATTTGGGGGGACTGACGTCCGCCATACTCTGAACCCCATAGTCTTCAGTCTCCAGGGGGCTGCAAAGGTGGCTACTCTGCTGCCTGACTTGCGAATAGCGCTCCTGCAAAGGCACCTGGAGATTGATCTGCTCCAGAGATAAAGGGGTCGTCATGAATTTGATCCTGAACAACAACCGGGTAAACTGGCACTGCAACTTTTTGTGATTGTCTCCATCATCAGCCCGTCAGTAAAGTCTGCTGAGGCCAGGATATTGAGGCAGAATTAGGATCAAGGTAAACCGGTTTCCTTAAATTCAGCTGATGAATTGGGAGGGATCAGGAACAATACCTGCGGCGAGAAGGAGAATCCCAATCGCATCCATTCAGGCAGCCAACACCCCCAAAACCTGGATGGATTCAGTGCTCCATGACAAGCCTTTAACTTAAATCTGCGGTAGTCAGTTTTGCCACAGCTTGAGTTATGATGTATGGGCTCTGGTGCCGTCGTCGCCTGGCAACTTCTGAAGCTGCTTCGCCGCACCCATGGTTTTTTATCCACCCTAGCTCTGATTTTACCTGTGATCCAGTCGATTACCATGAACCGAACCGCCATGCTATCTGACGTTGGGTTTTCCCACGACGACTTTGCTGCTTTGCTGGACAAATATGACTATCACTTCAGTCCAGGCGAAATTGTAGCTGGCACCGTGTTCTCGATTGAGCCTCGGGGCGCGCTGATCGACATTGGCGCTAAAACTGCAGCTTATATCCCTCTGCAGGAGATGTCCATCAGCCGGATTGATCATCCTTCTGAGATGCTTCAGCCTGGGGAAACCCGTGAATTTTTCATCCTGACTGAAGAGAACGAAGAGGGGCAGCTCACCCTTTCGATTCGCCGGATCGAGTACATGCGCGCCTGGGAGCGGGTGCGACAGCTGCAAACGGAAGATGCCACTGTGCGCTCCAGTATTTTTGCCACCAACCGCGGAGGAGCCCTGGTGAGAATTGAAGGGCTGCGTGGCTTCATTCCTGGATCCCACATCAGTACCCGCAAACCCAAAGAGGATCTGGTGGGCGAGGAACTGCCCCTCAAGTTTCTGGAAGTGGATGAGGATCGCAACCGCCTGGTGCTCAGTCACCGTCGCGCCCTGGTGGAACGCAAGATGAACCGCCTGGAAGTGGGCGAAGTTGTGGTGGGTGCGGTTCGCGGGATCAAGCCCTACGGTGCCTTTATCGATATTGGTGGGGTCAGTGGTCTACTCCACATTTCCGAGATCTCCCACGATCATATCGATACCCCCCACAGTGTGTTTAACGTTAATGATGAAGTTAAAGTGATGATCATTGACCTGGATGCTGAGCGGGGCCGGATTTCCCTGTCCACGAAGCAGCTGGAACCTGAGCCCGGGGACATGACCCGTGATCCACAACTGGTGTACGACAAAGCGGAAGAAATGGCCGCCAAGTTCCGGGAACAGATGCGAGCTGCCCAGCTAGCTCAGGAAGCTGCTGCTGAAGGGGAAGTGGTGGCAGTAACGGAGGAAGAGATTCCAGACGCAACTGCCGAAGAGTAAAGAGATTGCCCCCTCCACCGGGGGCTTTTCATGGATTAATGATGGTTGAGGCTATACACCTGACCATCAACTAATAGATGTGTGATGCCCTTATCGTGAAGCTGGGCTCGAACCACCTCGATCAGATAGCCCGGAAAGCGGATCACACTGTGGGGAGGCCCCCCGCTACGGCGGCACATGTCCGAGAAACGACGAGCGACGCGGTGGTTGTCAAAAATGGGGAGCGTCCGCGCCTGATCCGCCAGCTCCTGAGATAGCCCGGACTGATCCAGATAAGCCGATCCTTCGGGAATAAAGTCCTTGAGCGGGCGTGTGGTCAGTTCCTTAAACCGATCCACAACCACAAAGCAAACATCCGGGGGGTCCAGATCCTCAAGCGGAAGAATACTGAAGGCCTGGATGGATTCCTGATGCAGGCTTGCTTCTGCGGTGGCTGTCGTCTCCATCTCAGATTCATCGTAGTCCTCTAGATCAGAGGCCAACTCCTCTTCGTCGGAAAATTCTAGATTGTCTTCCTCGTCAAGATCATCCGCTAGATCCTCATAACTCATATCAGTATCAACAGGTTCAAGGTACGGAGAAGCAGCGGTGAGAGGCTCAGGTGAAGCGGCGGAAGATGGACTCCAATCAGGGACTTCAGGGATTTCCGCGAGTGAATTCATCTCCGGATCCCCATCCTGATCACCCTGAGAGAGGGGTGACACCGGATCCAGGGACATGACCTCTAACTGATCGATCTCCGCTGAAGTGTTTGTGTCCTTCCGCCGACCTGCGGAGCGACGACGATTGACCAGCGACTGATATTCAGCAGGGGGAATATTATCTTTGAGGATACGGGTTACAGTACTGGGGCTGACTTGAAACTGTTCAGACAGGGCAGTGGTGGTGACCTCAGACTCACGGTAGAGGTGTACCAATTGTTCCTGATCCTGATCCGTGAGTTTATTGCGCACCATACCTAAGGGGTTCCGTTCAACTATCGAAATCAAGAATGCATGTCCAGTTTACTCTTCTCCGGTATCGATCTGGTGCACCTGAATCCCATGGCAAGGTCACCACTGGCAACAGAGTTAACCAGGAAAGGGAGACCAGTGGGTGACTGAGGTCATGGATCAATCGAGCAAGAAGATGACTCGCGATAATATCACAGCTGAGGGGTCTGCATTACAGTGAATCTGTCTAGTTTTCACGGACCCCAGCGTGAATAGGTTAATTCGACAAATCCACCAACATCCTTTTCCTTTACTTCTCTATCTAGAATGGACCCTCCTGGGGTTGGGGATCCTGGCGGAATTGCTGCCAGCGCTACCCCAGCTTTCCCCTTCTCCCCTGCTCATGATTCCCTTAATCCTGCTTTATGGGCTCATGGGTCTGTTCCTTCCCGTAAAAACCCGAGACAAGATCCTGTACACGCTCCTGCAGGGAGGGATGATCCTGGTGGTCTCGCTGCTGGGCAATGTGCGTCTCTACGCTTCCCTGTATGTTCCCCTTTTAGTCCGTAGCTGCTTAATTTTTAACTGGAAGGGGCGGATGATCGTGGGAGCCTTGACCTTCCTGATGTTTCTGGTATCGGTACGGCAAAGACTGGACAGCAATCTGCAGCCTTTTCTAACTTCGTTGCCCCCAGAATACATTAACTACGTGGTGGCAACGCTGTCGCTGGTCTTTATTCTCAGCATGATCTTTTTGATCTTGATGATCAATTCTCTAGTGGTGGAGCGCAGGGCACGGGAACAGCTGAGTCAGGCGAATCGCCAGCTGCGTCAGTATGCCCAGCAAATTGAACAACTGGCCACAGTCCAGGAGCGGAATCGGATTGCCCGCGAGATCCATGATTCCCTGGGGCATTCCCTCACGGCCCTCAATATTCAATTGGAAGGGGTGCTAAAACTCTGGCGGGCGCAACCCGAACAGGCCCATCAATTTCTCAAAGAGGCCAAACAACTGGGCACTCAGGCCCTGCAGGATGTGCGTCAGTCCGTTTCTGCCCTCAGAAGTGATGTCCTCTCTGGTGCTTCCCTGACCACCGCAATTACTCATCTGATCCAGCAAACTCAGGAATCCACAGGGATTCAGATCACGACTCAGCTGGAACTGGATCCGCAGATCCGTCTGGGTTCAGAGGTTCAAAATGCTGTTTACCGGATTATTCAGGAAGCCCTGACCAACAGCTGTAAACACGCAGGGGCAACCTTGATCAAAGTTTACCTGCGCACGGCACCCACGATGCTCAGTTTATCGGTCCAGGATAATGGCAAGGGCTTTCAGCCGCAGGAGAATAGTAGTGGGTTTGGATTGCAGGGGATGCGGGAACGCGCTCAGTCTCTGCAGGGATCCCTGCTCATCTGCAGTCAACCGGGTCAAGGCTGCCAGATTTGTGTACAACTGCCGTTGTCCAGTCAGGGAGGAGAAAAACCATGAGTGACACAATCCGGATTCTGCTTGTGGATGATCAGAGTATTATTCGCCAGGGATTGAAGGCGCTGCTCACACTCGAACCGGATCTGGAGGTGGTGGGAGATGCAGAAAACGGGCGCATAGCCTTGCAGCAGGTAGAACTCCTCCAACCCGATGTCGTTCTCATGGATGTGCGCATGCCCGTCATGGATGGGGTGGCAGCCACAGCAGAGATCTGTCAGCGGTTTGCGGCCACCAAGGTACTGGTCTTAACCACCTTTGATGATCAGGAATATGTCACAGAGGCCCTGCGGGTGGGGGCCATGGGCTATCTACTGAAGGACACGCCCTCGGAGGAGCTGGCCCAGGCCATTCGTGCCATCCACCGTGGTTACTCTCAATTCGGTCCCGGGATCATGCAAAAGATCCGGCCTGTCGTGGCTGAGAATCCCAAGCAACCCCCTGACTTACCTCCTGGGTTTTGGGAGCTGACCAGTCGCGAGCGAGATGTTTTGCGTCTGATTGCCAAGGGGGAGAGCAACCGCGAGATCAGCGAGCAACTCTACATTTCGGAAGGAACCGTCAAGAATCATGTCACCAATATTCTCAGTCGCCTGCACCTGCGCGATCGAACCCAAGCAGCAATTTTCGCCAATTCTGTGATCGAATTCCTACAGGAGTCCCAACCGGATCGACACCAGAAATAAATCTTGGATTTCTCTCAAGTTAGAGGCCTCTGCCGATTTCTGGAGTTACTCGGGGATCCGCGCCAGCCCCACACCGCGATAATAGTGACCTAAGATCTGGCGGAAGGTTCTCCCCTGCACCGCCATTTCCTGAGCCCCCCACTGACTCATGCCAATCCCATGGCCATACTTGGGTCGGCTGGTAACATCGGGAACGGCACTCAGATAGGGAAAACCCTGCACACCGACTGTGTAACCCCCACTGCTGGCGCTGTACATCGCATTGATCAGTCGCCCATCATAGGTGAGCACCACTCCCCGGGTTGCCGCTGCCGCTGCTCGGGCTGCCTGGGAAGGCCCCTGCCGACTCAGCCCACGGTACACCTGAGATCGGGTGTCACTGTGCACATCAAACCAGGGTCGGGAATTGCGGTGATAGAGAACGTAGCTACGGGCAGCAACCGCCTGGGCCTTGAGTGCCTCAGGATGAAAGGACGCCCCCATTTCCGCATCCACCACACTGGCCACATAGTTCTCCAGATCCACATAGTTCACCACCAATGCCGAGTTATAACCTGCCAGAATCATCTCTCCGTGATACCAGGTCCCGTTCAGGGAAACCAAGCCGTCGCCACTGGGCTTTACTCTGAGCACCGGACTATGGACTCCGTTTAGCAGCAGACCTCTTCCTTGAGGCGAGGCGAAAAAACGTTTTAGAGGTGGGAGCGTGCCCAGGATCTGATCTTTGTGATCTGTGATCAATGCAGGCGTAGAGGTGCCGATGGCAAGCGTTCCCTGAGCTTGCGTGATCTCAACCCGAACCAGTACTTCCGCCCGGGCCGATCTAACTCCCAAAAGTCCGGTGAGTGTGCTCAGACAGGCCAAACTAAGCTGAACAAAACTCGAGACATGGCGACGGTCGAGAGTAACTTTGGCCACTAAAGACAGATGGCGTAGCATGTTAACTTAGTTACAGCAAAACAAGCCTGATTCTACCCTGATCAGGTGCTTTAGCCTACTGCATTACGTATTCATTTAACGGCAACATTGATGAGGTAATCCTGAATACATTTGTGCTGCAGTCAATCGCAGATCTAAAGAGATTAACTTCTTTTCGGGAGGACAAATAGCAGAGTTTTATCCGGCACTGATCCCCAGCCTCTCATCCCTCCATTAGACTGAGGTCAGTTGTCACCATCCCGATTCATTGATTCTTTTTCTGATCCTATGTTCCCTGTTACACCCCTCATCAAGACATTCAGAACCTGGTCACCTCTAGATCGGGGGGTTGTTTTCTTTAGCCTGGTGGGCTTTACCCTGATGGTGTTTCTGGTGGGGATAGGCTTTCAACTTCCTCCCCATGTGCGTGAGTTTAACTGGCAGGAGCAACGGATCTCTGCCCGAGATCGCCAGATGGAGATTATCTTTAACCGGCCTATGGATCAGAGCAGCGTTGAGACTAATTTTAAGATCGAACCT
Source organism: uncultured bacterium (assembly GCA_964392245.1). GTDB lineage: Bacteria > Cyanobacteriota > Cyanobacteriia > Thermostichales > Thermostichaceae > JAAUUJ01. The sequence goes on from CAYMOX010000010.1 coordinate 26,270, forward strand.
CCGCTGCCGGGTCGATTTTTTTGGGTGGGACAGCGGCTCGTCTATACCCTTACGCAACCCGCACCCTACGGTCGGATGTATAGGATTGAGATTTCCGAAGCTCAGGATCGGCAAGGCAACCTGCTCCCTGAACCCTTTACAGGTGAGTTTCGCACCCCTGATCGGCAGCTGTTAACTGTAGGAGTGCAAGGAGATGAGGCTGGTCGTCTGATTTTACTCAACCTGGAGACGTTTAGTTCCACCATCCTTACGGATCCTCGCCTGAAGGTAACCCATTTTCAACCTGCGCCCACAGGCGAGAAAGTCTATTTCTTTGCTACAGAAGAGACGGTGCAGTCTCAAGATCTGTATGAGCTTTCCCTGAAGAGCCAAACTTCCCGATTGTTACTGGATCATTCTCGCTATCAAAACTTACAAATGGAGGTTTCCCCTACCCAAGATCTGGTCTTGGTGGAACGTATTGATCCTGGCAATCCTTTTCAAACTCAACTCTGGATCAAGGCTGCGGATGCTGAGGAATTTCAGCCCATTGATCTGGGGACTGATGTGATCGGGGATTTTCTGATTACCCCTGACAACTCCAGCTTGCTGATGGCACAGGGGCAGGGGCTGGCGATTTTGCCTTTAGAACAGGAAGCTGGTGAAGCGGAATTTCTGGCCCAGTACGGTCAGGCAATTGCCCTCAGATCTGACGGAGCCTATGCGGCTCTGGTCAAATTTGGGACCGACTACATTCGTCAGCTCTGGATTGTCAGTAATACTGGAGGAGTAAACGTTCAGGTTCTGACCACAGAAGGATCCATTCTGGCCGGAGAGTTTGATCCAACTCGCCCGATTTTGTACGTCCTCACCACTCTCTTGAACCCGGAGAATTTTACCGAGTCACCACGGCTGCTGGCGCTTAACTGGGAAGATCAGACGGAAACAGAATTGCTCACGGCTGAATATCCCCTGGAATTGGATTTCAATCTCTCTCCCGATGGTCGCAGTCTAGCCTATGCGTTACTCCAACCCAGTCAAGGGGTTCCCGATCCCCGCTCACCTCTAAGTCAAACAGGGCAAACCATTGCGACGGGTGATCTTGGTTGGATGGATCTCACCACTCCGGCAAGTCCACAACCTCAATTGCTAAGTTTCTCTGGAGCAAGCATAGCCTGGATCCCATAAGGAATAAGTGTATGTTTCCATCACAAACAACTATTTCTGCAGCAACAAGATCCCCATCAATCCCCAGGTGAGAGGATAGTATTCAGCCTGCTTAAATCCAACAGTTGCGGCCAGTGCTAGTTGTTCAGCTGCCGTAGGAAAAGTTTCCAGACTTGGATGGATATAGGCATACTCATCCCCCACACCTAACCGTTTTGCCGTGGGGACGACGATCATTTCTAAATAAAGCTCCTGAAACCAGCTCACTCCCCAGCAGGGAGAACGATGAAAATCTAGAATTGCAGCCCAGGATCCGGGTTTTAAGACGCGGCGGATCTCTTGCAGAGCCAGGGGAATATCCACCACATTTCGCAGGCCATAGCCCATGGTAATTGCTGCAAACCGATCCGACGCAAAAGGCAAATCTAAAGCATCCCCCCTCACCCAATCAAACGTATGTCCAGGAAAGGTAAGCAAAGACCGACGGCGAGCGATCTGCAGCAATTGCTCCGAGAAATCTAAACCCACCACCGTTCCCTGCCGCCCCACCTGCTGAGCCAACAACAAAGCCAGATCGCCTGAACCACAGCAAATATCCAAAACCTGGGAACCCCGAGGAGGGCGGGCCATTTGCACTGTGATCCCTTTCCAGATCCGGTGTAACCCTAAACTCAATTGCTGATTCAGGGCGTCATAGCTGGGGGCAATCCGGTCAAACAAAGACTGCACCTGGGCCGAAGACTGGATCTGGGAGGTGGGCATGGTTAACTCAGTTTCGGCTGCTGCTTGTGCCAGTCAGTGGCCTGTTCATAGGCATAGGCGGCCCGCAGCACCTGGCTTTCTTGCAAAATATTGCCGATGATCTGTAGCCCCACAGGGAGACCATGCACAAATCCACAGGGAAGGCTCAATCCGGGCAAGCCCGCCAGATTCACTGGAATTGTCATCAAATCGGATAGATACATGCTCAGCGGGTCCGAACGATCCCCTGCCTTGAAGGCTGGAGAGGGACTGGTGGGACTGATTAACACATCCGCCTGCGCAAAGGCCTGGGTAAAATCCTGCTTGATCAGGGTGCGTACCTTTTGGGCCTTGAGGTAGTAGGCATCGTAGTAGCCAGAAGAGAGGGCATAGGTCCCGATCATGATCCGCCGTTTGACTTCCGGACCAAAGCCGTGATCCCTCGTCCTGGCATACATGGGCACCAAACTGTCCGCGTCCTCTCGCAAACCGTACTTAACGCCGTCATAGCGGGCCAGATTGGCCGAGGCCTCCGAGGGGGCAATGATGTAATAGGTGGCCAGACCATAGCGGAAGGAGGGGCAGGATACCTCCACAATCTCAGCCCCCAGGGATTTCATCACCTCCACTGCCGCATGCACAGACTCTGCCACCTCCGGACTGCAGCCTTCTCCCAACAGATCCTTAATCACTCCCACCCGAAACCCCTTCAGATCAGGTTGCAGGGCCTGGGTGTAGTCAGGGATCTCCACATTCAAGCTGGTGGAGTCTAAAGGATCATGACCCGCAATCCCCTGCAGAACCAGGGCAACATCCTCTACAGTGCGACCGAAGGGTCCAATTTGATCCAGAGAAGAGGCAAAAGCCACCAAACCATAGCGCGAGACTAGGCCATAGGTGGGTTTCATGCCCACCACCCCACAGAAAGAGGCTGGCTGACGAATCGATCCACCCGTATCCGATCCCAGCGACACCACCGCCTGATCCGCCGCCACGGCTGCCGCCGATCCCCCTGAAGATCCTCCCGGCACACAGGCCAGATCCCAGGGATTGGCTGTGCGTTGAAAAGCGGAGTTCTCTGTTGAGCTGCCCATGGCAAACTCATCCAGATTGGTTTTGCCCAGCATCACCATGCCCGCTGCCTGTAGCCGGGCCGTGACTGTCGACTCGTAGGGGGGAATATAGTGCTCCAGAATCCGTGAAGCACAGGTGGTGCGGATCCCCTGCGTGCACATATTGTCTTTGATGGCGATGGGAATCCCAGCCAGGGGACTGAGAGACTCGCCATGGGCCAATCGCTGATCCACCTGTGCCGCCTGCTCCAGTGCCACCTCTGGCGTGAGGGTAAGAAAACTGTGCAGCTGAGACTCAAGCTGTTGGGCCCGGTTCAGATACTCCTGGGCAATGTCCACAGCAGAGCGTTCCCGGTTGATCAGTTGGGTATGCAGAGCTCGAATCAAAGACATGATCTGGCTAACAGATGCGGCAAAGGTGCACCTTATCCTACCGCAGTTCAGCAACTGCCTGAGGGTGGACTTCTCTCCAGAGGGCTAGATCTTGGGTGAAGACTGTTATGCTGATCCAGTAAGGATTAGCCCCCATCCGTGATCAGCCTGCAATTGGCCTCAGCAACCTCCTCCGCCTGGATTGAACAGGCCCTCACCCATCTGGATCAGATCCTGGTGGATCACGCCAATTGTGAGAAAAAGGCAGCAGGCCATGCCCTCAGTATTCTTTTCCGCTACCCAGCCCATACCGAACTGGTGGAAGCGCTCTCCCCCTTAGCCCGCGAAGAACTGCTGCACTTTGAAAAGGTTTATCGGCATATTGAACGGCTCCAGATCAAAGTGCGTCCCCTCTCAGCTGCTCCCTATGCCAGTCAGTTGAACAAACAGATCCGTCATCAGGAACCCTGCTATCTGCTGGACACCCTCCTGGTGGCAGCGATTATCGAGGCCCGCAGTCATGAGCGACTGGCCCTGCTGGCGGAGCACTGCCCCGATCCGCTGCTGGCTGAGTTTTATCACTGGTTGACCGCCGCCGAAGAGCGACACCTGCATCTGTACCTCGATTTGGCCCTGCAACGGTTCCCTTCCTCGGAGGTGGAACCCCGTCTGAAGACCCTCTTAGCAGCAGAAGCCGAGATCCTTTCCACACTGCACCCCAAACCTCGCATGCATAGTTAATGGAAGATCTAGCCCCACAACTGAGGCTAGAGCTAGATCCTCAACAGCAGTAGGATAGAGGGAGCTTTGCCGAGCTGTCCGAAAAGTTCTTCATAGTCGGGGTGCCATGAGACCACAAGCGGTGGCGCGGATCCTGGATGCCAATCTTGATCGGGCCCGAGAGGGGCTGCGAGTGCTGGAAGAATGGTTTCGTTTTGGTCTGGAAGCAGCAGAATGGGCAAGTGAATGTAAAAGTATGCGGCAGGCCCTGGCCCAATGGCATACTGATCTCCTGCGTTTTGCCAGGGATACCGCCCATGATCTGGGGGCAGAAGACAGCTACCCCGACACTACCCACCGTCGCGATCTGAAAGAGGTGTTGCAGGCCAACTGTGGGCGGGTGCAGGAGGCGCTCAGAGTCCTGGAGGAATACTCCAAGCTGGGGGTAGAACAGCAACTGGTGAGTGCTGAAATGGCCGTGATCTGTAAAAAGATGCGTTACCGCCTCTATGAAATTGAAACCCATCTCCTGGGCGGCTCCCGTCAGCACACTCTCCACAACAGTCGTCTCTATCTGGTCACCCAACCCGTTCCAGGGTGGTTGAATGTGGTGGAACAAGCCCTTCAGGGAGGGGTTTCCATCGTCCAATACCGTCACAAGCAGGCAGAGGGCCGTGAGATCATCTCGGATCTGCAGCAGCTGCAGCCCCTGTGTCACCGCTACCGCGCTCTCATGCTGGTGAATGATCGTGTGGATCTGGCCCTAGCAGTGGATGCCGATGGAGTCCATCTCGGGCAAACAGATTTACCTGTTACCGCCGCCCGTCAGCTCCTGGGCCCCCACAAGATCATCGGCATGTCCACCACCAATCCAGAAGAAGTGGCCCTAGCCTTGTCCAATCCCGTGGATTACCTGGGAGTTGGACCGGTGTATGCGACTCCCACCAAGGCGGATAAACCTGCTGTAGGACTGGATTTTGTCCGCTACGCTCGAAATCAGGTTGCTCTGCCCTGGTTTGCCATTGGCGGTATTGATCTGACCAATGTAGCCGAAGTGCAGGCGGCAGGTGCTGAACGCGTGGCGGTGGTGCGGGCCTTAATGCAATCTTCCGATCCTTATGTGACGGCCCGACAATTCCTGACCCAGTTAGCCTCACCACAGCCTTCCCAGAACCCGATGTTGCTAAGATAAAAACCGCTTGATTCATTCCCCCTGTGAAACCGTTATGACCATCCGCAAGTCTAAGCACCTGACCATGGATACCTCTGAGCTAATGCGCCGGGTGGAAGCCTTGATCGATGCTTCCAGTAACCGCTACCGGATCACGGTGCAGGTGGCTAACCGCGCTAAGCGCCGCCGCTACGAAGAAATGGATGAAATCGAAGAGGGCTGGATGAAACCGATCCGGAGAGCGGTGATCGAAATGTCTGATGAGTTAACAGAACCCGAGATCATCGGGGACGAGTAACTTGCGCTATAGTGCCTCAGGAAGGTTTGTGTGGTGCTCAGATGACCGCAACCGTGAGCTCAAAGATCCGACCCCTCTCCCGCCTGGTGAATGGGCTACTTGCGATTAAACCGCTGGCCCACTGGGCTAAACATCAGGCCCGATCCATGATGATCAAGCGCTCGGCCATGATCGGGGTGGATTGGCATCAGCGGGTTGCGGATCTGAAGGCTCAGGACCTGGAAGCAGAGCTGGCACAGGTGCAAAATCCCGATCTGGTTTATCCCGACTACTACCTGCGATCCTTCCATGCCTATGAGGAAGGCAATCTGGGCTGGGAGCCTGCGACCGAGGTGGAGGTGGCAGCCTATGCCGTTCACTCTCGCATCTGGTCCGGCACCGATCCCCGTGGAGATGCACGGCTACGGCAAAGTTATCACGATGTCTTGCTGGCAAAGCTCCCCAACTCACCAGAGCGGATCCTGGATATTGGCTGCAGTGTGGGCATGAGTACCCTGGCCCTGCAGGAAACCTTTCCTCAGGCCCAGATCACTGGACTGGATCTCTCTCCCTATTTCCTGGCGGTAGCCCGCTCTCGGTCTGGGAAAGCTCCAGCCTCAATCACCTGGAAACATGCCCCCGCTGAATCAACCGATCTTCCTGCCGCGAGCTTTGATCTCGTTTCTGCGTGCCTGCTTTTCCATGAGTTACCGCAACAGGCGGCCCGCCAAATCTTGAGGGAAGCGCGGCGTTTATTGCGACCCGGAGGAACCATGGCCCTCATGGATATGAATCCCCGCTCCGAGGTCTACGCCTCCATGCCTCCCTACATTTTGACTCTGCTCAAAAGTACCGAGCCCTATTTAGATCAGTACTTCACTCTGGATCTGGAGGAGGCGTTCTGGGATGCTGGATTTCAAACACCCCAGCTCATCTGTAATAGCCCCCGCCATCGGGTGGTGCTGGCACAAGTAGCCTGAGATATGATCATGCCCATGATCGAGAGTCCCAGCCCTGCCCTTCTAGCTCTCCTGAGTCTGGAGGCTACGGATACCGTCATGGTGGGAACTGGAGCAGCCCTGTTGCTCCTGACTCTGCTGTTAGGGTGGCGGATCCGGCAAGCAGCTCCCCCGCAGGAAATCGAGATCCCAGAACCTGCAGTTGCCCCCCCTTCAGAGACAACGGATCGACCACGGGAAGCCCATCAATATTTTCAGCAGGCGGTAGAATTTGAACAACAGCAGGATTTAAGGTCAGCATTGGATAGCTATGAGAAAGCGATTCAAGCGGATCCTGTCTTGATCGAAGCGCTCAATAATCAGGCCCTGATTTTTGAAGACATGGGCCGCTATCAAGAAGCCTTACGGAATTACGACCGCGTTCTGCAGCTGCAACCAGACTTCTTCTTCAGTCGTTTCAACCAGGCCAACTGTCTACGTCTCCTGGATCGGCTTGAAGAGGCAGTGCGCAGTTATGATCGGGCCCTTGCCATTCAACCGGATCACCCCACCGCCTGGTTCTGTCGAGGCTTAACGCTGGCCAGGTTAGGTCGCTGGGACTCGGCTGTCACCAGCTACGACAAAGCCCTGGCCTACAATCCCACCGATCCCCAGGTGTGGACCCACAGAGCTCTAGCCCTGACTCGACTGGAGCGACTCGAAGAAGCCCTGAGCAGCTATGGCAAAGCCCTGGACCTGCAACCTCAGGCCGCGGATCTCTGGGCCAATCAGGGTACGGTGCTCTATCGGCTGGGGGAAACCATGGAGGCGGTGAATAGCTTTGATCGGGCTCTGGAGCTAAAACCCGATCTGGCGGTAATCTGGAATACGCGGGGCCTGGCGATGGCGGATCTAGGGTTTACGGCCCTGGCCCTTCAAAGTCATGACCGTGCCCTGGCCCTGGATCCCAATAATGCTGAAGCCTATTTTCACAAGGCCACCTGTTATGCCCTGCAGGGGGATGGCGAGTCAGCGTTAAACCATCTGCGACAGGCAGTGCTCCTGGATCCCGCCAGCTTTATCCCGCGCTTGAAAAACTCCTGCTTTCAATTTGTCCAGGAGGATCCTCGCTTTCAGGAGCTCTCTGTCTCGTCGGGCGGCGGAGGTGAACCGTTGTGAGGACCTCACCAGCTGCTCCCTGGATCTATTTTTTCAGAAGTCGTTTTGATGCCCTGCCGATTTTGCTGTTGGGAGCGATGCTCTTGATCTTTCGCTGGCAGCAGCAACTGGTGTTACTGATCCATGTCAACTACCTGAATCTGGCAACCGTTACAGGAGTGGTCTTGCTGATCCTGGGGTTTTATCAGTTTCTCCGCCCCCGCCAGACTGCCGCTAGCAATGCCGGTCACATCAGCGTATTTCGACCTCACATCGGGGCCATCCTGCTTTTGATCACTGCCCTGCTGGGTCTATGGGTTAATCCCAGACCTCTATCTGGTCAAACCGCCCTCAATCGGGGAGTAAGTCAGCATCTGAGTGCAACTCGGGATCAGCCCCAGGCCTTTCGCCCTCAGGTGAACCCAGCCGAGAGAACGCTTTTGGATTGGATCCGCACGCTGGAAGTCTTTCCTGATCCCTACACCTATGAAAACCAGCCCGTCGATGTGGATGGGTTTGTGGTTCATCCGGAAGATGCCCTGCCAGGCACGTTTTTGCTGACCCGCTTTTTAATCAGCTGTTGTGCAGCGGATGCCTATCCGGTGGCCCTTCCCACCCACTGGACTGATTCTGAGTCGCTGGAGGCCGATCACTGGTACCGGGTGCAGGGGCGCATGGCGGTGCAGGAAGGCGAGGATCAACCTCAGATCTTGATTCAAGCAGAGAATGTGACCCCGATCCCCACACCCATCAACCCTTATGCCAATTAGGCTCTAGGGGTTACAGAAGGAGCAAGTTGCAGGATCCGCCTCCATTTTCCCTTCTGGATACTTGGTCTCCTCTCGATACTGGCACTTCTGACATTGGGAGATCAGCTTTAAAATGTTGGCGGTGGGCAGACGACAGAGACTGCAGGGCAGCCCCGAGCGTTTCTCGGTAACTCCAAACCCGGGACATCCACACTGAGGACAGGGAACCTGAATTTTCTGCACCAGATCGCGAGTGGCTTCTTCGATCACCAGCATGCGTGTGGGGTTGTACTGCGCCCGCATATCGGTTTCAATCCGGATTAAACCCTTTGAAGATCGCAGGAACTCTTCTATAGTTCTGGATAAGGCCTCCCAGGTGATGATTCCTTTGGCACAACGATCCAGATTTTGCAGACCCCGCACAATCAGACCATGCTCGGGAAATCCTGCCTTCTGCGCAAACCTCTTGGCCTCAGACCAACAGCTGATCTCCTGCTGCTGATAATTCGTGCGGGTTGAAAGTGCCTGGCCCACAATCTCCAGTTGATGTTCAAGATCCAGCAACACGACAAGCTCCAGATCAGAAGCCTCCCAGGGGATAAGAGGATGAGGTCCAAAACTCCCTTCGCTGGCAATTCCCAAGGTTTGACCAGTCAGGTTCATTGCCATCCGAGCTTTTTGCCGAGCAGTTTCGATCTGTGAGCCAGGACGGGGGATTTCTCCGGTAAATGTGCCCAGGCTATCCGTATTGAAGTCAGACGGAATCTCCACCTTCACACCCAACGATTGTGTCAGGATGGGCTCGATCACCTGTTCTTTACGGTGCATGGTGGCAATGACTGCCGTCCGATCTTGAAAGAACACTGTGTTCATCAATGTTGCTCCTCAAGGTCAAGAATTCCTTTTGCACAATGCCTACAGACTGATTTGTAGTCAATCTTGTTGTTAAATGTGGTTACCCTATGATCCATTGAGCATTGTGTACAGTAGGCATGTTGTTCTCTAACGGTAATGCTCACGAAAGGGAGTTCCTGGAGAGCAGGTTATCGACACAGCGGTGAATAATTTCAAACTGAAACTCATCCACCAGATAAGCTAGGATTCGGTTCAGGCTGACTTCCGTGTTGGGGATTTTTTCAAGCAAGAGCTGGACTTCATGGGCGTCAACACATTCAGAGGCAATGCGCAACTGTTGCAACCATGGCTGCGGCATTCGTTGTAAAGACTCCACAAGATCGGATTCGGTCCAGTTAAATCCAGGGAAAAACCAAGCCGATTCGTCGGTGTAAATATACTCTGCTCCTAAATACTGACTGAGGGTTGCAAAGATCTGATGCTCCTGATAAGGCTTGGAGATAAAGTCATTGCAGCCGGAGGCCGTGATTAGTTCTCTTTCCAGTCCCAGAACACTGGCTGATAAAGCAATAATCACGGTTGACTGCCCTTTGGGCTGCGAACGAATAAACCGTGTGGCTTCCAGCCCATCCATGACTGGCATACGAATGTCCATCCAGATAAAATCAGGATTCCAATCCTCCCAAACCGCGATCGCTTCCTTTCCGTTTGCCGCCACACGGGTTTCAAAGCCAACCACCTGCAACAGGTTATTCAGTAACTCACGATTGTCCGGCTTATCATCCACCACCAGGATCCGGAAACGGGGTTGTCCAGGAGCCAGGCCAATGACCCGTTGGACCGATCGTTCTTTTTGAATGTCGGAGCCATCGACCTCTCGGAACGGCAGTAGCACTTTAAAGGTAGATCCACGACCCAATTCACTGCTGACTTCAATCGATCCCCGCATCAGGTCTATAAACTTACGACAGATCGCCAGACCCAGCCCACTCCCCTCCTGCGATCGCAAGCCACTGGTCGTCTGGGTAAAGGGCTGGAATAGCCGATTCAGATCCTCTTGAGAGATCCCATCTCCGCTATCTTCAACCTCGACGCAAAGGACATGATCCCGATCTGGAGCCGGATGAATATAGACGCGGATCCATCCCTTATGGGTAAACTTGATGGCGTTGCTCAGCAGGTTGAGGAGAATCTGACGGAGCTTTCCTTCATCCACGGAGACGTATTTGGGTACTGAAGGATCGATGAAGAAGCTTAAACTCAGATGCTTTGACTGGGCTCGCACTGAAAACATTTCCTCCAGTCCCTGCAACAGATGTCCCAAGTTAAAGGCGTTTTCCTGCAAGACAATCCGGCCTGCTTCAATCTTCGACATTTCCAGGACATCGTTGATCAGAGTCAGGAGATGCTCACCACTGCGATTGATAGTGCTGAGGTAGCGCCGCTGTGAGGGGGTCAGATCGGGGTCCCGCGACATCAGTTGACTGAACCCGAGGATGGCATTCAAAGGAGTGCGCAACTCGTGGCTCATACTGGCAAGAAACTCACTTTTGGCCCGGTTGGCTCGCTCTGCAGACTCCTTGGCCACCTGTAATTCCAATGTTCGCTCCTGGACCTTCATTTCCAGGATGGCATTGATCTTCTGCAGTTCTTCATTTTGTTCCTGAAGCTGTTTGTCCTGAGAATATTTGCGGATAGCTTCCTTAACGGTGATGCAGAGATCGTGTTCATCCCAGGGTTTAGAAATGTAGCGGTAGAGATCCGCCCGGTTGATAGCCTGACCCACCTGATCAGCCGTCGCCTGACCCGTTAGCATGATCCCCAGGGTTTTCGGGAAACGGGAATGGATCTCAATCAATAACTCATCCCCTTTCATGGCGGGCATGATTTGATCCACTATGATCAGGGGAACATCCACCTTCTGCTGCCCCAGATCGTTGATCAGCTCCAGGGCCTCTTCTGCGCTTTCTGCCAGCTCAATCGTGAAGTCATTGCCCAAAAACCGAGAGAGTTGATCTCTCAGGCCTAATAACACAAACCGTTCATCATCAACACAGGCAATGACAGGTTTAGACATGACGTTCCTTAAGGCCCGATTGAATCACTTCGACTAGGGTAGCTTCATCCCATGGCTTGGCAACGACGTTAAAAAGATTAGCATGACGCCTTGCCCGCTCAATGGCCTCATCATCCGCCTGCCCGGTCAGCATGACAGTAATTATATCGGGATAGCGCTGGTGAACGCGGATCAGGAGCTCATCTCCCCTCATGCTGGGCATCAGCCAGTCCGAGACAATTAAGAGAATGCTTTGACGAGTCTGGACCAGCGCTTCTATCACCTCCAGGGCTTCATCAGCGCTTTCGGCAAACTCGTAAATGAAGCGGCTGCCAAAATGATGTTGGAGTTGATCTCGTAAACTCTGGAGGATCATTTTTTCGTCATCCACACAAAGAATCACGCTTTTTGGCCTAGTAGTCTGCATCTTGCTCCTCTTCATTCCTTCTCTTAACGTGCTGCAGATATTCTATGGGGTGAGGTGGGCTCATCTCGTCCCTGTCCTTTCTCAGGTCGCTCCATGCATGAAACTGATTTGCCCCTGAACGCGATTTTTCCTCGTTCCGTCTTATCCCTCAGCCGCGAACAGTTTGGCCCACAGGAGGACAATCCCTATGCCAACCAGGAACCCTTGGTCCTGAGATTCACAGAGAACAGCAAGCTCAAGCAGCTGCCCTCAGATCTGCGGGGTTCTGTATACATGGTAGGTCCGGCAGGTTCAATCGACTCTCCCCTGGCTCCGGGGAGCTCTGACCCCTACTTGGTGGATCCCACGCGCGATGGCACGATCATGCTCTATAACGGCGATGGCATGATTTATCGCCTGGATTTTGATCAACCGGAGCTGGGAGTGGTGTTAACCACGCGGTTGGCCGCCACACCCGACTATATCGCGGACGCCGTCACCCACACCTGTTCCCAGTATCAGGATCTGAAGTTTGAGAGCATCGGTATCACCCGCATTGGCTCTCTGGGTCTTCGCAATCAATTGAATACCGCATTCTTGCCCATGCAGTTTGCCCACGAAGATCGCACCCGTTTGCTGCTGACCTGGGATATGGGCCGCCCCTATGAAATTGATCCCGTCACCCTGGAACTGGCTACACCCATGGGCTGGAATCACGAGTGGGAGACCGTCACCGACCTGGTGAATTTACCCTTTGAGCCCAAGCAACCTTTCCAATCCATCCAAACCTGTGCTCACCCCTACTTTGATCCTTATCAAGAGAACGGGCTGGTGTTTACCACGAATGTGGGCCGCTCTCTTTCCAACCTGTTTTCCCAGATTATTCCCATCGGCTACCTGATCCAGGAAGGGCTCCGAGAGCTGCTGGGCCTGGCTCCCCCACCCCAAGAACCGCCCCCAGCCAAGCAGGACAGAGAACCTGAAGCGACAGAGCCTACTCCTGCAAGTTCGACATCGCCTCAGCAGCCTCCAGTGGCAGCCAAGAAACCCCAATTCATCGGTGAATGGCTCAAGGAATTCTTGGTGCTCCTGATCCAGCTGGTACGGGGCTTCCTGGAGTTCTTTTCCGGAAATTTTGTCGATCTGGTCATGTGGGATGGCATGAGCAACCTGCAAAAATGGCGCATCACTTATCAGGGCCGACCCATTGGCATTACCCAGACCACTCACCAGATTGGGGTGACGGAAGACTATATCTTGATTGCTGATACTGCCTTCAAGATCTCGATTGAGGAACTGTTACCCTCGCTGAAATCTCGCAAAGCACAAGGCATTGAAAAGGCGATTCGGGATCTGTTGGATCACCCTCAACTCTCCACCTGTCCTCTCTACATTGTCAGTCGCCGAGATTTGCAGCCCGGGGTCTCCACGGTGGCCGCCCGCAAAGTCATGATCCCCTGGGAATCCGCCCACTTTCTCACCGAGTACAAAAATCCCCAGGGCCAGATCACGATCCATTTTTCCTTTGTCTGTGCCTGGGATGCTGGGGAGGCCGTCTCGGAATTTGATTATGAGGGACCTGATGCCCCCAAACCCACTCCAGGGTTGCCACCCCTCTACGGGGTCCTCTACGGTCCCACGGATATCAGTCGTCTGGGCTACTACGTGATCCAGGGGGAAACCGGGGAGATCCTGGACCATGATTTTGTAGCAGATACCCAACTCACCTGGGGACCTGCCATCTATGCTTATCCCTATGGACAAGATTATGCCAGCACCCCCAACCACATTTCGGATCTTTACTGGATCTGCCTGGGCTGCTGGCGCGAGCTTCTCCTCCCCCACATTCTGGATCTGTACCGGGATTATCCCAATCGCATGATTGCCCTTTCTCTGATTGAAAAAATGACCGAGCAAGGGCGTCCCTCCAACCTGCTTCACCTGCACTATGATCCCGAGGCTGTAGGACCGGATCGGTTGCGGCTGGTGGATGCCTATCCCTTCCCCGATGGTCACTATGTTCTGACACCTCAATTTATTCCCAAGCGGGAAGCTCCGAATTCCCATGAAGGGTACATTGTGTGTCTGGTTCACTTTGGGGAGCGGACCCTACCCACTAAAGGCAACGAAATCTGGATCTTTGACGCCCAGAATCTAGAGCAAGGACCGATTTGCCAGCTCTGGCATCCCCAATTCCAAGTGGGATTTACGGTCCATTCCACCTGGATAGAAAAGCCGCAACGGCGAGCTGCTGATTATTTCATTCCCGTACAGGAGGATTATCAAACATTAGTGAAGCAACAGTCTCAGGACGTCCAGGATCTTTTTGAAGACTGGATCTATCCTGGAAAGATCCCGATGGGACCAAGGGATTGTTAAATGCCTGTCACTGAACTTCTCTGAGACAATTTGCATGATTGCTTTATCCCATTACCAGATCACCCATAAACTCTCTGAGACCCGATATTCCCTGGTCTATCGCGGCTATCACTCTGCCAATAGATTCCCAGTGGTACTTAAGCTGCTGAAGGATCCTTCTTACTCTCCTGATCGGGTGGCCCGATTGCAGGGAGAGTACAAGATGCTATGTCAGCTTCAGGTGGAGGGGGTTATCCGTGCCTATGATCTGGAATGGGATCGTCAACATTTGGTGATGGTGCTAGAGGATTTTGGGGGGGATTCTCTTTCGCTTCTGGGTTTGGCGGGTCGTCTGGAAGTGGAATCGTTTTTAACTCTGGCCCTGGCAATCACTGAAATTGTCGGTCGGCTGCACGCTGCCCGTGTGATCCACAAAGACTTGAACCCCTCCAATATTCTGCTCAATTCCGAAACTGGCCAGGTGAAATTAATTGATTTTGGCCTCTCGACCTTTCTGTCCCAGGAAAAGCTTCCCTTTCAGTCTGTGGAATATCTGGAGGGAACCCTGGCCTATATCGCGCCAGAACAGACCGGGCGAATGAATCGGGTTCTGGACTACCGCTCGGATCTCTATTCCCTGGGAGCAACTTTTTACGAGCTCCTCATCGGTCATCCTCCGTTTCCCCAGCTTGATCCGCTGGAATTGATCCACAGCCATATTGCCCGACAACCTCCATCCCCCCAGCAACTCCGTCCAGACATCCCTGAGGTCCTGGCAAACCTGGTCCTGAAACTGCTCAGCAAGAATGCAGAGGATCGCTATCAGTCGGCCCAGGGCCTGTACAGTGATCTCCAGCGCTGTTATCAGTCCTACCAAACCCAAGGGCAGATCACTGCATTTCCTTTAGCGCAGGAAGATGGTCCTCTGCGGCTGATCCTGCCTCAAAAGTTATATGGCCGTGATTCGGAGTTAGCCACCCTGCAAGCCTGTTTTGAAGCGGTGAGACAGGGGCAGCGACAGTTTGTGCTCATCTCTGGGTATGCTGGGGCAGGTAAAACGGCCCTGGTTAATGAACTTCACCGTCCCCTGACAGCAGAGCGAGGCTGGTTTATTTCTGGAAAGTACGAGCAGTATAAACGCGACATTCCCTACTTTGCTCTGGCACAAGCCTTCGATGACCTGTGTGGGCAATGGCTGTCGGCAAGTGAAGACTGGCTCAATCACTGGAAACAGAGCTTGCTGCAGGTTCTGGGAAACAATGGCCAGGTGCTCATCGATATTATTCCTCGTCTCGAGTTGATCCTGGGTCCCCAACCGCCACGGGCCTCCGTAGGCAACCGCGAAGCTCAAAATCGCTTGATCCTCCAGTTTCAGCGTTTTCTGACTGCCATTGGGCAGCTGGGATATCCCTTAATCCTGTTTCTGGATGACCTGCAATGGGCAGATTCTGCGTCTTTAGATCTGATTCTTACCCTTCTGGAGGATCCCGATATTCAATTTCTGCTCGTCATCGGGGCTTATCGAGATAATGAAATTGATATTTTACATCCCTTAAATCGGACCCTTGCTGCTCTGGATCAGACAACGATTCCCGTGGAGCGCATTCATGTTCGCAATCTATCTCTAGCAACTGTCAAAGCCTGGATCGCGGATACGCTTCATGTTGCTCCTGCTGCCTGTCAACCTTTAGTAGAGCAGGTGATGCAAAAAACTGCAGGTAATGCCTTTTTTACTGCTGAGTTTTTAAAGTCCCTCTACGCCGAACAACTGCTTACATACAACTATACAAACCGCTATTGGGAATGGGATCTACAACAGATTGAGGCTAAAGGGATCACTGACAATGTGATTGAACTCATGGCAGCGAAAATTGCCAGCCTCCCCGAAACCACACAACGGATCCTCAAGCTAGCTGCCTGTATCGGTAATTCTTTTGAATTGTCAATGCTAGGAATGATTGCTCAGCAGAGCATCGGCGGTGTTTTCCACCATTTGCAACCTGCACTGATGGAGGGGCTGATCAGTCCTACCCATCACCGCTTCACTCTTTATGCTCTGGAAGATGAGACCATTGCCGCCAAAGTGGGTTTTAAGTTTCTGCATGATCGAATTCAACAGGCGGCCTATTCTTTGCTTTCCCCTCAGGAACGAGCCGAGTCTCACCGTCAGATCGGGCTGCAGTGGCTGGCTTCGCTCCCAGAAATCGAGCAGGAGGAACAGATTTTTGATCTGGTCAGTCATCTCAACGCTGGGATGGCTTGTCTGGTTCATCCTCAGGAAACCCTGCAGGCGGCAGATCTGAATCTTCGGGCTGGACAACAGGCTCTGGCGCAAACTGCCTATGCCTCAGCCTTAACCTACCTGCGCCTGGGTCTTGATCTCCTACCAGCATCAGGGTGGCAAACCCACCGTTCCCTGGCCTGGGCACTGCACCTGCATACCCTGGAAGCAGAGTACCTGAATACCCATTTTCAGGCGGCGGAGGCCATGGTGGAGCCCCTGCTACAGCGTGCTCACACCCCCCTGGAACAAGCGCGGGTTTATGAGATCCGGATCCTCTCGTTTATTGCCCAAAATCACATGCAGGAATCCCTTGACATCGGTCTCCAGGCCCTGCACATGCTGGGAATTGAGTTGGTGGAGCAGCCACCTGAGCTGCCTGAAATTGCAACTTTAGCCCAGTTGCCCCCATTGCAGGCTCCAGAAAAGGCTGCCGCTCTCAAGCTGCTGGTGTATCTGCATGCTCCCGCCTATATCGCTGTTCCTGAGGTCTTACCCAAACTGGTCTTTACCACGGTGGATCTTTGCTATCGATTCGGCCATTCTCCCCTATCAGCCTTTGGGTATGCCTATTACGGCTTGCTGCAGTGTGGGGTCTTCTCCCAGATCGAGCAGGGATATGCCCTGGGACAGCTGGCTCAACAATTGTTGGATCAGTACGAACCGCGAGAAATTTGCTGCAAGGTTGAGGTGCTTGTCAACGCCTGCATCCGCCACTGGCGGGATCATGCCGCCCTAAGCACCCAGGGGTTACGCCAGGCAATCACCACCGGATTGGATACAGGTGATCTGGAGTATGCCTCCACCGCTGTCGCCACCTGGCATGCCAACAGTTTTCTGGTGTCGGAACCCCTGACCTCCATCCATCAACAACAGCAACATTACAAGAGTTTGCTCCATTCTCTGCATCAGGATTTTTATCTCAACTACTGCCTCATCTGGGAACAGGTGGTCCTCAATCTACAGGGCAAGTCTGAGGATCCTGGGCGTTTGATCGGGGAAGCGTTTGACGAGCGCAGCATGATCTCCCACCTGGAGGAAACCAACAATTACACCTCCCTGTTTGTGGTTCACCTGGTCAGGGCCATGCTGGCTTTTTGGTTCGGGAAGTTTTCGCTGGCCTGGGATTGCCTGCAGCAGGCTGAGCCCTACCGTGCCAGTGTTGCTGGATTGCTGATTTCAACCCAATACCCTTTTTTACAATCCCTGATTATTTTACAGCTGCTTTCCGACTGGCCAGAGTCTTCTCACCCTCACCATTTGCAGCAGATCGAAGCCAATCAACACCAAATACAACGGTGGGCTGAGCATGCTCCAATGAACTTTCAACACAAATGGCAGTTGGTAGAAGCAGAAAAGCATCGTCATCAGGGACAGCTCCTCCCTGCCATGCAGGCCTATGAGAAAGCCATTCGAGAGGCCCGCGAGCATGGCTACCTTCAGGAGGAGGCTCTGGCCTACGAACTGGCCGCCCACTTTTATCTCGCCCAGGGCTTTGATGAAATTGCCCAAACTTATCTCACTCAGGCGCTGTATCGCTATGAGCGCTGGCAGGCGGTGGCCAAAGTCCAGGAATTGGATCAACGGTTTCCGATGTTGCGTCCCTCAGGTCAATCGAGAGAAACCCGCAATCGCTCCCGCACGACCTCCGATATGTCTCCCCTCTCGCAGTTGGATCTCAAAAGTGTTTTAAAGGCATCCCAAGCCCTGGTGGGCGAGATTCTTCTGGATCGACTGTTAACTCGACTGGTCCAAATCCTGCTGGAAAATGCCGGTGCAGAAACGGCAATTCTCCTCCTAGAGAGCCAGGGACAGCTGTGGATCGAAGCGCAGGGGAGCTTACAGGAGAACAACATTCAGGTTATTCAGCAGCAGCCCACCGCTGAGCAGGTGCCTCTCTCTGTGCTGAATTATGTCTATCGCAGTCGGACCAGTGTGGTTTTGGATCATGCCTGTCAGCAAGGCCGATTTACCCAGGATGCCTACATTCAACGGCAACAGGCCCAATCGATCCTCTGTGCCCCCTTGATTCACCAGGGGAAGTTTGGCGGCATTATTTATCTTGAGAATGACCTCACCACTGCCGCCTTTAGTGAAGAACGCTTGGAACTCGTGCAATTGCTTTCCAGCCAGGCTGCCATCGCCATTGCCAATGCTCGTCTGTATGCAGAAGTGAAAGAAAGTGAGAATCGGCTAACCCAGTTTTTAGAAGCAATGCCGGTGGGAATTGCTGTACTGGACGCCAAGGGCAAACCCTACTACGGTAATCAGCGGGCTGCTGAACTCCTGGGGCAGCCGTTCACGCAAGATTCAGCTCTCACCAATCAAGGTCATACTTTCCAGGTCTACCGTCAGGGTGAAGATACCCTCTATCCAATTACAGAGATGCCGATCCTGCGAGCGTTAGAGGGGGAAAGAACAGCGGTTGAGGATATGGAACTGCGACAGGGAACCAAAACCATTCCCCTGGAAATCTGGGGAGCCCCCATTTACGATCAGCAGGGTAAGGTCGCTTTCGGGATGGCAACTTTTCAGGATATTACGCAACGAAGGCAGTCAGAGAAGATCCTGGCAGAATATAACCGCACCCTGGAAGCCCAGGTTCTGGAGCGGACCCAGGAGTTGCGGCATGCCCTAGAAGCATTGCAGGCCACCCAACGAGAATTGATCCTTTCAGAGAAGATGGCAGCCCTGGGTCAACTGGTGGCCAGTATTGCCCATGAGATCAACACTCCCCTGGGAGCGATCCGTGCCTCCATTGGCAACATTACCACTGCCATGAACCGAACTCTGGTGCAGATGCCTCCCCTGCTACAGTTGTTGCCCCCAGAACGTCAGGCTGATTTTCTCCGGATCATCCAGGCCCTGCGAGACAAGCCTCAGACCACTCTCTCATCCCGGGAGGAAAGGCAATTGCGGGGGCAGCTGACAGAGTCGTTGGAGCACTGCGGACTCGACAAGCCAGATCACCTCGCCAGCATTCTCGTAGAGATTGGGCTCACGCAGGATATTCAGCCTTTTTTACCGCTGCTAGAGGATGCTCATCATGAGCCAATACTGGAGTGTATCCGCGATCTGGCCAGCCAATTGCACAATAGTGAAAATATCCGCCTGGCGATCGAGCGTGTATCCAAGATTGTCTTTGCCTTGCGAAGTTATGCCCATCAAAGCAATGTCGGAGATCAGGTGAGCGCCAATGTGGTGGATGGCATTGAAATCGTTCTCACCATCTATCAAAATCTTCTCAAGCAGGGAATTTCTGTGATCCGGCACTATGATCCCCACCTGCCCGAGATCTGTTGTTTTCCTGATGAACTCAATCAGGTTTGGACTAACCTGATCCACAATGCCATTCATGCCATGAAAGGGGTGGGTCAACTCGATATCACCGCCACACGCATGAATGACCACATTCAGGTGCAGATTACAGATTCAGGCTGTGGTATTCCCTCCGAGATCCTTCCTCGCATCTTTGATCCGTTCTTTACGACCAAGCCCAGTGGAGAGGGCAGCGGTCTGGGTCTCGATATCGTCCGGCGCATTATTGATAAGCATCAGGGAACCATTCTCGTTGCCAGCGAGCCTGGCTGCACCACGTTTACAGTTACACTTCCCATCGGAGATCTCACTCCCGCGTCTTCAGGTTGAGGATCTCAGCGGCAACCAAAGAGAGAAATTTGCATGGCAATTTGCAGGAGCATGGTCACCTCTGTGTCCGGCTCAGTTGACGCACCTCCTGGACTGCGGTTGGCAAGATGGTGGGCAGGGCCAGAAATTCTCAAATGCGGGCGATCCCAGAGAAGAGAGGAAAACCCTATGTCGGCTTTCTCCGGACTGAGATCCACAATAGAACAAAGGTCGACTTCATTAGCCTTTCAAGGCTGCAGCCCAAACTGAAGGTACTTTCAGCCAGCTAGGTTGCGCTTCAAAATCTGTCAAAAGTTGAGCCATGGATCGAGCCCGGCGGTGATCTGCGAACCAGGGAGGTGTAAATGGGAGTCTCCAGGGGGCATAGACAATCGACTTTTGCGGGTGATCAAGCAAGAAAGTATTGTGAACCCAGCCGTCTCCGGAGGATAGTTCTTCAGCAGGATCCTGTAGGGGATAGGCACCCCAGGTGGTGGTCATAAGACTATACAGAACAGCAGACCAGCAGTTGACGGCAATGCCTCCGTAGCGAAGATCGGCAATCGCTTGCTGTAACGTACTTTTTAAGTATCGGGAGGTTTGAGGATCAATCAGGATCATGCAGGACAAGCTTCCCCACACATGATCGTTGACAAAGTCAACCGCTTGAACAAGAAAGTTCGAGGCATCCAGGGAAGGAAGACACACCTCTGCCAGAACCCCACAAAACGCCTCCGTCCGCAGTACAAACTCCTCTGGAAAGGGGGACAGATCGCGGATCAACAACCAGGGAAGTCCCTCAGAAGCATGGCTCCCTAACCGTTGTGCCTGAGGATAGTGCTCCCTAAACTGCTGGTGCCGGATTTCCGCTCCAGGAATAAAGGGGTGATAGGGGGAAATCTGATCCAGTTCCTGCTGGAGGCGGTTGAGCAACTCCTGACGTAAGGGCCATTCCCGAGAAGTGATCAGCACCTGAGGGGTATTGCAGTTAAAGCCGCCGTTAAAGGTGAGGGCACTAGCAATCTGGCGAGCCTGATAGCGCAGATCTTGAGCGGTCCAGTTACCCGGGACCACCAGAATCGGCGTGACACAACCCAGCTCTGCAGTCATGGGTTTGGGAGGAGAGAGGGATGAGATTTGGCTTTGCAATGCCTGGTAGGTGCGGGTCGATCCGGTGAGATGAATCCGCTCCACCAGAGGATGTTCACTCAGCCACTGCCCCATCTCAGCATCTCCGGCCACAATCGCCAGAAAGCCAGCCTGGATCAGAGGGGACAGGATGCTTCTGAGACAGGATTCCAGCTCCTTCAGACAGGGGTTAAGCTTGAGCAGCGTAACGGACTGCTCCACAAAGAGTTGGTGTAACGCATCGCAGGGGGCTAAAGATGTCACATTCCCAGCACCCAGGACCAGAGTGACAGCTCCGTGATCAGGAGGATGTCGATACGATTCACCACGGCTGGGGGGATACTTTGGATCGATCCAGATCTCAGCCCGAAAGCCTGGCCAGAGGAGGGACTCTACAAAACTTGAGGGAAAAACCCGCACCGTGGCTTGACCATTGACGGCAGTGGAGGTGGGTAGAGACCGCTGGATCTGCTGCAGGCTCCCCATGAGCAGACGCACATAGCGACCTAAACTCATGGGACCCGTCAACCATTCTTCAGCGGCTCGATTGCAGTTGGGATCAATCTTTTTGATCCGACAGGCTTGCTCCACCCATGCCTGGGCGTGGACCGAGATCAGATGCAGGCATTGCTGTAATAGCTGCACACGCGAATGAAGATCCACCTGGACCCAGCGTGCTTTTTGCTGATGGAGGTGCCTTAATTGTGCTTGCAGCTCTTGTTCTGAGATCATGGCTTCACCCGAATCGGTTAGGCCCAGCGCATCAGTCGCAGTTCCAGCGGATCATTAAGATCGGGGTGATGAGGAAGAATCCGCAAGGCCAGACCCTGCAAACCACTGTCATCATAGTGAATATCACCCGAAAAAAGGGCCAACTCCTCTTGCTGCTGCACAAAGGTCAGGGGCATCGCCCGTCCCTCCAGAATCTCCCCTTCCTCATCCACGGCACCCAGATACACCTGAACCAGCAGATCCTGGGGTTCGAGCCCATGCAAACGGATGTGGGCATTCACGGTTAAAGGATCACAGGCTTTGAGTACAGGGCCTTGCTCACCATCCCCTGCTGGTGTGAGGAGACTGTTGTTGTGGTCGCGGATCTCCACATTGACCACCTGCACTTCATACCAGTGTTCCAGGAGTTTCTGTTGCCAGCGGGTCAAGGAGCGAGCAGCTTGAAACTGATCCCTTTGCATCCGCAAATGGTACTCACTCAGACGAAAATAGGCCCTCTCCGCATAGTCCTTAACCATCCGTTCTGCACTGAACTGAGGAGCGTTGAGGCGAATGGCTGTTTTCATCCGCTGGATCCAGATGCGGGGTAGACCCTCCTGACCACGGGTGTAAAACATGGGGGCAATCTCCTCTTCCAGGAGGGTATAGATGGCATGGGATTCCACCTGATCCTGGTAGTCCCGATCCGCGTATTCCTCCCCTCGACCAATGGGCCAGCCCGTCTGGTGATAATCTGCCTCATCCCACCAGCCATCCAGAATACTGAGGTTAAGCCCACCGTTCATCGCGGACTTGATGCCACTGGTCCCAGACGCTTCACGGGGACGGAGAGGGTTATTCAGCCAGATATCGGCCCCAGCCACCATCAGACTGGTGACATACATGTCGTAATCTTCGATGAACACCATGCGGGAGCGAAATTCGGGCTGTCGCGCCGCCTGCACGATCTCGCGGATCAGCTCCTTCCCTGGGTTATCTCGGGGATGGGCTTTGCCCGCAAAGATGATCTGAACCGGACGCTCGGGGTGATTCAGAATGCGGCTGAGGCGTTCCAGATCCTTAAGCAGGAGACTGGCCCGCTTGTAGGTGGCAAAGCGGCGAGCAAAACCAATGGTGAGGATTTCAGGATGTAACACTTCGTGGGCCTGCTCGATCTCCGCCCGAGAAGCTTCCCGCCGCTGCAGCTGTTCGTAGAGTCGCTGGCGGGTGAAATAAACCAGACGGTTACGGCTGCGCTCGTGGGTGCGCCAGAGTTCACTATCCGGAATCACGTCCAGTCGTTGCCACAGGGGGGATGTCGGGGGAGCATCCGACCACTCCGGTCCCAGATAGCGATCATAAAGGTCCTGGTTATCTTCCCCCACCCAGGTGCGCACATGGGCTCCATTGGTTACAGACTGAACGGGAACTTCATTCTCTGGAACCTCCTGCCACAATCCACTGAACATGCGCCGCGAAACGGCCCCATGCAGGCGGCTGACTCCATTGACAAAACTGGCGGTATTGATCGCCAGCACTGCCATACTAAAAGGGGACTGAAAATCACCCGTGTTTTCCCGTCCTAGAGCCAGAAATTCTTCCCGGTGCAACCCCAGAGCGGCATAGTAATTCCCCATGTAGTAATCCACCTTGTCCGGGGGAAACAGATCAATTCCGGCAGGCACCGGGGTATGGGTCGTAAACATCTGACTGGACCGGGCCACCTGCAACGCCTCCGCAAACGTGAGCAGCTTCTCAGCCATCATGATCCGGATGCGCTCCACCGCCAAAAATGCGGAGTGTCCCTCATTCATATGAAAGACCGTCGGGGTAATCTGTAGAGCCTGCAAAGCTCTCACCCCCCCGATTCCCAGCATCAATTCCTGATGAATGCGCAGATCTTGATCCCCGCCATAGAGTTCATCACAGATATCCTGGTCGTACTGGCTGTTGGGAACAATGTTGGTGTCCAGCAGATAGAGGGGCACCCGGCCCACCTGCGCTCTCCAGATCCGGGCATAGACCTCGCGGCCAGGATAACTCACCGTGATCCGGATCTCAGAGCCATCGGCCTGCCGCATCAGTTCGAGAGGCATGTTGTAGAAATCGTTGACCGGATATCTTTCCTGTTGCCAGCCATCGGAGTTGAGATACTGACGAAAGTAACCCTTCTGGTAAAGCAGTCCTACCCCCACCAGAGGTAACCCCAGATCACTGGCAGCTTTGAGGTGATCCCCGGCCAGCACCCCCAATCCTCCCGAGTAGATGGGTAAACAATCTGACAGGCCGTATTCTGCTGAGAAATAGGCGTAGCAATCTCGCTCTCGTCCCTGCGCAGAGACCTCCTTTAGAAACCAGGTTTTGTCCTGCAGATAGGCTTGCAGAAAGCGATTGGCCCGATCCAGATGGGCAAGGAAACCGCTGTCCTTAGCCAGTTCCAGCAGCCGATCTTGACGGATCTGCCCCAGAAAAGCGACAGGATTGTGGGCAACGGCATCCCAGAGATCGGGATCCATGCGTCGAAAGAGAGAGGAGATTTCGGTGTTCCAGCTAAAGTAAAGGTTATAGGCCAGATGACGTAAAGATTCCAGAGCCTCTGGCAAAAATGGGGTGACCTTAAAGGTACGCAGCGGTCGCATGGGGTCTCTTCGTTTGAAACCAAACACTGCTACCCTACCTTGTTCTGTCTTCCACCTCCCTCACTCTTCAGGTTCTATTCAGACCCATAGGCAGGAGGTAACGGATTCTTAAGGAAGTGAACCCAGCCATCCCCCCAGCAAACTCAATCCCCCGGTGATCGCGTAACCTAAACCCACGACCTGAATTTCCGACCATCCCCCCAGTTCCAGATGATGATGGAGAGGGGCCATTCGGAAGATCCGTTTGCCTTCCCCGGTTTGATGCTTGGTGTACTTGAAGTAACTCACTTGCAGGATCACCGAAAGGGACTCGAGGATCAGGACGCCCCCCAGGAGCGCCAGAGCCCAGAGACTATCACTCAGCAAGGCGATCCCCGCCAAGACACCCCCCAATCCCAGGGATCCGGTATCCCCCATAAACACCTGGGCTGGATGACGATTATGCAGCAGAAACCCCAGACAACTGCCCCCAATGGCCAGGGCTAGAACCGCCAGAGAAGGATGAGTAGGGGCAATGATCAGCCCCAGGCCCAGGAGTAAACAGGACACCACTCCCGCCGCCAGGCCATCCATCCCATCCGTCAGGTTTACGGCATTGTTGGTTCCGACCAAAACAAACATCGCCAGCGGCCAGTAGGCCCAGTTCAACGGCAACTCACCCAGCAAGGGAAGATGAATGCTTCCCTCCATCCCGATCCAGGCCAGCCAGCCACAAAAGCTGAGGGCCACCAGCAGTTGCAAGCCAAATTTTTGCTGGGGTGTCAGGCCCTGATTGGACTGCTGCCGGATCACCTGCCAGTCATCTAACCAGCCCACCAGCCCATAGGCCAGGGTTAAAACCGCCACAGCAACAACGGCTGAATCCGCCCGCGTCAACCCCAGAGCGCCCCCCAGACCTATGGGTAGAAAATAAATCCCTCCCATGGTAGGTGTCCCAGCTTTCTTCAGGTGAGACTGGGGTCCATCGGTTCGGATCACCTGTCCCGCTCGCAGACGGCGAAGAAGTGGCACCGCCCCCAGACCTGTGAGCCCTGTAACCACGGTACTAAGGCCAAAAGGCAGCAATCCCTGCGGCCACCAGAATGTGAGGGCACCCACGGCAGCTAGGCCAAGAAGGGCCGCCAGAAACATTCCCCACTGGAAATTGGAGTTAAAACCCGTCTGATCCAACTCCGGAGATTCTGCCACTGAATCTGACACGTCCTGCGACTCTGTAATGGATTCTGTCATCACAACCCCTTCAACACCTGGCATTACTCTACCGCCGAAGCAGGAGTTCTGGCTTAGAGAGCACTGGACCTGAGGGCGTCCATCGCTTCAGAGCGCAGACCCCGAGCCCGGCGGAAAAGCTCCTGTCCCGTGTGCAGATGTCGATCATCAAAGTTCATGGTGAAATAATTCAACTCATCCAGCCCATCCTCCAGATGGTTAAGTGCATAGTAGAGCCGGGAGGCCACGCCAGCCAGACTACTGGGATTGGGCATTTGGCGAAACTGGGCCTGCGCTTTGCTCAGCTGATCCCCAGCATTCTGCAGATAGAGTTCAAAGGCATCCGTCAATTCTGGGT
This sequence comes from uncultured bacterium, assembly GCA_964392245.1. Classification (GTDB taxonomy): domain Bacteria; phylum Cyanobacteriota; class Cyanobacteriia; order Thermostichales; family Thermostichaceae; genus JAAUUJ01. Next base: position 52,243 of record CAYMOX010000010.1, read on the forward strand.
CAAACGGATCGGCAGCCAGGGCATTCAGTTGGGGCTTTAGAGAGTTGAGCAAGCTGGCCAGAGTACGGTTGAGGGGCGTGTAAACCTGCTGCATCCATCGCTCCCGAGCCACGGCTTCATCGGTCACTGTGGCCTGGGGCTGCCCCCCATTGCCGCTGGGAGCGTCCCGTTGAGCCGCCTGGATCTGTCGATCGTAAGCCGAGCGAGTGTCCCGGTGCTTCAAAACATGATAGGCAGCATTGATCTCACGAATCCGGTCGCTTTCTGCACGGCTGGTATCGGGATGGTGCTCCTTGACCAACCGTCGATAGGCCTGCTTGATCTCCTCATTGGAGGCTCCCACAGGCACTCCTAAGGTGTGGTAGTGAGATCCTCGAACGACATTTTTGCGAGAAGAAGCAGGCATGGACCGAATCAAGACAACATCCCACTTATTTTATCGAGATTGCGGAGTGCCCGCGATGCTTCAACGCTCTAGCACTTCAAGATGCATCTTGTGTTGGGTTTTCCTGGGAAATACAACCTGAACCTCTTGCATTTTGCGCACAGAGTTGATCCAGAAGACTCGTTCTGCCATTTGCAAATCCGCCAAATCGAGAATCCGTTCCTGGAGTTTTCCCTGTTGCAATAACCAGGCTCGATAGGTTCCTGGCAAGAGACCACAGCTGACTGGGGGCGTGTACCAGGATCCTTGCAGCTGAATCACCAGATTGGCATTGCAGAATTCTGTTAGCTCTCTCTTTTCGTTCCAGAGCAGAACATCCACGCACTCAGGGTGGTGGCGTTGAGCCTGCTGATACATCTCTCGATTTGTTGTTTTATGATACAGGAAAACATCTCTACTGTTGACAGGAACCTGATGCAAACAGACCTGATTTGAGGCCAGAAATGTTTGGGGTTTCAGCAAAGATCTCTCCACTCTAACCTCTGCTTGCTTGGTTACTATAATTCTCACCTTTTGAGGAAGGGCAGGTGCATCTCGAATGATCCGGTTTAAAGAGTCAAGGACTGTGGTGATACATAAAGGAATGGAAAAGTAGTCTGCCGAATTTTGTAGTCGTTGTAAGTGGAAGTCCAGCAAGAAAAATCCTTCTTCTGAAGACCACAGTAAAGTTTCCAATAGGGAAAAATCAGGAGACTGGCGGGTGAGAACTTGAGCCTTAACATTGCACTCTCGATATTCATCATCTAAATGAGAATCCCATACAATTCCTCCCCCCACACCATACTCTCCGATCCCACGCTTTCGGTCATATAAAACTGTACGGATCGCAACATTAAACTGACTTCTTCCCTGGGGAGCAATCAAACCAATCGTACCTGTATAGAGTTTTCTTGGGGATAATTCTAACTGGGAAATAATCTTCATCGTACTAATTTTTGGTGCGCCTGTGATAGAAGCACAAGGAAATAAAGCGGACAGCACCTTGATCCAGTTCGCCTCAGTGGTTGCCTGAATGGTGGAGGTCATTTGCCAGAGGGTGGGGTACTTCTCCAGCTCAAATAGAGACTTAACTCGAATTGATCCCAGTTTGGAGATCCGTCCTAAATCATTGCGGATCATATCTACGATCATCAAGTTTTCTGCTTGATCCTTCTGGGAGTTTCGGAGTTTCTCTATTTGCAAAAGATCTTGAGATAACAATAATCCGCGAGCGATGGTTCCCTTCATGGGGCGACAGAAGATTTGATCCCCTTGGAGACAAAAAAACAGCTCTGGAGAAGCGCAACATATACTCCAGTCCTCCAGCTGTAAAAATGCACCATATTCCCCCCCCTGAGCCCGATCCATCTGCAGGAAAACCGCCCAGGGATCCGGTTGCAATTGGGTTCTGAGGCGAAAAGAGTAGTTGACCTGGTAGGTGAGTCCTTGAGCAATGGACTCTTTAATACTCCTGAACGCAGCTTGATAGTCTTGGGGAGAGATCGATGGAGACCAGAGAAGAGGGGAAAGCGATGGTGGAATTTGAGGCAGTCGCACGATCTGGGGAGAGGGGTAAAGTGCAAACCACGCCAGTGGAAAGTCTCCTGCCGGAAGGACCTGAAAATGGGGATCAAATGCGGGAGCCGCTTCATAGCTGACAAAACCGACTGCATAATACCCGTTCGTTTCGATCTGCCTCTGCACCCGATGTAACAGGGGGAGCACCTCAGACACCCTCAGGGTTGACATCACCTGCAGGGGCTGACGGAAAAAGCACCACTGATTGATATGGGCGTCGAAGATTAGGGCACTGTGCAGCGGTGGCGGACCTCCCTGCAGCAACATATCCAGGCTGATGGTCTGCTCCTGTTGCTCCTGCATGACTCTTCTGCCTGCAGTCATCATCTGAGACTAGCTAACGGGGGAAAGGGAGGGTAGAGGCTGGGTGCGAAGCTTCGGCTGATTTGGCTGATCGGAGGCAATGAGGCCATCTTGAATGCGAATGATCCGCCGCGTTTGGGAGGCAATATCCGGCTCGTGGGTCACGATCACCAGGGTACTCCCCTGTCGGTTGAGCTCTGAGATCAAATCCATAATCTCCTGGGAGGTTTGTGTGTCCAGAGCGCCAGTGGGTTCATCCGCCAGGATCAGAGAGGGATTGTTCACCAGGGCCCGGGCAATGGCCACCCGTTGTTGTTGTCCGCCCGATAACTGGTTGGGACGATTCAAGAGTCGATCCCCCAGTCCAACATTCTTGAGAGCTGCCTCTGCCCGTTGCCGCCGTTCCTCTCGAGGGATGCGAGCATAGATCAAAGGGATCATGACATTCTCCAGGGCTGTGGCTCGCGGCAGCAGGTTGAATTGTTGGAATACAAATCCAATCTTGTGGTTGCGAATTTGGGCAAGATCATTATCCCCCAGGGTGGTGATGTCACGTCCCTCCAACAAATAACGGCCCTGGGTAGGTCGATCTAGACAGCCAAGCACATTCATAAGGGTGGACTTCCCTGAACCTGAGGCTCCCACAATGGCCAGATATTCCCCTTCGTTGATCACGAGATCAATATTCTGCAGGGCTCTGACCAGCACCTCCCCCAACCGATAGGTCTTTTGAACGCCTTCCAACTGGATCATGATGCTCATGTCAATCGGTCCGTAATGCAGTAATGGGATCTAACTTGGCGGCACTGCGAGCGGGTGCAACCCCTGCCAGTAACCCTACCGCAAATGCCAGACTGAAACTGATCATAATCGCCTCAGGGGCAACGATCAGGGGAATGTCCATGGCCACGGATGCTAACCCCGCAATCCCGATCCCTAATCCAATGCCGATCACCCCTCCCCCAAGAGACACCAGAATCGCTTCCGAGAGAAATTGATAGAGAATTGCGGCCTCCGTTGCCCCCAAAGCTTTGCGGACCCCGATCTCACGGGTACGTTCCACCACTGCCACCAGCATGATGTTGGCAATCCCAATGCCCCCAACCACCAGGGAAACTCCCCCAATGCTGACCACAAAGGTTGTAAATAATCCGACGAACAAATTCAGAGTGTTCTGCAGATCAAATTGACTGGTGATGGCAAAGTCGTCCTCATCTCCTGGCAGGATATTATTGCGCAGCCGCAGCAAATTTGTAATTTGAAATTGGGCTGCATCCACTTCCTCCTGGGAACGGGCGCGGATGAAAATTCCGGTTAAGGCAATGCCAGACAGAGAGTTGTTTCCCACCAAGCGTGTGGCCATGGTTGTGATGGGCAAATAAATCTGGTCATCGGGATCCGCTCCACTGAGACCTCCCTTGGGCTCCAGGACCCCAATGACGGTGAATCTCTCCCCGTTGATACGGACCCGCTCACCGATCACAGGGGCGGTTCCAAAAATCCGATCGCGGATTGTGTCCCCCAGGACCACCACCTGCTGGAGTTCATCCACCTCCTCTTGGGTAAAGAACCGTCCCTCCGACAGATCCCAATTGCGCACATAGGTAAAGGAGGGAACAGTTCCAGACGCGCGGGTAAAGGTATTTTCATCGCGATAAACCATTTGCACCCCCCCGGAAATAAATCCGGCTGCTCCATCCACGGCGGGGGCCTGGACATCTATGGCTTCGGCATCCTCCAGGGTCAGACTGGAGGCGATCTGTCCCACCACCCCGACCCTCGGATTTCCAGCCAACACCACAATCACATCCGTTCCCAGGGACTGTAACAACCCTTCTGAGGCTTGCTGAACTCCCTGCCCGATTGAATTAAGGGCAATGACCGAGCTGATACCAATCACCACCCCCAGAATGGTCAGCCCCGTGCGCAGGCGATTGGTGCGCAAGCTCTCGGTGGCCATGGTCAGGGTGTCTTCAAAATAGGGTGTGGGCACATTGATCTCCTGTCAAGCGGCTATGGCTTCAATTTGATGGGGGGGCCACTACTCCTCGTTATCGCCAAAGTTCAGGAAAGGAGTGCTGCCCGGGCGACGATAGCCTTCCGGAAAGCTGAGGAAGATCTGCTCATCCCCCTGCAGACCCTCACGCACCACGGTTTTATCCCCGACGGTCAATCCGACTGAAAGCGGTTTAAAGATCGGTTCTGCCTCCTCCCCAAGCACATACACACCTGTGGCGGTATCCTCCCGCACGATTGTCACGGTGGGCACCACCAACACGTCCTCCAGCTGTCCAGCATCAAAGTCAACATCCACACTCATGCCTGGTCTGAGTAACCCTTCAGTGTCATCTTCGATGCTGAGCTTGACCTCAAAACTGATCACGTTTTGTTCTGCAATCGCCTGGGGGGACACATGTTTGACGCGTCCGGTAAAGGTGAGATCGGGAAAGGCATCCACACGAATCGTAGCCAATTGATCTTCAGAAATAAAGCGAACATCGCTTTCGGCTACATTCACTGTCACTTGATTGGGACCAGCGATCGAAACCAAAGCCGGGCTGATCCGAGGCACTGTTGGGGATGTATCGATTTGGACCGTACTGGGGGCAATAAATGCTCCAGCCTGGACAAACTTGCGGGAGACCACACCTGCGAAGGGAGCCTGAACTTGTGAATCAGCCAACTGTTGTTCCAGAGAAAGCAGCACCCCACGGGTAGCCTCTACCTGGGCTCGGGCCTGGGCAATATCCTCTGGACGGGGGCCTGTCTCCACCAGACGAAGGGCCTCCTCAAACTGGGTGACCGTTGCTTTTGCCCGCTCATAGGCTGCCTCTGAGGTGATTAACCGTTGCCGTGATATAGCCCCATTTTCCAGGAGTTCTTCATCCCGTCTCAGGGTATCCTCCGCCTGGCGTAAGGCAGCCTGAGCATCCTGGAGCCGTGCCCTGGCTTGAGCCACCTCCTCAGCCCGACTTCCCGCCAGCAGCCGTTCTAAATTCGCCTGTGCTGCGGCCAAATTCCCCTGAGCCTGTACCAATTGCCCCTCGAGATCAGAGCTGTCCATGATGCCAACAACTTGACCGGCTTCGACGGTGTCTCCCTCCTCTACCAGAATGGCCTCAACAATGCCCGGACGCTTGGGAGTGACATTCACAAATCGCTCGGGTTCCACACTGCCACTGGCGGAAACCGTTAGAGGAATATCGGCCCGCTCTACAGGGGTTGTTAGATTTTCAACTGGTGTGGGTGTGGAGCGCTTTTGCCAGTTGTTATAGCCCGAGTAAACGAGAACAGCCAAAAGGCCAACCCCAATCAAACGGGGCCACCATCGTCGGGTCCGGGATTGTGATTCTGAGGTGATGCTTCCTGTCATACCTTTTTGATCTAATGTGCCCTGATCCTTGACGCTAAACTCACTGCAGATACTCGAGGTCTCAGGTTGAACCTACCAATGTGCGTGCTCGCAGTGACCCCCCAGCTGAAACCTTGCCATCTCTAGTAAGGAATTGAAGAAGAATCTGCATCAGCCACCATCCTAGGCCATGGCCTGCGATCCAAACCCATGACTTCGGTCACAACTCTGGAAGGGGGGATCTGCCCGAACTCGGTCCAGACCCTAATGGGCAGTGGTAGATTGACTGATGGAGTGGTGGTGGTAACAATGGCCTATCAGCGACATCAGCAAACTTTTCGTCCACAGCCCCGACCCCAACCTCAAAACAGGTCGGTTCGCCAGCTCACGTCTACCTCTCCGCAACGGCAGAGACGTGGAGTGCCCCGATGGTTTCGCCCCATGCTCTCGTTGGTGATTATCTGCGGGTTTATCACGGGAGCCCTCATGGCCTGGGCAACAGCTCATCCTGAGCGCCTGGCTACCCTGACCCAGACATTTCCCCAGTGGGTTCAGCTTTCGACCCCCCCCATTGATGACACCACTCGGTCAGAAGCCAAAGCTGCCGCCCTTCAGACCCAGGCTACGGCCCCCACCCTACAACAACCCCAGGATCTTGATCCCTATGCCCTGCATCCACTGGCTGGACTCTCCTATGTCCCCGCGATCATGTACCACGACGTGGTTGGGGCCTATAAACAAGTCTGGTTTGACACCACTGAGGCGGAGTTAAGGGAGCATTTTCAGGCGATTCAGGAGGCGGGGGTGGTCCCGATTTCCATTGATCAGCTCTATGGTCATCTTCGTAATGGCGACCCTCTACCCGAAAAGGCGATTCTCCTGACTTTTGATGATGCCTACCTGGGCCAGTACGAGAATGCTTACCGACTGTTACAGGAGTATCAATTCCCTGCAGCTTACTTTGTCCAGACAGGGTTTGTCGGTGTTCCCACCAGCAAAGACCATTTCACCTGGGATCAAATGCGAGAGATGGATCGCAGCGGCCTGATTACGTTTGCCCCCCATACCGTCAATCATCCCGAAGATCTGCGCCTGCTCCCGGATGATCGGTTAAAGCGGGAACTGGTGGAGGCCAAGCAGCGGATGGAGGCCGAGCTGGGACATGACATGCACTATTTCGCCTATCCAGCTGGGAATCGAGATGAGCGAGTCCTGCAGGCGGTGAAGGATGCGGGCTACACCATGGCAGTGACCATGGACAGCGGGTTTACGGGGCAGTCCTCGAATCTGCTAGAGGTGCGGCGCTTTAATCAGTTTCGCCTGACTGAAGCTCTGGTGGGGGCCCGAACCCTTGTCAATCTCTCCTTGCCCACCTATGAGTTGCAAGTCACTTCCCCCCTGGAGGTGATCCCAGAAGTGATCGATCGGGTTAAAACCACTACCATTCGGGGCGGGCGTCCGGCAACCGTGCACGCTGATCAGCGCTATGACGTCGGTACCCTAATGCGCCGCTACCAGGCCCCTGCTGGCATCAATGGCAGCTTCTTTTCTATTCCCTGGATTAACTCCTCCAGCAACATCATGGTTGGGCCTGTTTTAAGTGCCAACACCGGCACGTTTATTTCAGGACGAGAGGAAGACAATCAGGCAATTCGGGGTCGGCCACTGGTGCTCTTAGGCCAGGATCGAGTTAGCTTTGTTCCTTTTGATCCAGACACCATGAATAGCCTGGAGGGGGTGAAATCCCTGATGCCAGATGTTACCGACCTGTTTGTGGCTGGCAGCTGGCTGGTGAAGGATGGCCAACCCTTGAACCGAACCCAAATCGAATCCTTCCGACTCAGTAGTGCGGCTGAGTTCCGTCCCCGTGCCTTTTTTGGTGTAGATCAGCAGGGACGCACCGTTCTGGGCACCACTCAAACCCACATTGATGCCACGATCCTGGCCCAGATTCTTCCCCAGACAGGGATTCAGGAGGCTGTGCTTCTGGACTCTGGCTTCAGTACTTCGCTGATCTACAAAGACGAGATCCTGGCCACTGGCCATGCCACGGCTGAACAACCCAGTCGTCCGGTACCGCATGCGATTCTGCTGTACGATCTGCCAGAACTGTGGGCACAAGTAGAAGACGCGAGTCAGGCGACTGCAGAATTTAGCAAACTGGATCTCCTGGTCCAGCTCTTACCCGAGGAACAACAGGAGGCGGCACGACAACGACTCAATGCGGTGCTGGCGGGAGAGCAGATTCTGCAACAGCGGGAGAGAGGCGGAGCCATTGTTGCACTTCAACTGGGATTAGCCCGTGTCGCGGCTGCACAAGGACGTTCAGATCTCTTGCCCTCGGGAGCGGACGGTGTTTATGGCAATGAGGTTGCTGAGGCACTGGTGGCCTTGGGGTTGCGAGGATCGGGCGCGGGCGGATTAACGGGCTCTGAACAGGGAACAACCGTGGCAACCTACAGCCGTGAACAGGGAAGTCTCCCTTCCGTTGCAAACGCGGGAGCGGAGCAGGTGGATAGCCGTACTCTGCAAGCCTTATTGGATCAGTTTCAGGCCGCCCCTCCGGCTGTGCTGGTGAGCAGGACCGTCCCCAAGCGGGTTCAGGATGTTAGCCGCAAACCCCACAACAAAAGCCTCAGTTAAACCATGGCAACCCTGCTGGTGATCATCCCAGCTGATTGCAGGCAGCCCTCCCTTGTCGGGGCATACTCATCCATAGGGTGGTTTCCCCCGCCGAATCAGATACGTTAGATTGGCTATTCTTGCTGCCAAGCCGGTGGGCAAGAAGATTGCTTCAGAGCAGACTTAACCGCAGCAATCAGTAACTGAGAAGAGGTTTCGGTGGCATCTGATCTTCCAACACCAGTGAGTACAGCCCCTCCTTCCGAGCCGTCGTCCGCACTGGCCTCTCTGCTGGATTCCCTGGTTTACAATGAGCAGGGTCTGATTCCCGCGATTGTCCAGGATCATCTGGATGGCACGGTGCTGATGATGGCCTGGATGAGCCGTGAGTCTTTAGAAAAAACCTTGCAGACAGGGCAAACCTGCTTCTGGAGTCGATCACGTCAGCGTCTCTGGCTGAAGGGTGAAACCTCGGGTCACATCCAGCGGGTAAAGCAGGTACAGGTGGATTGCGATCGGGATACGCTCTTGATCCTGGTGGAGCAGGTGGGGGAAATCGCCTGTCACACTGGGGCTCGCAGCTGTTTCTTCACACCCGTTACCCCGACGGAGGCGACTGCAGCTAAAAGTGATCTAAATCACCTCACCGCTGGATATGGGGCTGATACGCTGTCCCAAGTCTTTGCTGTGGTTCAGCAACGGCAAGCCTTCCCTCAACCCGATTCCTACACCAGCAAGCTGTTGGCTAAAGGGGATAACGCGATTCTCAAGAAGCTGGGGGAAGAAACGGCGGAAGTGGTCATGGCGGCAAAGGACAATGATCCCCAGTCCCTGGCCAGCGAAGTCGCCGATCTTTGGTACCACTGTCTAGTTGCTCTAGCCCATCATCACGTGGATATTCGAGATGTCTATCGCCAGCTCCAAGCCCGTCGATCCCCTCAATAAACCGGTGCATTCCCCTGAAGATGAGAGTGCTGCATCTCCTCATTCCGTTCGGATCCAGGCTGGTCGATGGGGTCAGGTGGATATGGAAACCGAGCGGGAGCCATTGGCTGCGTATCTGCAGGAGCACCAGGAGTGGATTGATCGCTGCTTTAAGCCCTTAAAAGTGTTTCCTCTCTCCGAATCTACTTATAAACTGCAGTTTTTCCGCATTGGTGGTCTGGGGTTTGAGCTTGAACCCTGCTTTGGCGTCAAAATCTGGTCAGAGGAGAATTACATGTTTCGCCTCAGCTCAATCGAGCTGCCCAGTGATGCGGATCTGCCCTATACCGTAGACTGCCAGTCTTTTTTTCAGCTGCAGGATTTGCCCACCGCTGGGATGACACGGGTGAACTGGGATCTGGAGCTGGATATCTGGATGGAGTTACCCCGCTTTCTTGCCGCTTTTCCCTACAACCTGGTGTACAACGTGGGGGCCCAGGTGGTACGGCAAGTGACTCGGCGCATGAGTGATCGCCTGACCCACAATGTCTGCACTGATTACTACCGTTCGGTGGGCAAGCGTGGCAAAAAGTATCAGGTGGTCGATGTCGCCTGGAAACCTAACACCAGCGGCGATGAAACCTCCAGTGAGATCACGGACGAGACGGAGATGTGATAGCGTTAGCTCTACAGAATTCTGAATGGTTGTGATGACTCAACCTCTGAATGTTGCCATCCTCGGGGCTACAGGAGCGGTGGGAGCAGAATTGTTAGAGTTATTGGCGGAACGAGCCTTTCCCCTGGCTGATCTAAAACTGTTAGCCTCCCCCCGCTCCGCTGGGATCACCCTGGAATTTCAGGGGGAAAATATTCCCGTTGAGCCTGTCTCTCCCGCGGCTTTTCAGGGGGTTGATCTGGTCCTGGCTTCAGCGGGGGCTTCAGTCTCTCGGGAATGGGCCCCTGTAGCTGTAGAGGCCGGAGCCGTCGTCATCGATAATTCCAGTGCTTTTCGCCTCGATCCCACCGTTCCCTTAGTGGTGCCGGAGGTGAATCCTCACGCTGCGCTCCAACATCAGGGCATTATCGCCAATCCTAACTGCACCACCATCCTCATGTGCGTGGCGATCTATCCCCTGCATCGGATCCATCCCATTCAGAGGGTTGTGGCTGCCACCTATCAGTCTGCCAGCGGCGCGGGAGCACGGGCCATGCAGGAGCTGGAGCAGCAAAGTCGGGATGTCCTGGCAGGCCTTCCAGCTCAACCCCAGGTCTTTCCCTATCCGATCGCTTTTAATCTTTTCCCCCACAACAGCCCCATGCAGGAGAATGGCTATTGTCAGGAGGAAATGAAAATGCTGCTGGAGTCGCGCAAGATCATGCAGGCTCCCCATCTGCGTCTGACTGCCACCTGTGTGCGTGTCCCCATTTTGCGCACCCATGCCGAGGCGCTGAATCTAGAGTTTTCTCAACCTTTTCCGGTGCAGGAAGCTCGTCAGATCCTGGCCTCCGCTCCGGGGGTGCGGCTGATCGAAGACTGGCAGGCAAACCGTTTTCCCATGCCCATGGATGCGCAAGGACAGGATGCCGTCGCGGTAGGACGAATTCGCCAGGATATTTCCCATGATCAGGCATTGGAATTGTGGTTATGTGGGGATCAGTTGCGCAAAGGGGCCGCCCTGAATGCAGTTCAGATTGCTGAGTTTCTTTTTGTGCAGTCTCAGGTTCTGCCTGAACTGGCGAAGTAAGAGCCGAGGATGTTTCCATTTCCCACCGGCAGCCTCTTGAATCCATTCCCTGCACAACCCGGATAAATCGGCTATCCTAGTCGGGCAGAGGTTTACTCCTGGCATCTTCAACCCGTTGCCCCCAGCCACAAGCAGCACCCCGTTGATCCCCAGACCCTTGCTTGGAGGTGAACCCCCCTGGTTGCAGTTGCAGGCAGCTATCGAGTCTCGTTCATGGAGTCAAATCACTGTGGGATTGTTTAGTCGTTTCTCGCGCGACATGGGAATTGATCTGGGAACAGCTAACACCCTGGTCTATGTAGCTGGACGGGGAATCGTGTTACAGGAACCCTCAGTTGTCGCCATTGATCAAAACACTAAGATGCCCCTGACAGTAGGGGAAGATGCCAAAAAGATGCTGGGCCGGACCCCTGGCAATATTATTGCGGTGCGTCCTCTCCGCGATGGGGTCATTGCTGACTTTGATACTGCAGAGATGATGCTGAAGCACTTCATTCACCGCGTGCATGAGGGTCGGTATCTGATTGCCCCTCGGATTGTGATCGGCATTCCCAGTGGCGTTACCGGGGTGGAGCGACGGGCTGTGATGGAAGCGGCCCTGCAGGCAGGGTCAAGGGAGGTCTATCTGGTGGATGAACCCGTGGCGGCAGCGATTGGCGCGGGTCTACCCGTTCAAGAGGCCACCGGCAATATGATCATTGATATTGGGGGGGGCACCACAGAAGTGGCAGTCCTCAGCTTGCAGGGGATCGTCTTGAGTGAGTCTGTGCGGGTTGCGGGGGATGAGCTCAGCGAAGCCATTGCCCAGTACATGAAAAAAGTGCATAACTTGGTGATCGGGGAACGCACGGCGGAGGAAATTAAAATCCAGATCGGCTCCGCCTACCCGATTCAGGAAGAGCTGATCATGGAGGTGCGAGGTCTGCATCTCTTATCCGGCCTCCCCCGCACTGTGACTGTCAAAAGTCCTGAGATCCGTGAGAGCATGGCGGAACCCCTATCCGTGATCGTTGAGGCCATCAAACGCACCCTGGAACGGACCCCTCCCGAGCTTGCCGCAGATATTATTGATCGCGGTATCATGCTGGCAGGAGGAGGGGCGCTGCTCAAGGGACTGGACGCTCTGATCAGCCATGAGACTGGCATTCTGGTTCACATCGCACCCGATCCCCTCAGCTGTGTTGTGTTAGGCACAGGCCGGGTTCTGGAGGATTTCAAATCTCTGGGACGTGTTCTAAGTAACAGCTTCAAGGGTTAGGAGAGAGTAGTCTGAGTGAATGGTATTCGGCTGTTGTGGATGCAGTATGGCCTGGGCATTGTCATGACTGTGTTGGTGCTGTCCCTGGCCTGGGGATTGCGGCAGACCCAAGCAGCCATGCTCGTGGATTTTTATCATTGGGTAACCCAACTTTGGCATCCTCAGGTCACTGCCGATCTGATCCTAAAGCAGGCTAGTAATCTGGAACTGCAGGCCCAGGTGGAAGAACTCCGCTATCAAAATCGGGAGCTGAAGCAGCTGCTGGGCTTCGTGAATCAACTGCCTGGCAGAAGTTTACCTGCCCCTGTAATGGGTCGGAATCTGGACAACTGGTGGCAGCAACTGACGCTGGCTCGCGGGCAGAGCGACGGAGTCAAGGTGGGTGACATCGTCATGGCCCCAGGAGGGTTGGTCGGACGTGTGGAGGAGATCAGCGATCGCACCAGTCGTGTCTTGCTCATCAGTGATCCCACCAGTCGAGTGGGGGTCATGCTCAGTCGGACCCGCCAGATGGGGGTTTTACGGGGCACCAGTTCCCAAACTGCCCTCCTGGAATTTTTTGACAAAGCCCCCCAGGTGGAAGTCAAAGATACCGTGGTCACCTCAGGACTCAGCCAGTTATACCCACCTGGATTAATGGTAGGCTATGTGCGGTCTATTAATCTTGACGCCAGTCCTGCCCCTCAGGCTGAAGTGGAGTTGACGGCCCCCCTGGGTCTGCTGGAATGGGGCGTAATTTATACCTATGGATCGACTGCCACAGCCAATTAAACGCTCTCTGATCTGGGTAGGCACAGCATGCTCAGGTCTGGCCTGTTCGTTAGCCCCCTGGGTGCGGGGTCCGAGTCTGGAACTCATGGGATTGACTCCCGACTGGCCGCTGATCTGGGTGGTGTGCTGGAGTGTCCGTCGGACGATGTGGCAGGGGGCTGTGGCGGGGATTGTTCTGGGCTGGATCCAGGATGGACTCTCCTATCCCCAACCGACCCATTCCCTGAGTTTGGCATTAGTGGGCATTTTGACCGCCCGTCTGCAGAAGCAGCGTTACATTCAGGAGGATTTCATTTCCATTGCCCTGATTGTGTTTGGCATGGTGGTGATTGCTCAGACCATCCTGGCCCTGCAGTGGACATTGTTAACCCTGATCCAGTGGCAGCCTCACCTGGCCAGCAGTGTGGGCCCCCCCTCACTTGCGGTAATCTGGGCCAACCATCAACGCACCGCACTTACATCGGCTATTCTCAGCAGTCTCTGGGCCCCGATTCTTTACTTACCTCTACGCCAGTGGTGGCAGCAGGATATGCCTGGAGATGCGTGATAGGTCTGACAGCGAATCAGGATTCAGAACCCCACGGGCTTCGACTAAAATGACAAAGGTTAAATCAGGAGGGGAAGGCCATGCCACACACCATTATCACGGATGTCTGTGAAGGGATTGCGGATTGTGAGGCGGCCTGTCCTGTAGCCTGCATTCATCCAGGTGAGACCAAGAATGCCAAGGGCACCGACTATTTCTGGATCGACTTCGCCACCTGTATCGACTGTGGGATTTGTCTCCAGGTCTGTCCGGTCGAGGGAGCGATCGTGGCAGAAGAGAAACCAGAACTGCAGCGAACGCCTGCATGATTAGAGCTCGGCAACTAGCCTAGTGAAGACAAGACACTCAAGCCACTGCCGATCCATCCAAACGCCACAAAGATGGCAGCAAAAGCCAGAGGGATAAGCAGTATCAGCCGTTGCCAGCTAAGATCCAGAGCAACGGCCACTGCCTGCACCTGCAAATAGAGAAACCATCCCAGGGCTGCCAGTCCTAGCAGAACCCCAGCCACTCCGCCGATCGCCTGAGCTGGAGCCAGGAACACCCAGGGAATGCCTGCAAAGCCTGAGAGGACCAGGATCTCCCGAAACGAGTTTGATCTTCCCCAACTGTAGGATAGAAGACTGAGAAGCGCACACAGACAGAGCCAGCCCCCTAACCCCCAGAAAATGCTACTGGCCAGGGTAGCCGGGACAAAGCCCTGACGGCGTCCAGCGTCGATCAAATTTACAACAGCCACCACCAGGACGGCTTGCCCCAATTGAGGCTGAGATCGCAAGGTCCGCAACGTTTGCTGGGGCAAGAACCAGACCCCATAGAGATGATCAAGAAGAGAAGCCAGCATGGACAGTCATGTCTCGCGAAATGCCTCTGTCCAGGATAACGTCTTGGCTGCAGAAATCATTGCGGGCCTCTCCATAAACCGGGGTCATCCCGTCTTCAACATGAAATTGACATGTAACAGTCGTTCAACCACCTTTGCTTCCAGGGGGTGGGAGAACAGATATCCCTGACCATACTCACACTGCAGGTCCATGAGGATGTCTAACTGATCCCTGGTCTCGATCCCCTCGGCCACCACATCCATTCCCAGGCTATGGGCCAGGGTTACAATCATGCGAATCATCTCATCGTTTTCACCGTTCGGGCCCAGGCGACCAATAAAGGAACGGTCAATTTTCAGAGTATTAATAGGAAAATTGTGGAGGCGGCTCAGGGAGGAGTACCCCGTGCCAAAATCATCAATGCTCAGTTCTACCCCCAACTGCCGAATCTGCTGCAGGGTGGTACTGACCCCCAGATGATCTCCGGTAATCAAACTCTCCGTGATCTCCAGATGCAAGCTATTGGGGGATAATCCCGACATGGAGAGCAGCATCTGCAACTGTTCCACGAGAAGGGGCTGCGAAAGATGCTGTCCAGAGAGATTGACACTGGCCCAAAGCGGAGTGTCCAGCAGGAGATGGGACTGCCATTGCATCAGCTGCCAGCACACCTGATGTAACATCCATTGATCAATCACCACCACAAACCCTGTCTCTTCCGCCAGGGGAATAAATTCGCCAGGAGAGATCGGTCCCCACTGAGGATGATTCCAGCGAATCAGGGCTTCAAACCCCACAATCCGACCAGAAGACAGCAGCACAATTGGCTGGTAAAGCACATATAGTTCTCCCCGATCGACCGCTTGCCGGAGTTCTGTTTCCATCTGCAAGCGACGAACCACCTGCTGGTGCATAGTTTCGTCAAAGACTGCGTAGCGGGCCCGCCCCTGACTCTTTGCCCGATACATGGCAATATCAGCATCTCGAATGATCTGCTCCGGTCGTTGTTGTTCCTGCTGCGTTTCCTCCAGAAAACCCTGGCGGCAGGCGATCCCAATGCTGGCACTGATATGAATCTGTTGCCCCCGCAGTTCCTGTGGCTCTTTCAGGGAGTGCATAATCCGTTCTGCAACCCGCACCGCATCGCGCACATCATAGATGTACTCCAACAGGACCACAAACTCATCTCCCCCAAAGCGGGCCATGCGTTCTCCGGGGTGAAGACTTTTCTTCAGCTTGTCCGTGATCTTGACCAGAAGTTCATCTCCAGCCGAGTGTCCCAGGCTGTCATTGATCACCTTAAAGCCATCCAGATCGATAAACAGCACCGCAATCACGGTACGTTGCTCCAGCATGTGATGAAAAGCCTGTTGCAGTTGCAACATAAAGGAGGTGCGATTGGGTAGCCCGGTTAACCAGTCATGGGTCGCATTGTGATGCAGTGTCATTTCTGTTTGCTTGCGATCCGTGATGTCATGCAGGGTCAGACAAACCAGGGGTTGATGACTCTGAAGCAGATCAATAGACTTCACTTCCGCATACAGAAATGAGTCATCTTTGCGGCGCAGACACTGATCCCCCAGGTAATCCCCTAACATCATTTGCGGGGTCTGCAGCAAGGTCAGGGCAGTATCTTCCGTGTTGTCTTCGCCGTGAATCCAAATATTTTCCAGAGTTAAATGGTGGATTTCGGCACTGCTGTACCCCAATAGCTTTTCAAAGGCAGCGTTGGATTGCAATAATCGTTGGGTATCAGGATCCACCAGGCAAATCGCAAAATCTGCATTCTCAAAAATCGCCTTGAAAAATCTTTCTTTTCGTCGCAGGTTCCACAGCAACCACATTCCCGTACCCAAAAGGATCGTCATCACCCCGAAACCTGTGTACAGCCCAATCTGCATGGGGGATAGCGTCGGATCTGGCCCAGCGCTGGGGGCCTCCTGAATCAGGGGAGCAACCTGTCCACCCCGATCGTCAACTTCAGGTGTTACCTGGGTTTGGGCTTGTGGGGAAGATGTCAACGGTGAAGCCTGAACCTGCGCAAGCCCAGTACAGCTAGCGAGGGAGAGAGTCATGGCCAGAAGTGAGCTTAGTGTCTTCATTGAGAGGGGTAAGGCTTCCAGGTGATCAGATCGAATGGGTTGATCACGGCATCTCAGTTAACTCAAGAAACGGCAATTGACGCATGATTCAGGACACTCACGGAAGGGGAACACAACAAGGTGTAATAATTTATCATAAACAATGCGGGCAAAACCTGAGTATCTAGTTTATAGACTGTCATTCAATCAATGCAGATAGGATATAAACTATTTGAATTCTACTGATCCTATGGCTTGTTAAATCGCTGGAAAACTGTTCAGAGGATTACAGGACAGAAGGGGAGGATGACGCCAGGAATGCCACGAACTGCCAGGATTTTGGCCTGCAGTGGTGATAACGAGGGGAAAGCAGCCGCCTCGATGCTGCAATAATGTCAGAATAAGGCGGGTACCTCTGGTACTGTCATGTTCCTCAAGACAAAACTCTCATGTATACCGGACTGAAAAGTTATCTTTTATTAACAGGTGCCTCGATCTCGGCCATTGCTGCCGTGGGATCGGTGTTCGAGCTTGCCTCTGGAACGCCTGACTATGGGCCGGAAGTGACAACCGCAATCCTGGTCCTCAGTGTGCCCCTGACGATTGCCTGCTTTGTGTTTGCGGTGGGTGCAGCCCGAGCCCACCTGCAGAAGTAGGCAGCTCTACCGGGATGAACCGGGGGTCGAGTTCTCTTCAGGGGATGTTCGTTGCGAGGACGGAGGTTGATTAGTGTTGCCGCGATCAAAAATCTCGATATGCCACTGGCCGGAGCCGTTGCTTTCAAAGGCAATGAATCGACCATCCCCGCTGATCGTGGGATTGCGGACATCTCCAGGGATGCGAGCGCTGATGTTTTCGATGCGACTGGTCTGCCGATCGTAGAGAAAGACCTCGGATTTGCCCAACTGGTTGGAAATGTAGACGATCCAACGACCATCGCCACTGATATCGGGAGAGCTATTGGCAATCCGATTGGAGTTGAGGTTAGGCAGATCAAGCAGGCGCCCTTGAGATGTGTCAAACAGAAAAATAGCCTGATTGCCGTTCCGGGCTGAAGAAAACACTATCAAGCGACCATCTTCGGTAAAGGCAGGCTCCTGATCGGGAAAAACACTGTTCAGGCTATTGTTGGAAAGACTGGGCTTGGGGGTGCGAAACCCATCGGGGATACAGCCTCCCAGTAGCAGTAGACAGGAAACCAATCCTAGCGAACGGTACAGCTTAACCGTGGTAGAGCCCATGAGTCCCTCATCTATCTTGATGTGACTCTATCTTAGGAAGTCCGCCGCCTGATTGTCTCGGGCCCTCTCCTGCTCTTCAGTCGTTGATCACTTGTCAAGTCTCTCGAAAGGATCTGTAGCAATGGCCTCTCTTTCCCTGCAGTACCCCCACTCCACCACTGTAGAGCAAATGGATAACTATCACGGGGTCAAGGTTGCGGATCCCTACCGTTGGTTAGAGGATCTGGACGCCGAGGAGACTGCGGCCTGGGTCAAAGCTCAAAATCAGGTTACTTTTGCCTTTTTGGAGGCAATTCCTGTGCGCTCGCAGTTGCAGCAAAGGCTGATGCATCTGTGGAACTTTGCCAAGTACAGTGCCCCCTTTCGCCAGGGGGATCGCTACTTCTACTTTAAGAATGACGGGTTGCAAAATCAAAGTGTGTTCTACACTTTGGAATCCCTGGAGGCAGAACCGAGGGTGCTCCTGGATCCGAATCAGCTGTCGGAGGATGGCACCGTGGCCCTCTCTGGGCTAGCGGTGAGTGAGGATGGCACCCTCATGGCCTATGGACTTTCTCAGTCAGGATCGGACTGGCAGGAATGGCGGGTGCGTCAGGTGGAGACGGGGCAGGATCTTGAGGACCATCTGCAATGGATCAAATTCTCTGGCGCCAGCTGGACTCATGATCAGCAGGGCTTCTTTTACAGTCGCTTTGATCAACCTTCTGCGGAGAGCCAATTTGAAGAGACCAACTATTTTCAGAAACTCTACTACCACCGTTTAGGCACCCCCCAGACCGACGACCTGCTCATCTACCATCGACCGGATGAAAAAGAATGGGGATTCAGTGGCACAGTCACGGAGGATGGAGCCTATCTGATCATAACCGTCTGGAAAGGAACGGCCCCCCAGAACTTGATTTTCTGGAAAGATCTCTCCGCTCCCGATACCCCTGTGGTGGAGTTGATCAGCACTTTTGAGGCAGAGTATCGCTTGATTGGCAACGAGGGACCGATATTCTGGTTCACTACCGATCTGGAGGCACCTCGCAGCCGTGTGATCGCCATCGATACCCGTCAACCGGATCGAGATCACTGGCAGGAGCTGATCCCTGAAGCTCCCGAAACCCTGGAAGGTGTCTCTCTGATTAATCAGCAGTTTGTGGCTTTTTACCTCAGGAACGCCCAGTCCCAGATCAAGATCTTTCAGCTGGATGGCACTTTTGTCCGCGATATTGTTTTGCCTGGGGTCGGCAGTGCGGGGGGCTTTGACGGTAAGCGAGAGGACACTGAAACCTTCTATGTTTTCAGCAATTTCATTACTCCCCCCACCATTTACCGCTACAACTTCCTGACTGACCGCAGCACGGTGTTTCGGGAACCTGAAATTGATTTTGATCCGACGGGCTATGAAGTGCAACAGGTGTTCTATCCCAGCAAAGATGGCACCCAGATCCCCATGTTTCTCACCCATCGCAAGGGCCTGGAATTGGATGGCAGCCATCCCACCTATTTATATGGGTATGGGGGATTTGGCATTTCCCTGACACCCTCCTTCTCCGTAAGCAATCTGATCTGGATGGAGTTGGGTGGGATTCTGGCGATCCCCAATCTGCGGGGGGGTGGAGAGTACGGGGAAGACTGGCATCAGGCCGGAACAAAGACACGCAAACAGATAGTGTTTGATGATTTTATCGCTGCGGCAGAATGGCTGATCGCCCAAAACTACACCTCTCCCCAAAAGCTAGCGATCGCAGGGGGCAGCAATGGGGGCCTGTTGGTGGGAGCCTGCATGACTCAGCGACCCGATCTCTTTGCAGCAGCACTTCCAGCGGTCGGAGTGATGGATATGCTGCGTTTTCATCTTTTCACCATTGGCTGGGCCTGGGTGCCGGAATATGGCTCCGTGGAGGATCCAGAAGAATTTCAGGCCCTCTACGCCTATTCCCCTCTCCACAATCTCAACGCGGGTACTGCCTATCCAGCTACCCTGATCACCACCGCCGATCATGATGACCGTGTGGTTCCCGCCCACAGTTTTAAATTTGCGGCAGCCCTGCAGGGTGCTCATGCGGGAGAGGCCCCGGTCCTGATCCGGATTGAAACCAAAGCCGGTCATGGGGCTGGCAAACCCACCCAAAAGATCATTGAAGAACAGGCTGATCGCTGGGCATTTCTCTGTCAGGTACTGGGGATCACCTCTTGAGAGTTGACTTCGGAGCGACGGTTGGTCGATTCCTGTGGAAAAGCTTTGACTCTAAACAGGGAGTTAGTTTTCCAACGAGTTAGTTTGCAGTCTCCCAGAACCTTCACAGACTGATCACAGTTAGGCGGACGTTATGCGTTCTCAGATCAAAGTTTTGAATCGGCGGGATCAGTACCGCACCTGTCACATTCGCATCCCTGGGGAAGAAAGGCGCTGGGCGGCGATTGTCGTTGATGGTCAATACTACAGCATACTAAGAGTGGTCAAAGACGAGGCGTCTCTCACCAAGATTTGTTCCCGTTTAGATACTCAATCCCGTGATTATTGGGTCACTCCCATCCCAAAGGGTTTCGTGATCTGGGTGTTAGAACCAAACGCAGGCTTGGCAATGACAAAAATTCTGGCCAATCGCAATCAGTATCGCACCTGTCACATCCATTTGCCGGATGAAGAAGGACGCTGGGCAGCCATTCTGGTGGAAGGTCGCTACTACATGCTGCTCCGTGTGGTTAAAGATCAGGAATCCCTCGCTAAGATTTGTGATCGCCTCACCGCGCAATCCAGTGATTACTGGGTAACTCCCAACGCTAAAGGCTTTGCCATCTGGGTTTTGGAACCAGGGGCCATCCCTACTACACCCCGCGCCCGCCGCTAGTATTCCTCGACTCTTGCCCTTGATCGAGGCAGGTTAAGGTAGTGAAATATCCCCAGATCGCTCGGAAACATTCCCATGAGTTGGGCTCAGCGCCTCCTCTTCCACTATCTTCCTGCTGCCTGGACTGCAGAGATTCAGCGGGAATCAGAATCCTGGCGGATTCGTTGTCTCCACTGTCATCATTCTCGTTCTGTCTGGGAAGCAGGGGGGATCCGTTGGAAAGCTCGTTCAGTCGGCAAACGAACCCTGGTCCGCTGCTCTCATTGTGGCAGGCTGCGCATAGCAGCAGTGGAGCGCATTCCCACGCCTTCTTCCGATCATAAACAGCCCTAGAAGGGGGTCCGCACCTTGGGGCGCTTGATATTTTGCTCTTGAATGCGCTTGAGCATTTTCTGGAAATATTCCCCCAGATAATCTTCCAAGCGTGTCAGGGAATCGGGATCAATCCCCAGAATCTCGTAGGTTTCCGTCATATCCGCATCCATGGGCTCATCCGCCGCCAGAACTTCCACAAAGGCCAGCCGATCGGCAATATTCCAGGACCATTGAAAAAACTGGGCAATGCGGCGCACCACTCGCAGAAATTCAACCGAAGTGGTCAGCACCTTGGCTTCTCGGTTGGATAACTTTTCACAGAGCTCGATGATCTCACGAGGCTGCCAGGCACGGGGGCCCACAAGAGGTAGAGTCTTGCCAATCGCCGCTTCACAGCCAATCGCTTTCACCACAAACCGGGCCACATCCTGCGTGTCAATGTAGGCGGTAGGTACGGAACGACTGGTGATCCATACCCCATGCTCCTCCAGGATCGGCAAGGCATACTGCCCGATCAAACCCTGCATGAAGCCGGGAAGCCGGAAGATGGTATACGGCATCTGGGAACGCTGCAGATAAAGCTCAGCATGGTGCTTAAAGTGCATCAGGGGAACGTGACTGTACTCGTGTTGAGCCCCCATGATTGAAAAGAAAATGTACTGCTGAATTTGGGCAGCTCGACAGGCATTGATCAGATTGACCTTGCCATCCCAATCCACCTGTTTGGCGCTAAGGGAATCCGTAAGTCGCACAGTGGCAGAGTCAATGACCACCTCCACCCCCTCCAGGGCCCGATCCAGGCTACGCGGCTGCAGCAGATCCCCCACCCGCACTTGAGAACCCCATTCGCTTAAAAACGCTGTCTTGGCGGGATTTCGGACTAAGGAGATCACCTGATGCCCACTCTCCAGAGCGCGACGGACCACCTGACGCCCCAAGGTTCCTGTTGCCCCAACCACCAAGATGTTCATAAAATTTGCATTTCTTAACTTTTGGTCAATAGTCTATCAGAGTTAGCCCCCACCCTGATCGATTCCAGGTCCAAAGATCTAAAAGACGGTGCCATCACTCTCTACGCGGATCGGGGGAGCGGCATCGGGACGCAGTTCTGCGGCAATCTGGCGACCTGCGGTCCAGGTTCCTCCCTGCAGCACCTTTCCTAAAGGCAGTTCACTAGCCGAGAGGCGCAGTTTCCGTCGCATCTCTTCTGCAATCAGATCCAGAAGACAGAGGGTTAAGGCTCGCCATTCCACCACCACTTCATGCCCTGCTGGAAAAGACTGGGTCAGGATGGCAATCTCTTTCACCTGCAATAGACCCAGATCCAGACACAGGCCCCCATTGCGGTATTCCGCCAGTCCGGTGAGGGCGTCCAGCTCGGTAATCTCTAACGGTAGAGCTTCCAGGGGTTCCAGCATCGAATACACCAGCCACTGAGACAGCTTGTGAAAGGGCACCAGTTCGATTCCCACCTGGTCAAACAGGTTTTCTTTAAACAGAGCCGAGTGGGGCCAGACATCCCCAAGATTGACGTTTTCAATGGCGATGCGCCCAGGCCAGATCGATCCCATCCTCTCCAGGATCACCCTTAGGATCGTGCTGGCAGAGAGCGAAGGCGTAAATTCCAAAAAATAATCCGCGAGGTAACCAGGCCGGGGTAGCTCTGCACCAAAAATTTGGGGAGCCGGGCTCAGGGCTTCTCCCAGCCGCTGTAATAACTGCAGCCGTCCTTCCAGACCCACCAGGGGGTTGCTAAGGCTCACCTGAAATCCCTGGATCAGATCCCCCAACGTTAACGCCAGCAGGGCAGGAGCATCCACTCGCAAGGGCTGGTCCGGATCACTGGAAAACATTCCTCGCTGAAACATCTCCAGACTGGCGACTGCTAGCCCTTCTGAACGGCGGTACAGCTGGTCCGTGGACGCTTCTCGATAGCTCCAGTCCCCTCCAGCCCCAGCGTCCAGAAGCACACTCACCACCACCAGATCAAGCCTGGCGCGTGTCTGTTCTAACAAGGGGTATCCCTCCAAACGCTGATCCAGCTGTTTCAGCCTGGGAATACCTCCGGCCTCAAAGTGGCGCCAGCGACTGTGCCAGGGGATCTGGAGGGAAGGATACTGGTGCCGAGTTACCCCGATCACATAATCGGTTACCATCCCCAGACGACTGAGATCGCAACGAAAATGTTGAAGGCGGTTTTCGCAGGCAAGATTAAAAAGCTGGTAACACCGTTCTCTGACTGCGTGAGGGGTACGCAGGTAAGTGATCACCGTTTGGGACCTGGAGGTCATGAACCGACATTTGACAGGGAACCGCATGTTAAGGATACGCGCTCCCTCGCGTCCGGCACATACGCCAATTGGCTTAGGCCAGTACGCCAATCAGCTGAGGTGACACCTCGAGTACAGGAGCCGGATCCGTCTGCCACCACCGCTGCAGGATCTCGGCATAGACACTGCGGAAGTCAATCTGATCAGGGAGATTCCCCTGCTCCAGACTATCCAGGGCCGGATTCCCTCCATAAAAGCCCCCGCGCACCGGGCCCATGAGGATCACAGGACCCGCGGTGCCGTGATCGGTTCCCCCAGAGCCATTCTCCGCAGGCCGACGTCCAAATTCGCTTTGAATCATCACCAGCACCTGATCCTCCAGTCCCTTCTCTGCTAAATCTTGGTGGAGAGCAGTCAGTCCCTGACCTAAGGTCTGGAGCAGTCGCCCATGGCGGGCCAGTTGATTGGTATGGGTATCCCATCCCGACAGGGTGAGATAGATCACCTCAGCTCCGGTGTCCACCAGTCGGCTGCCGAGGGCAAGAAGTCGCCCTGCCGGATCCTGGGCATAGCCCTGGCGAGCCCCGCGCTGTCCCCCATCCGAGAGTAAATCCTGAACTGCCGCTTGACTTTGGAGTACCGTTTGCCGGATCCGCTCCGCCAGCGGGTGAGCCGTCGGGGAGTTGTACAGCTCTGCCATGGCCTGGCCCAAAGGTCCGTCGCTATTAACAAATAATTGCGGAGCCAGATGCAGGTAGCGGGTTTGATCCCCCATCAGTGCCAGAGGGTATTCTCCCCCTAAAAACACGGCGTCCTGAGCCTGGGCCTGGATGCTATCCAGGTAGCGAGCCAGCCATCCCGTTGTCGCAGACGAGAGCAATCCTGATTGCCAGATGGCTTTGGATCGGAAATGGGACAGATCCGGATCGGGATAGCCCACATTTTGAATCACCGCCAGCTTGCCCTGCTCCAGCAAAGGTTGCCAGTCCGCCAGGGCGGGATGCAAGGCCACGGTCTCAGTGACTGGGATCCCATCCTGAATGCCAAGTGTAGGACGTAAGCGCAGATAATTGGGATCCTGGTAGGGAATGAAGGTATTCAAACCATCGTTACCTCCCGCCAGTTCGATCACCAGCAGAGTTTTGCTGGATGCGGCCCGAGAACGGCCTGCGGGTAGGGCGAGAACCGCTGAGGCGGCAGCCATCGAGATGAGAAATTGACGTCGATCCATCGGTGAGGTCCTCAATGACAGAGCAGCAAGGTGGGAAAACGGGATTAGGCCAGTTGATAGGTCGGTGAAGCCAGGAACAGGGCAGCCATATCTTCCAACGACCAAGAGGAGGAGGCCTGGAGGGGTGCAGGCAGATCCCCATCGAGTAGCAACTTGGCCAGATCGCTGGAGCTGTAGGGATCTGGATTAAACCTGTAGCCACCCGCATCGCTATAGCGTCGTGTCAGTTGTTCTGCCAGATCCAGACGTGTTAAGAGGGCCACACTGTCCAGCCAGCCCTCCTGCTGCGGCCATCCCTTAACGGAGGGGGCCCGGTAGAGGGGCTGTCCCATGGCTTGCAGGTGCTGCAGGGTCTGCGGATAATCTGCTGATAACTGCAGCTGCCGGATGGCCCCCACCAGAAAATACTGAGGACTTTTGATCCGGCTGCGGTAGGCCCGATCGCTATAAAACTGAGGATGTTCAAAAACAGCAGCCACCAGCGCAGCAATATCCTGCTGGGATTGGGTAAACACAGCAGCTAAATCCTGAATGACCTCGGGTTCTGGATCGGGATACGCCAGCTCTGACCACAATTTGGAGCTGATCTGCCGTGCAGTATCGGGATGCTGGGCCAGGATCTCCACCACATCCTCCGCCTTGAGAGTCCCTGCATACCCCAAAAAGGTTTTGGCACCCGAGTCATGGCGTCTGGGGACAAAACGGGAGGCTGCTTGGCCGCGCAGAAAAAGTTCTCCAGGCTGGATCGTCCATCCGGTCAGGGCCCGGGCTCCCTCCTGGACATCGGACTCCGTGTACGCCCCGCGCCCAATCGTGAAGAGCTCCATCAATTCGCGGCTGTAATTTTCATTGATCTGGCCCGCCTGATTTTGCTGGTTATTGAGATAAAGCAGCATGGCTGGACTGGTGGTGACGCTCCATAACAGCTCCTGGAAATTCCCCAGTGCATGGCTACGCAGCCGCTGATCATAGTCAGCGATGAAGGGAATAAGGTTAAAACTCTGGATTGACACCACAAAATGATCCCGCCAGAAACTGGTGATTCGCTCTTGCAAGGGGTTGGGGGATGACACCATTTGCGCCACAATCCAGCTCCCCAGTTCCACCCCACGGGCCTGCACCTCGCGGATCAGTTGCCGTCGCTGTGCGGGATCCGCTTGCCGAAGTTGTCGAGGGGTCCATCCTAAAGGCTCGAATTGGGGGGGAGAGGTGGGAAGTTGCGGTTGCTCCAGCCAGGTCTGGAGGTAGTCAGCAGAGCTCTGGGAACTGTTGAGCTCGGCCCAGGTGGCTCCATAGCTGGCACGGCGAAAAAAATGGGCTTTTCGATGAATGGGATCCATTCCGGTCTCCTTGACACAGTCAGGCTAATGTGTCGTTCGTTCTTGATTAGAGACTAGAAAATCCTATCTGGGGTTCACCGTCTAAGGGTGCCCCTCTCAAGGATCCCACTTAGGGTTCTGGCGAGATCCCCCTGCACAAGCAGCCAACAAAGTACGCTTTACCCCCTTCTGACCGGCACTGAGATCTAGCCTGTAATACAGTGATGTGATGGTGTTTTTTCCTGAGAACTGTGCTTTGTGTTGCATTCTGTGCCGATCCATCTGGCGACTTCCTCTCTCCCCCCTGAGGCCGAGTCGGGTTCCCTGGGCCCTCTGATTCTGATTGCGGTCCTGCTGGCACTGGTGACCATTCATCTGGCCAGCCGCATTGCTGGGGAAGTGTCCATCCGCGTTGGCTTCCCTTCGGTCCTGGGAGAATTGATCGGGGGGGTGCTGGTGGGGTCTTCCCTTCTGAGTCTGCTGGTGTTTCAGGAGGGAGCTGGCGGTGCCGATCTGGTGGAGATTGCCACTTCTTCCCGCCTGATGCAGTGGATTGCTTCCACCTCCGGATTGGGACCCGAGACCATGACCACGGTTTTTGCCAACCAGAGAGAGATTATTGATCTGCTCTCCGAGCTGGGGGTGATCATCCTCCTGTTTGAGATCGGCCTGGAGTCGGATCTGGGGGAACTGTTGCGAGTGGGGCCTCAGGCGGCTTCTGTGGCCTTGACCGGCGTGATTCTCCCTTTTGTCATGGGGACTTTAGGGTTGATCTATTTTTTCTCCATCCCTGTGATCGCTGCCGTCTTTGCCGGAGCTGCCTTGACAGCCACCAGTATCGGAATCACGGCACGGGTGCTGGCGGAGATGCAAAAACTTTCTTCTGCTGAAGGCCAGGTGATCATCGGCGCTGCGGTTCTGGACGACATTCTCGGCATTGTGATCCTGGCGGTGGTGGCCGGGCTGGCCAAGACGGGCGAAGTCCACATTGCGGATATTAGCCTGATCATCGTCAGCGCTGTGGCATTTCTGGTGGGGGCGATTGTCCTGGGCCGACTCCTGAGCCCCTATCTGGTGGGCCTGATCGAACGCTTGCGCAGCCGTGGCAATCCCTTGATTCCGGCTCTGATCGTAACGTTTACTCTCGCCTACGTAGCGCAGGTAATTCAGCTGGAGGCCATCCTGGGGGCCTTTGCAGCCGGGTTGATCCTGGGGGAAACGGAGTTGCGGGGTGAGATCGAGGAACAAAACCGACCGATCTCCGATTTTCTCACCCCCATCTTCTTTGTCTGTGTAGGGGCCAAAACCAATCTGGCGGTCCTCAATCCAGCCATCCCCAGTAACCGCGAGGGTCTGATCATCGCTGCTTTTCTGATTGTGGTGGCCATTGTGGGCAAACTGGCGGCGGGCATCGGGGCCTTTGGCAAGCCTGGGATTAATCGCTATGCCATTGGGGTGGGAATGATCCCGCGTGGGGAAGTGGGGTTGGTCTTTGCAGGAGTCGGGGCTGCCACCGGCGTGTTATCAGACTCCCTGGATGTCAGTATCATTGTGATGGTGATCGTGACCACCTTCATTGCTCCGCTCTGGCTGCGGCATTCCTTTGCCACCCCAACCCCTGAGCCGGAGGCAGAAGCCGAGACCGAGTTGACCTCATTTCAGGATCTCCAGGCCACTGTCACCCGTGAAGAGGCCGCCCAGGCCAGTCGCTCATCATCTGGGTCTGCAAATGTCAGCGAACCTGAAGAATCCCAGAGCTGAACCCGGTTCCCCTCTTGCCTAGCCCTTTCGTCAGGTCAGCTGCATGGATCTGAATCAGCTTTTGATCTGGATGATCAGCTTCAGTTGCGGCATCAATCTGATCCGAGCCGTGGCCCAGGGGTACCCACTCCAGCATGCCCTTCTACTGATTCCCGCTTGGGTTCTAGGGATCACTTTAGGAGGCACCTGGCTGGTTCCAGACATCGCGGGTCTGGTGGGCGGTTGCTTCTGGATGCTGTTGCTGGTTTTGCCCAGTTTGCTCTTTCGACAGGTGGGAGACCTGATTTCCAGAGAGCGTTATCAGGAAGCTGATACCCTCGTGCACTCCTTTCCCTGGGTCTACCGACTTTATCAATTGCCCTGGTTTCCTCGCCTGGTCAAAGCCCTTTCTCTGGCAGCCTCTCAAGATACTGCCGCAGCCGCAAACATCTTGGGCGCCTACCAGCAAGCAACAACTGTTCCTCCCCCCTGGGAACAAATCGTCATCGTTGCCCTTTATCGGGTGTTGGGAGCCTGGAACCCTCTGTTGGAGTGGGTTCGACCCCTGATGCAGCAGCCCCAGCAGCGCCATGATCCCAGTTTGGTGCTGGCTTACCTGCGGGCACTGGGGGAAACCGGGGATCTGAACGGGTTACTTGAGGCCTATGACAACTGGCGCGAAGGACTGGAACAGGCGGATACCTCTACTTTTCTGCGCCTAGCTCAGTTGTTTGTCCTGGCCTTTACGGGACAATCTGTTGCCGTTGAACAGCTTTTGCAGGGGGATCTCAAGCATCTTCCGGTTCCGGTAAAGCAGTTCTGGGGGGCCACCGCTCTCTGGGCGGGAGAGTCTCCTCAACTTGCACAGACCCAACTGCAGTCCCTTTTCGAGACTCACCCCTCACTCAGTCCTTCCTTGCGCCAAGGGATCCAGCGCCGTTTATCCCAGCCTCCCCCAAGGCCTGAAGCAACGTTAAATGCCAATTCTCGTCAGATTCTTTTCCATCTCACCCAAACCGTGGGTTACGCCAAGCTGGTGCCAGATCTGGATCGGAAATGGACAGAGTCAAAACCGACATTGGCCCTGATGAGCCTGAACGTTCTTGTTTTTGGTTTCCAACTGCTGTGGGGAGGTAGCAGTCAGAACGAAGCCCTGCTTCGTCTAGGGGCACTTGCGGTTCCTAATGTTCTCGCTGGCGAATGGTGGAGACTGATCACTGCCAATGTTCTGCACTCTGGCCCCCTTCACCTGCTCCTCAATGTCATGGCCCTCCTGATATTAGGTCCTTTTGTGGAGATGTCTCTGGGGATGGGACGATATCTGCTGATTTACTGGGGCGCAGGTGTGGGAGCGATGGGTATCCTCACCTTACTGCAAGCCACGCAACGAACGGAACTGGCCCTGGTGGTGGGGGCTTCCGCCTGTATTATGGGACTGCTGGGAGCAACTGCGGCCATCCTCCTGTCCCTCTGGCGGCAACACCATTCACCCTTTGCCTTGAGGCGGTTGAGATTGATCCTCCTGATCATTTTCCTCCAGACCCTTTTTGACTTGAGCGTTCCCCAGATCAGTGTCATGGGGCATCTTTCTGGGCTGGTGATTGGGTTTGGCTTGGGGATAATCTTGAACTGGTCCAGACCTGCTTGACCAGGGACTGATCAGCGGGTGATCAACTCCTACCCCTGAAGGATTGAGTTCTCCATGCTCACTGCAGTCTGAAATAACCGCCCCCCCATGACTCCGGTCATGCCTGAAACCGGACCATTTACACTCCTCATCTCCGAAGAGAAAAGCCAGGATCAAGGTGTCGAGGTTGAGGAAAGAGCTTATGCGAACCATTTCAGGAGCATTGCTATCCGGTATTGCCATCCTTGCACTGCTAGCCCCCACCGCTGCAGAGGCGGCACCCTATTATCGCTTCAACCTGGGGGGATACAATCCAGACACTGGTAACGCTGGACGAGTTGCTGGAGGATATGATCCCAGTACTGGGGCCCGTTTATTTCGTGCGGGAGGGTACGATGCTTCCACCGGCAACTTTGGAGCCACAACACGTTTTCTTAACCCCAGCACCGGACAGGGGGCAACAGTAGTCACCCAAGGGGTGCGTGGATCTGGCTTTACCTCCACAATCAACACCCTTCAAAACGGGAACTACACCTGTTCTGCTTCAGTCTCCCAACCCTTGAGCTGTGTCCAGAATAGCACCAGCTTTTGATTCAATCGGCACATGACTAAACCATAATCCCTGAGTAGCTTTCTCTAGGAGAGGAGGCTACTTTTTGCTAACGTAGGCAGAGGCATACATAGAGACCTGCAGCATTGTGGACTGGGTGTTTTGAGCTTTACCCCAAATGCATGATCGGAAGTCAAGCGGTCTCCCCTATCTCCTTTGCCTAACCTGATCCCCACCATGCTCTATCTTGTTGCCACTCCCATCGGGAATTTAGGAGACATCACCTTCCGGGCTCTGGAAACCCTCAAGACAGTTGATCTGATTGCCAGTGAAGATACTCGCAAAACCGGCCAGTTGCTCAAGCATTTCGACATTAAAAAACCCCTGATTTCATTCCATGATCACAACGAACAGCAACGACTATCCCAGTTGATCACCTACCTCCAGCAGGGAAAATCCATCGCCGTTGTCAGTGATGCCGGGACACCAGGGATCTCAGATCCAGGCTTTCGCCTGGTACGACGCTTGATTGAAGAGGATCTGGCCTTCACAATGATTCCCGGTGCCACTGCCTTTGTGATGGCCCTTGTGCTTTCGGGTCTACCCGTCCATAGTTTCACCTTTCGCGGTTTCCCACCCCGCAAACCAGGTCCCCGTCAGCGTTTTTTCCTGGTGGATCAGCAATCTCCCCATACCCTGATCTATTACGAGAGTCCCTACCGTCTGCCTGCTTTTTTGCTGGATGCCCTCCAGATCTTTGGCGATCGTCCGGCAGCCCTGAGCAACGACCTGACCAAGCGATTCGAGCATGTTTGCAAAGGCACCCTTTCTGAGTTGAGTGAGCAGATCCAGACCCAAAAGTTAAGAGGAGAATATACAGTTGTTATTGGTGGAGTTGACTTCCAGCGAGCCAGTACCAACCATGATTTGGAGAAAGCGGATTGGGATCATTCCGACTCGGAGGACGGTGACGAACCACCCCTTCCCGCAAGCCAGTAGCAGGTATCGGGTGTGGACTCACTGAGTAGGGAGCTCACTGCAGTCAACGGGCTATGACAAAAATTATCCTGATCCATTCTTTCCGCTTCGGAACGGGCAAGTCGAATATTACCGCAAGTCTGGCGGTGGAGATTGCCCAAAAGGGATGGCGGGTCGGGATTATTGACACCGATCTCCATTCCCCTGGCGTCCACAGTCTCTTTGGGTGTGATGTTGAACAGTTGGACCCAATGCTCAATCACTACCTCTGGGGCAAACACCCGATTGAAGAGATAGCCCATGATGTTGGTGGTGCCATCAAAGTGGGTTCCGGGGAAGTGACGTTGCTGAGTGGTCGAATCTATCTAATCCCTTCCGGTCCTAGAGTCGGAGAAATCGCCAGGATGCTGCGTTCGGGGTTTGATCTAGGTCGTCTGGGGGCAGGGATCCATGAGCTAGCTTTAAAGTTGAGGTTGGACTATCTCTTGATCGATACCCATCCAGGCATCAATGAAGAAAGTTTATTAATGTTAAGTCTCGCCCACACATTGCTGCTGCTAACGGATATTAACCATCAATCTTTTCAGGGGACAGCAGTAGTACTGGATCTAGCTCGCAATCTCGGGGTTCCCAAAACTTATCTGCTGATCAA
The DNA here is from genome assembly GCA_964392245.1 of uncultured bacterium. Classification (GTDB taxonomy): domain Bacteria; phylum Cyanobacteriota; class Cyanobacteriia; order Thermostichales; family Thermostichaceae; genus JAAUUJ01. The sequence goes on from CAYMOX010000010.1 coordinate 83,435, forward strand.
TCAGATCCCGTCGGACTATGACCTGAAAGATATTAAATTCAAAGCAGAAACCGCCTTTGGAGTTCCGGTTGGAGGATTGTTCCCCTTCGCCAAAGAGATGCTGTTGCTGGCTGGGGCTGGTGTGTTTTCTCTCCATCACCCTCAACATCCCTGGTCAGAAGAGGTGAGGGCTGTTGTCAATCTCCTGATTAAGCAAAGGTAGGCCCTCCCTGTCCCCACCGCAGCGAACTGGTAGTGCCTGAAAATCCGGCCATTGTAATCGGAAGCACATTCAATGCCTGGACTGTTGCCCATTTGAGCGATCTAGGCTTTCAACATCGGGCACTACCTTATATATTGATATGGGGATCAGGCACTCCCAGTTTATGAATGATCTATTTGACTATCTAAAGCGTTTACAGAAGTGGCGGAATCCCTTTCAGAACGGGTCTGCAGAAGGCATTGACAGTCAAAAGCCTCTGGGATCTCCTCCTGCTTCCACCACTGAACCCGCAGGATTTGTGCCGACAGACACTCTGCTTCTCGGAGATCAGGAGCGCAAGTTAGTAAATTGGATTACACGTAGAGGTGAGGTATCATTAGACGAAGTGATCCGCAAACTCGGTTTAGAGGCTGCGCATGTTGAGGTGATCCTGGAGCGGCTGGTGGCTGATGGTTTTCTCAATCGACTTGACAGAAGGGGTCAGATTTTCTTCTACCCGCGTCTCGCTCATCAACCTCGTAAACGTCACTCCTCTCAGATTTGGGATGCTCTCAAAGATCTCTAAACTACTTCCGAGTAGGATCACGCCCTAGAAGCTCGTCAGGAGAAGAAGCCAATGGCCTCTATATTCAACCTGTTCGAGATCAGTGCTGATCTGAGAGACGCGCTTTCGAGCCATAACCTAACGGTTGAGGTGACCGCAGCAAGCGATTCAACTATCCGCATTACCCTGGAGTATTCCTCCACCACCAAGATTGATCAAAGTGTGATGGTTTCGCTGATTCGTCGTCGCATCCGCTTCTACACACTAGAAGGTATCGAGTGGATAGAGATTATCGGGATTCATCCAGGCGAGAAAATACCCGATTGGCAGGTCCGTTTTGAGCCTTCTCCCCAGACCCAGGTTTATCATCGAGATCCATTTGATCTCTCCGATGCTTTTCAAGAACTGGAAAATGCTGCGAATGAAGAGGCGGAGAAAAGCAAAAAAGAGGATAATTTCGAAGATATCTTGAATGAACTGAAATCAGTTATTCCTGACACGAATTCTGAGACAACTGATCTCTTGGTGAATCTAGAAGGCTTAGCCAGGAGGAAAATCGAGGCTGATGGGAGGGCTACTCTTCAAGGAGCAGAAGTTGCAAAAGATCAATCCAGCTCTTCTCAATCTGGGAGTCAACCCCTTCCCGCAAACCTGAAGTCCGGCTCACAAACACCTGGTCCGGTTAGCCAGTATTTCAGTTTAAGAAAGGGGGAAGGCTCTGTACTCCTGATCCTTGGAAGTATTCTAATGTTTAATGCGATTGCCCAAAAAATCTCTGAGATTTCTTCAGTTAGCAATTTCCTGAGTGGGGTTGGAATCTCCCAGATATTGATCGTCTGGATCGCAGACGGAATACTACTCATTTTCACAACCGGACTACAATCGCTACTCATTGATCGATTTAATCGAATTTTTTTAATGAAGGCAATTAGCATCACCCTGGCAGTTGCCTTCTTGGCGCTTCGTTTACTGATCGCATTTAATGCTCCTCAATGGCTTCATCTTTCTCTTTTTTACTTGCTTTCTCAACAGCAATTCACATTTTTCCCAACCTTTTTGTGGATCCTTGGAAACGACTTATTCTCTATGTCAGAAGCGAAAAGAACCTTTCCTAAAATTGCTGCATTTGGATTCTTAGGCAATCTAGTAGGCATTGCTGTAGCTGCTTTGGGTCCCAGATGGATGAGTGGCATGGGATTGTCGGTTGCCAACCTAATAACATTCAATATCCTGATCTATGTTATTGTTTTTTGCTGTATTCAGCTTGGATTAAGTCGAGTTAAGCTTCGAAAGTCAACTCAGAAAATGAGTGGAATTGTAGAAACCCTATCAGAGGGATGGAGCTTTATTGTTGAGGTTCCAGCGTTCAGGTTTTTATCAGCTTCATTATTGATGGTTCTTATTGTCGATCAAGTTGTTGAATTTAGGTTCCTATTTGTTTCTGGAACACTCATTACTGATCCACTTAGCTACCAAACTTTTTATAGTCTATTTACACTAGCTAGATTTACGCTTTATACTATCGTTCAAGTCTTTATTGCTCAAAAAATTATCAGCTCTATCGACATAAAGAACATATTATTAATCTCACCTATTTCTGCAATGATTGGCTCTGCTATTGCATCAATCTCTTCAGGACTGAGTGGAACAATCGCTGGGCTTGTGGTACAAAAATTACCTCTTTACAGCATTGATGAAACTGCTCGCAAAACTTTCCAGGGTTTTGTTCCTGAGGAGAGAAGAGGTCGAGTTAGCTTGTTTATGGATAGTTATTTAATTGCCCTGGGTGGTATTGCTGGAGCTTTACTGACAGGATTGCTGATCCTTCTTGGAGAAATGTATGATGTCGCAAACATGAACCGCTACACTTTGTTTGTAGCGATTTTAGCCTCAATTACAGCAATCTTTTCAATATCTCAAACAAGAAAATACTATGACGAGAGTCTTCTCAATTGGAGACTAAAGAGACGCCAGAAAGGAAAGAGCGTTCTTGACAGGATCGATTTTTAATATAGATCCAGGATCCACGTTGACTTGCACAAGGTAATTGACCCCACTATAATGTTGCAATTAGGTAGGCTGGTAGAATCATGATTAATCCAGAAAAAACGAAAATGACTGTTGAGGGCAAGACTGCCGATTCTACTTCAGGCAGCATAGCCATGCCCAGAAAAACAATATTTATAAGTCTGAGGGTTAAGCTTCTCATTGGATTTACGCTCTTATTCTCGGCTGTATTTGCCGCTGCCTTTTACTGGTTTTATAGTTTCACTACTCAGAGAGCACTTCAAAAAGTTAGAGATGAGCTGAATGCGACTCTCGAAGGTGCAGCCGAAGGGATCAATGTGCCAGAACTGCTTGCTTTATATGAGGAAGGAGACCCTAATCAAGAAGGCTTTTCTGATGATCCTCGCTATGAAAATCAGTTGGAATGGTTTGAGGTTGTTCAGAGTGTTGAGCCTCGAGCCTGGCCCTACACTTACTTGCTCGCCGAAAACCTGGAAGAAGTGAGAAGACAGGTAGAGTTACCTAACGGAGAAATTGGCGTAGAGGTGTCGCCTCCCACTGAAAACTATGAGATTATTGCCCTCGTTGATCTGTGGTCTATTCACAACCCTGACAAATCTTATGGATTCCTGGAATCCGATAGCCCGAGTGAATATTCTGTTCAAGCCTGGGAAAGCGGGAATCTCGTGGAGCGTCCAGGACTTTACTCTGACTCTTTTGGTTCGTGGATGTCATCCTACACGCCTTTGAAAGATGAATCCGGCAATGTAGTAGCCCTGTTGGGAGTTGATATTCAATCGGATTATGTCTTGTCTGTCCAGCAGGCCATACGTGAGCGTGTCCTCCTTTCCTTTGGGATCACCTATTCAGCTCTATTTATTCTGGTTTATATCATTTCTGGCGTCTTTACTCAACCATTAAATCGCTTAAAACAGATGGCTGAGCGTATTGGTGAAGGTGATTATGAGCAGGATCTTTCTCGCTCATCTAATTCTACTGTATCAGATGAAATCACTACACTTGCTCAGGTTTTTGACATCATGGTCACAAAAGTGAAGTCTAGGGAAGAAAACCTGAAGGGTAAGATTGCTGAGCTAGAGATTCTTATTGATGAGGATAAGCGGAATAAACAGGTTCAGGAAATTGTTGAGAGTGACTTCTTTCAGGATCTCCAATTGAAGGCAAAAAGCATGAGAGATAAAACTTCATGGAAAGATGACCGCGATAGAGATCAAGAAGACAGCCAGGATAACTGAAAGTAATTTTCAATCGTATGTCTAATCCATTTCCTTCAGTTGTTCTTGCAAATACTTCCGAGGCTTACGCCAGTTTTCTAAACAACATTAGTGATAAATTCATTTATGCCAATTTGTTACGCAGGATCCATAGTAGTTCTGACCGAGCGTTGCTTTGGCTTCACAATGAAAAGCTTGTCATCGGTAGCTTACCAGTTTCTCATCAGAATATGTTAGGTGAGATAGGGTACGTGGGAACAAAGTATCTAAGTCCTTCTATTCCTTCCCAATATCTATGCGCGGATATTATTCATGAGAAATATATTATTCAAGCTATAGCTGAGTGGGCAGGATCGAGTAAAACAATTCACTTAATTCCATATGCAAACACGAATGAATTTTATCAGCTTGTCAATTATTTGCGAGAACAAATTGGGTTGACCGTGTACACACCCGAGAGTCCTAGCCTGGAAAGCCTCTGGATAACCCATTATGTAGACTCTAAATTTGGATTTAGAAACTTTCTTGCTAGTTTAGATTTCGCCAGTGACATTAGGCTGCCAAAATACTATATCTGCAAGTCAAAACAGGATGTGATCCATATAGCCTCGCTACTCTTAAAGAAACGTGAGAGATGTGTAGTTAAAGTTGACGATGGTTGTCTTGGGCTTGGGCATGTCTATCTCTATCCACATGATCTAGATCATCATGGGATAGAGAGAAAATTAGCAGATAGCCTGATCGGAAATTACTGTTATGAGCAACTGATCGTAGAGGAGTTTATTGAATCAAGTCGTTTTCCTTCTATAGAGGTTTTTGTGCCCCCTGAACCCTCTTCTGTTCAGGTTACATATGTCTGTGATCAAAGATTTGACAACAACCTATTCTCGGGAATTATTCTTACACCTGATCTATATCATGATGAATGGTATCCGTCATTAAATGCCTTTGCAAAGAAGGTCGGGGAAGAGTTACAAAGGCATGGATATGTAGGCTACTTCGATATTGATGTCCTGATTGATTCTCACAATAATATTTATGTGTTGGAGTTGAATGCACGCAGAACTGGCGGGACCCATGTGCATGAATTTGCAACTAAAGTGTTAGGCAATTCTTATTTTCAATCCTTTAGTTTGCTGAGCGGAACAGCAAAGCTAAGTTCTCCGAGAAGTTATTCTTCTTTGATCGACACAATGACTCATCTCAACTTGTCATTCTCGCACAGTCAGGAGGGGATTCTGATTTCTCAAACCTCCTCTTTACAGGATGGCGTTGTTGGGTACATCGTTGTCAGCTCATCCCAGGCTCGAATGGAATATTTACATCAATCTTTTCTGGATGCAATTCTCTGAAGCGAGCATGTATGCGCAGAAGTTTCCTCCTGCCAGCCCAAGCTGTTTCTATGTGTTAGCTATGACACCAATTGAGGAATGGATCCGTCAACGCATGAATGAGCTAGGCCTGAGTTCCTGGTCCAAGTTGCAGCAACAGGCTCGGATAGGACGCAGGAGTCTTTACCATCTGCGACAAGGTTATCTCCAGTCACTCAAACTTTCGCAGTTACAGTCACTGGCAGCTGCCTTGGAATGGTCGCTGGAGGAGTTGTTATCTCGTTTTCACTTGATCCCTACTGACCATCCATCGCGGCAAGGTGAGGAGGAAGAACTACAGTACCAGCCCCAGCCATCCTCGCCAGAAGCACGAGATCAGCTCCAGCGTCAGACTTTTGAGACTTTACAAACCCTCCTCACCCAATACCCAACGGCTCGTCACCTGGCAGAGATCAGGCCGCAGCTCCCTGCTAAGAATCTCACGGCTTTCTTTCGCTCCCTGGATCAACTTCTCCAGACCTGGGGCATCGAAGCCATTGGCTCCCCATGGGAAGCGGTACCCTTTGATCCCGTCCTGCATCACCCCGATACACCTGATCTAGGATTAGGAGAAACCGTTTACATCCGGTTCGTCGGTTATCGCAAGGGAAGCACCATCCTTTGCCCTGCCAAAGTTAGCCGGACCTTGCCCAGGGGATACACATGACCACCGTCGCGATTGACTTTGGAACCACGAATACGGTTGTTTGCCTCTGGGATCCTGAAAAGGACGGTCCCAAAACCCTCTTTTTCCCGAGCCTGAGCCGCAGTTTTGAAGCTTTTCCCACCCCCGTGAATGTGATTCCATCCCAACTGTTCGTGGGTAGTCCCAGTCAGATCGTGGTCGGAGAAGCAGTTAGAGCTCAGCGTCTAGGAGCCAGCCAACCTCAGCGTCTGTTTCACTCCTTTAAAAGAGATCTGGTGGCAGATTTTGTGCCTCCTCCCCGTCAACTCGATGATCAGGTTTACACCCCTGAGACAGTGGCCGAACTATTTCTCCAGCGGATCTTGCAGGCCCTGGTGGTCTCAGGAATCCAGCCGACAGAGCTGATCATGACTGCTCCCGTCGGAGCCTTTGAGCGCTATCTGGAGTGGATCCAGGCAGTTGTGGAACGACAAAATTTTCCGCCCGTCCGGTTCGTGGATGAGGCAACCGCAGCGGCTCTCGGGTACGCCGTCAGTCAACCGGGGGATCTGATCCTGGTGGTGGATTTTGGTGGGGGAACGCTTGATCTCAGTTTGGTGAGGACTACGCCACCTTCGCCAGGGGAAACTCGTTGGCAGGGTGAGGTGATGGCTAAATCAGACGCGTATGTGGGGGGGTTGGATATTGACACCTGGATTGGGGAGTTCTTTCTGAAACAACTAGGCACAACCCGTTCCCAGATCGGCGAGTTGGGCTGGCAAAACCTGCTTGAGATCGCAGAACGGATGAAGATTCAACTCTCCAACCAAGAGCAGGTGGGTGAAAGCTGGTTTGATGACGAGACCTTTATGGCTCATGCGCTGCTGTTAACTCGGGAAGATCTAGAGGAAATCCTGGGATCACACCAACTGCTAGACCAGCTGCGTCACTGTCTGGATGATATTGTGCTCATGGCTCAGCACCGAGGGGTTTTACGATCTGAAATTGATCAGGTGATTCTGGTGGGGGGGACCTGCCAGATCCCGGTGGTGCAAGGCCTGATTAGAGATGTATTTGGGCCTCAACGGGTGCAGTGTCACAAACCCTTTGAAGCGGTGGCCCATGGAGCCCTCCAGGTGGGACAGTCCTTAGAGATTCAGGATGTTCTCCACCACAGCTACGCTCTGCGTCTCTGGGATCCCCATGCCCATGCCCACATCCTGATCCTACTCTTTGAGAAGGGGCTCCCCTATCCCTGTAAATCTGAAGAACCCTTTATCTTGCAGGTTGCCCACGATGGCCAGACAGAAATTCGCCTGGATATTGGAGAAGTGGCAGACACCAGCCAAGCGGAGGTGTTCTACGATGAGCAAGGGCGCATGACCAGTCGTCGCTTAAGTCGCCAAACAGACTTCCGCAGGATTAGTCGGGATCCCGAGTCTCAATGGCGAGCCACACTAGATCCCCCCGGCAGAGCAGGTGAGGATCGGTTGGAACTGAGCATCAGCATCAACGAGCAGCGGCAACTCCTGGTCACTCTTAAAGATCTGGGCACGGGGTCACTTCTCACCGAAAAGTGTCCACTCGCCACACTACAGTAGAACTATCCCTTTCCTCGCCGCTAGGTCGGGACTAGGATAAACCCAGTTTCTCAGGAGTGCAAAGCATGAAACACAGCGGATTTTGGTTGGCAGCAGGGGTGGCTGTGATTGCTGATCAATTGACAAAACGCTGGGCGGTACTAACTTTAATGCCAGGACCTGAGATACAGCTATGGCCGAACGTCTTTCATCTCACCTATGTTGAGAATACTGGCGCGGCCTGGAGCCTATTTGAGCAATCGGGAGGATTCTTAAAATGGATCTCGCTGCTGGTGGCTGTAGCTTTGATCCTTTTTGCCCTCCGTGTTCCCCGCATGAGTGGATGGGAGCAGGCAGGGTACGGGTTAATCCTGGCAGGCGCAGTGGGTAACGGCATTGACCGCTTTATTCAGGGTTACGTGGTTGACTTCTTGAATTTTATCCTGATCAATTTTCCCGTTTTCAATATTGCCGATGTTGCAATTAACCTGGGGGTGGGCTGCCTGATCGTGAGCATCCTGCTACAGAAACCCCAGTCCGAGCATGAATCCGCTCAGCTCCCGCCTCCTGCCGACTCTGGACAGAAGTAGAGGATCATCAGGCAACGTGGCGATTGAGGGTGGGACTCTCTTGCCGGATCTGGATCAGTCGGTAGGTAAAAATGGGTGCCAGCGTCGTAACAGTGCGAGTCACTTCCCCACTCTCCACCCTCTTCAGCAGCTTTTGGAGAAGACTCACGTCCTCAGCACTGAACTGTCTCCGCAGAAGCAGAAGGTTGATAGCGTATTCTTTCTGGGAGGAAAGGCAGCCAGTGTGCAGGGCCTGATTCACAATATTTTCAATGGTCACCATAGAACCACCTCAGCAGCTTTAAAGAATCTCTCGAATTTATAGGAGTATTGTGGCAATACTTCATCATTTATAAATGTAGCACCCCTTACTTGAAGATCCTCGAATTTCAGCATATGTGCTGAGGTGTCTACTACATATTGCGGTGAGGAAACTTCGCCACAATAGTTGGAGTTAGTCAGAAAGCTCAAGGAGGAGCAACATGAGTTTACTGGGAAACATCATTTGGCTGATCTTTGGAGGCTTGATCGCCGCCCTGGGGTATATGCTGGGGGGCCTGGCCCTCTGTCTGACCATTATCGGAATCCCTTTTGGGATTCAGGCCTTCAAGTTAGGGTTTGCCATGCTTACCCCCTTCGGGCAGGAGATTGTGGAGGAACCCAATGCAGGCGGGGTGTTAAATACACTCTTTAACGTGATCTGGATCCTGCTGGTAGGCTGGCCGCTGGCTCTCAATCATCTTTTTTGGGCCGCCATCCTCTTGATCAGTATTGTGGGCATTCCTTTCGCCCGCCAGCATGTGAAGATGCTAATTCTCTCGCTCCTGCCTTTTGGACGCAGCCTTCGTCCCTCCCGCCATCGGGATCTCTGAGCTGCTTGCGGCATCCCAGCAGGACAAGGTTAGGATATGCAAGGATGTGGACAATTGTTACAAAGCTAAGGCGTTTGATTCAGCAATGACAGCAACCATTTTTTCCCCCACCGATGCCCGGCTTCAGCCCGTACCCCAACGGCACAACCACTATGCCCAGGAAGACTTCTTTCAGTTTGATCGGCGCAAGGGAACCCTGGTGGACTGGAATAAGAACCGCAATGTACTGGTGAGCGAAGATTTTATCCTGGGATTACAACAGGGTCTGGAGGAAGAGGTGGGGGATGCCTCCGCCTCCCTGATGTACACAGTAGGCCAGGAGTGGGGGAAACAGGACGCAGTTAACTTTGCAACCTGGTATGAGGCGGAATACCGCAAAAAATTGAAGCAGAGCAATGTTATGTTTCTGCTGGAAACCTGGTGGTGGCCCCTGGCTGCCCAGGGTTGGGGGCGCTGGGATGTGGATCTGGATGGCCGTAAACAGGGATTCATCTTCATTAACCTCTACGATTCTGCCGTAGCCCGTACCCTCGGAAACGTGGGCAAACCCGTATGCCATCTGTATGCAGGCTTATTCGCAGGCTTTTTTACGTCTCTCGTGGAACGTCCCCTCAACTGTATTGAAATTCAGTGCTACTCCATGGGAGAGAGCTACTGTAAATTCTTGCTCGGAAGTAAGGATCGGATTGATGCTGCCGCCTTCTGGTTAAATGAAGGGGCATCGGCTGCTGAGATTCAGCAGAAACTCAAGTCAGGTCTAACGGCGAGCTAGAGAATCTGAGATGAACATTGCCCTGGAAACCTCTGTACACTCTTTTTTCAGCACCCTGAATTGGGACAACCGTCCTCAGCTAAACGTCGTGGGTCCGATGGAATTTGCCCCCCTGGGAGCCTTTCTGGCCTCTATCCCCTGGACTGGAGATCCAGCCACCCTGGCGGAGCAGGCCTTAAGTCATCTCACTGCGTCAGAAGATTTGGAACCTGAGGAGGACCATGTGCCCACCCTCTCTGATCTGTTCAGCCTGTTTTGACCGTTTCACAGTGAACATCCAGCAAAGGGAGAGCAGAAGCCATGGGCAGTCAGATTGAACAGGTGCTGATCGAGGCAGAAGCTCGCTATCTGCAGGCGGATGGGATTGATCAGCTGAAACACTTTGTTAAAGGGTGGTCTCAGCGCGTGTCGATCTATCAGACTTTGCGAGACCAGGAACCCCAGATCTTGCAAACGGCTATGGGGCAGTTGCAGTCAGAGGAACCAGGATTAACACCCCAAGTCTTGAGTCTCTGTCAACAAGATCTGGCTTTAACCTTGAGGCAGGCGGCCATGGCAATGCTGCTGCAGGACGAAGATCTCCTCAAGCAGGGGTTGCTGGAATGGTTGGAAGAACAGGTGCGCCTCTATCAACTGCAGCAGGTGTACGAAGCGGCTTTTCGATCCTTGCAGACTGCCCTGAAAACATCGTTGTCACCAGCTCAGCTGGAGTTTATCAAGCCTTTTGTCACCCAAGCTCAGGTGACGTTACTTTTTTGATCCTGGTTTATTGAGGTCGTTATCATGGCTCCTTCCCCTCCTGTTCTCGATCCACTCACCCCCTTACAGGCCAATTACTATGCCCCGTCCACTTATGTACAGGGGGATCTGGAATCTGGTTTGCTGACCAGTCGACATGGGGATCGGTTGCTGGCTTTGCCAGAGCCTCTGATCCGGAGCATCTATAGTGGGCTGGACTATGAAACAGGGCAGGCGGCCCGTTTGGTGTTGCGTCATTGTGGTCGCATGTGGGGCAAAGAATTTTTTCGCCGTTTTGCCACTGAACTGACGGAACTGTACCAAAAATCCCTGTCGGAACTGGAAATGGGTCTGTTTCTGCAAAACCTGCAGCAGGCCTGGAAAACTCATGGCTGGGGATCCCTCCACCTGGACTGGACCCACAAAGGCCAGGGACTCCTGGTGGTCCAGATCAAAAACTCTCCCTTTGATGCGCTCAGTCCCGCAAACAGTCCCCGTCCAATGGGATTTTTGGAGGCAGGGTTATTATCCAGCTGGTTCAGTCAGTTAACAGGTCGGGATCTGGCCTGTGTACAAACCAGCAGTGAGACTCTGGGAGCCCCCGCCAGCCTGTTTGTGATTACAACCTCTGAGCGTCTTCAGGAGGGAGAAAACTGGGTAGACAGTGGTCTTAACCATGAACAGGTCCTGGAAAAACTGATCCAAGGAGGCTAGCGATTTTCGCGCCGTTCCCGTGCCTCATCCCGAAGTTCCTCTAGCGTTGTGGTAGGAGGGTCCGGTCTGACGGGGGCAGGCTGAATCGGTCGTATGGCCGGAGGAGTTTGGACTGGAAGCACCACAGGTCGTTGCGGAATCTGCTGAACAGGAACCGGGGTAGAGGGCGGCGGTGGAGCAAGTGCGGGAGGCGGGGAGGGAGGGGGCGTCGGTGCCGGACTAGGGCTCGGCGAAGGAGTCCGGATC
>CAYMOX010000011.1:0-92273 GCA_964392245.1 uncultured bacterium
AGTATTTGCTCAAAATTCTGCTAAACGGTATACAGATTTAGATGCGTTTGCCCTGTAAGAATTACCAAAAGCAGGAAAACAAGGTCGCTCGACTGCATTTGCACGTTGCACGGCAACGCAAAGAGTTTCACTATCAGGTTTCTCATTGGCTTTGCGGTGCCTACGATTTGATTGTTTTTGAGAATCTGAGCATCAAAGGACTGGCTAGAACCCGACTGGCTAAGTCAATCTTAGATGTAGCGTGGGGTGCATTTCTAAACATCGTCCTAGCAGTAGCGGTCAAACGCGGCAAAGTAGCGATTGCAGAAAATCCCAACGGTACAAGCCAAGAGTGTTCGGGCTGTGGTGAACGGGTACAAAAGACGCTTGTAGATCGGATTCATAGCTGCCCTCATTGCGGATTAGAGATGGATCGAGATTGGAATGCTGCAATCAACATATTGAATCGGGCAAAACGGACGCTTGGACTAGCGTTTGCTGGCTGTGGAGGATACTCGGATGCGAGTCCTGAGAAGCAGCAACTCTCATTTGTGAATTTGAGAAGCCCCTGCTACAGCGCAGCTTAGCGGTGGGAGTTGTCACCTTTTCCACCTGAATTCGAGATTGCATCTATAGCAATCAGGCATGACTCATGCGAACCGCCAAGGCGCTCTTCGTGACAGACATGAACTTGAGCGGGCCTATGTCTTCCATCAGATGTCTGATTGCTATATGTGTCTCAAAACACATTTAATTTGGATAGTCTTTGCTAGAAAAGACTGGAATCCACTGACTCTTTCAACTCCAACGAGAAACCCCAGAAAACCAATCATGCTCCAGATCAGCATCTTTATTAAGAGATGTACTTCAAGATCACAATTTCTTGGCATATCTTCTTGAGCTTAAGAAATCAACCAAAGAATTCATAGTTAACCCTGATTTAACCTCTCACCGCTTTAAGCCGTAATCAATCGAACCCCCAGATCGCTTTGACGTCAAAAACAAGAGTTAAATACAATAAAATATACAGGACTATCGGCCTTCAAACAATTATTTTTCCTCTTTTGAAATATTTTTGTATGGGGCATGGTACGATGGCTGGATTTACTGAAATTTCTATGGCATGAAGATTAGGAAATGATTAAGTCAAGAACAAGATCAAGGGTGGATTCTTGACGCTTAACCTAATATCATCAACCCGAATCATGTGAGTTGAGAGATGATTATTTTCTCAACTCCGTAAGGTCATCTGGTTTGAAATTGAAGCTGAGAAATCAGTTCTGCTGCATGGAGAGATCAATGAGAAATTTTGCGATTGTTTTTAATCGCTCCTGGAAAGTCATGATGAGTCTGGTGCTAGCCCTTGTCCTGGGAACAGGGCTGGTTGCCTGCGGATCATCTGGGAGTGATACCACTATTGCTGTCGATAACGGCGGCGGATCGGCAGGGTTTTTAACCCCCCAAGCCTCCCTGATCACCCCTTTATCTGGAGCCCAAATTACCCCCATTCTTACCGTGGGTGATTTTCCCCTCAATCCCGACAATCCCTCGGGAAGTGAACTGGAGACACTGGCCCCGACTCCTGATGGTATCGGCGCGTTCCTCGAAGACAGCGACACGGTGGTTGTCTTTGTTAACCACGAGATCAATGCCGTGGGCCAAGGCTTTGGCAGTCCTGGGGTAGATACCGAGGTGGAAGGGGTTTCTGCGTTTATCGCCTCCCGCGTTTCCCGCCTGGAGCTGAATCGTTCGACCCTCGGGGTGACCGATCTCACCTACCCGGTTGATGGTAGCGAAAATTATGCTCGCCTCTGCTCTGGGACTTACGTGAGTGCAGCGGAAGGGTTCCCTTCAGGTTACTGGCTGGCAGGGGAAGAAGCCGTTCCTTCAGCGCTGGGAGACATTTCTATTGCGGTCAGGAGTGATGGCCAGCAGGTTGTTGAATTGCCCTGCCTGGGACGCTTCAGTCATGAGAACGAAATGGCAGTTCCCCATCCCTCGGGACAAGTGGTGGTGATCGGGACGGATGATGCTTTTCCCCCGGGCGAAGATAGCCTCTCAGAACTGTATATGTTTGTGGCCGACTCTGAAGGGGATCTTCTCAGTTGCAACGGAGAGCTGTACGTGCTGGCAGCGGATGGTGTAGCTGTATCCGGCAACCTGACACAAGGACAACCCGTGTCCACCCGTTGGGTCCAAGTCCCAGATCCATTTATTTCTGCAGATGGGCTGCAGGAGTTTGCCGATGCCAATGGGGCTCTCTCCTTTGTGCGTTTGGAAGATGCTGACTATGATCGCCGCTCCGGGTTTGGTCCCTCCATCTTCTTTGTGGATACTGCAGATCCAGAAGTTACGGGCAACTCCCGGGTTGGTGCAACTTGCAACGGCATCTGTGATGAGAATGGCTCCCTCTACCGTCTGGACTTTGATCCCAGTGATCCGACAGGTCCCGGCGTCCTGAACCTGGTGGTGCGATCTGCGGGACCCTCCGGTTTCTGGGCGTCTCCAGATAACATTGGCACCAGCCTCAACAGCATTATGGTGCAGGAAGATCCCAACTTCGACTTTGGTCGCAATGGTGGTATCTGGGTCTGTCCCTTGGCCGGTACAGGAATCAGTGGCTGCACTGAAGTGGCAGAGCTGAACGATGAAGGCGGAGAAACCAGTGGCATTTTCAGCACCGCTGATATTTTTGGCCCTGGCAGCTGGTTATTTGCCATACAAGCTCACGATGTTCCACAACCCTTACTTGGCTTGGCAGAAGAAAATGGGCAGGTTTCTCTGCTCCGGGTGTCGGGATCTTGATCCCAGTCGATACTGATCTGTTGTCGAATTAGGACAAGGCTCACCTCGGGCTGGGGTGAGCTTTTTTACTTAACACCTGGCTCAATCATCGGGCTAAATTGATAAAAGATATTAAATAAACGTAATGTTTGATATCTTTTTGGCAAAGGATCGTTTTTGTTTTTCTTCGAAGGAGTTACGAAATCATGAAATCATCTTCCCTGACCCGTCGCGCTGTTTTTCGTACGCTGGCTCTGGCGGGTGGTGCTGCTCTCCTGGCAGTGAGTCGTCATGGATCCGCAACCCAAGCCCAAGCCACCCCGAAGGTAGAGTCCCCTCAATCTCACCGCGTCCTGCGGCATGAGCGAGAAGCCGATCGTTTTTAAATCAATCGGGGAAACTCCCCATGGGATCTTGAGGTCAAGATCCTCGAGTCTCGCGAGGCCTGTGCCCTCAGTTCTTGAGATCCTGACCTGCTGCGGAACATGAGCTGAGAGTTGTTAGCATCAAGACTGAGCTCCTGCAAGAGGCGATGGGGGAGAGACAGAACTCCAGATGCACCCCAGGAGATCTTCTCTTTATCTGGGGTTATGTCACACAAACCGGAAGAGACTCAGCCCAGCCGCGTCCACTCCATCCTCCGTCTAGGTTTAGGAGGGAGTGTGATCCTCCTGGGGTTGGGGGCTGGTCTCTACTGGGGATATCGTTCTCTACTGCGTCATGTGGTGCTTCCCAGAGTTGACCGTCGGCTGGAGGAGATCCTGCAACGTTCCGTCACTCTGGGAGATCTCAGGCTGGTTTCTCCTACCCGGATCCGCTTAGGTCCCTCGCAGATCGAGAATCTAGGCACGATTGCCGCCATCGAAGTTGGAGTTAATCCAGGACGTCTGCTCCAGGGGGATGTGGTTGGGGATCTCCGGCTCAGCCATCCCCAGCTTGCGTTCTCTTTACCGCTGGATCCAGCACCTCTACTCCCAGCCTCAGACGCAGACGCAGCTTTTCCAATTCAGGAACTGGAGATTCATGTTGAGGGCGGCACGATCGCCGTAACCTCCCAGGGACAGACCACAACCCTGAACCAGATCCAGATCCAGTCCACCTTCCGCGCTGGCGAGGCACCCCCAGAACTCGATTTTCAGGTGGAGGGGCGTTTTCAAGATCAACCGATTGCCCTGGAAGGCACTTTAAATCTGGGGGCAGAGACCGCCGGTACGGTGGTGTTAACCGGCACGCAACTACCCCTCAATGCGTTCCCCAGTCTGGCTCCTGAGGATACCCTGCCCCCCTCGCTGGTGCTGGAGGGTACGCTGGATATCAATACTCAACTGGATTTTTCTCTCCAGGATCAACTGCAGCTTGATCTGGATGGACAGGCGGGAGTCTCCTCTTCCACTTTGGATCTGGAGGGGGTGCCCTATCCCTTTACCGATATTCAGGCCGCCCTGCGTTTTGCCGATCGCAGTCTGATCATTGAAGATTTTCAGGTTCGCTACGCCGATATTCCGGTGCTGGCGGCAGGAACAGTATCGATCACAAACCAGCTGCAACCTCAGCTCCAGCTGACCGCAACGGTCCCCAGCCTTTCTCTGACCAGGATCCAGCAGGTTCTGGACACCCCCTTACCCTTTCCGGCAGAGGCGGATCTACGCACCAGTATCAATATCAGCGGCACCTGGCCAGATCTGGAGGTGAGAGGATCCGTGGGTTCCACAGCTGCCGGACAACTGGATCGTCTCAGCCTGGGCAACGTTGCCAGTGAATTTACGGTGGATCTAGCCACCCAGACGTTCCGGGTGGAGCAGCTCACCGCCTCGATCGCAGGAGGAGAGATCCGTGGAGAAGGCACCATTCAACTGGGGAATACCGCTTCGGCGCAGGCCCAGGTCCAAATTCAGAATCTTGATCTGGATCGTCTGGCCTCTCTGTACGCGACTGCACCCCCTTACCCGCTGGGGATCCTCAATGCCCAGATGCAACTGGATGCCCCCACCCTGACGGATCCGGCCTTCACCGCAACCTGGCAATCCAGTGGACCCGAGCTGCAGAGCCAGGGGCAACTCTTTTTCCAAAATCAGCAACTGATCCTGCCTCAGGCCCAGATGACGTTCGGTCAGGACCAGGGCACCGTCACGCTGGTGGGGGAATGGGGAGAGGGCCAGCTTCAGGCCAGAATGACACTGGAGGCGGTGGATCTGAGCTGGTGGCAGCCCTCGGCCCAGGGGCTTGTATCCGGGGCATGGGATATCCGCGGCACCTCCGATGGCTCGATCTTGAACACCCTGAACGCCGACGGCAGCCTGAATTTTCCCCAAGGACTGACGGTGACCACCGAGCAGGGGGAAGCCCAGGCCCCCGAAGCTCAGATCAATCTGAAGATCACTGATATCGCAGCAGTCTTGAATGCAGGTGACCTGCAGGCCACAGGACAGGTGCAATTGCCCCAGGGGATCACCCTGATGCGGGAGGGTAACAATCTGGTCATTCCTGAGGCCAGTGGGGAGTTTCAGCTGACAGGCCCCCCCCAGAATCCAGCAGAGATTCAGGCCAGTGGGGTGTTCACGCTACCGCAGGGTGCGATTGTGATTCCCCAGGATGAGGAGGCCACCGTCATTCCGGATCCGATTGAGTCCACCCTGGTTTGGGATGGTCAGCGCTTGCAGCTGCAGGATAATCAGATCGGGTCTCGGGCACTCATCAGCGGTGATATTCCGCTAAATCTGGTCACGGGTGAGATTGGCGAACTGGATCTGGAGATCGAGGTGCAGTCTCTGGATCTGGGGAATTTACCGTTTCTACCCTCAGATTGGGGGCTGGCAGGACAGCTGGATCTCAAGGCCCAAGTGCAGGGTTTACCCTCACAGGTGCAGGTGGTGGGAGACGTGGCCCTGAGAAATCTGGAGGTGGGTGGGGTCACCTTTGGCGATCTAGAGGGTCCCATCCGCTGGAATGCTGGTGAAGAGGGCTCATTCGTGAATCTAACTGCTCCCGCCAACCACAACCAGATCCAGGTGCAGATCAGTCCCGAGGGCAACCTTGACTTTAATGTGCAACAGGACCAGATCCAGGCCAGCGGCAGTCGCCAGGGGGACCAGGTCGAGATCAACCTGAACCAGTTTCCACTCGCACTCCTGGATCCATTCATTCCTGAGGACTATCCCCGCAACCTGGAGGGATTGTTTAACGCCCAGATCACAGGGAATCTGGCCCAACGAACCCTGCAGGGACAACTGGACTTTGAGGCTCTGAAACTCTCCGATCTTGAGGCCGAGCAGATCCGGGTGGACTTTGCCTACGAGAATGAACAGTTGACTCTGGCCAATGCCACTCTCCAACTGTTTGACAGCACCTATAAGGTAGCTGGGAGCATCCACCTTCCCCTCCTCACTGCAGCCCCCCCTGAATTCAACCTGCAGATTGAGACCACCAACGGCAGCCTGCAGGACATTGTTTCTACCTTTAAATGGCAAACCTGGAAAGACGTGGTACAGCGAGGATTCCGTCTCCCCCCCCTGGGACCCGCGGCGGTGCTGGAGTCTGACCCTGTGCAGGTCTCGAAATTGAGCCTCTTTCAGCAACTGCAGATCTATTTGCAGATCCTGCAGCAACGGCGGGAGGCCGAAGCCCAGCAAACTGAGAGGACCTTCCCCCCTCCTCCCTCGCTGCGAGGTGACTTTGAGGCCACGGTGCAGATTTCAGGGACACTGGCGGATCCCAAAATTCTGCTATCCCTTAACGGTTCCGACTGGGCCGCAGAGGAATTTCAGTTGGATACGGTGCAGGTGTCGGGGCAGCTGCTGCCGGACTCGATCAAACTCAATCCTTTACGCATGCAGACAGGGGAGCGATCCGCTGAATTTATCGGCATCCTGGGGCTAAACCAGCAGGAAGGGCAGTTAACCGTGGAGGCGTTTCCTCTGGAGCTTACCCAGCGGTTTCTCTCCCCCAATCTGGAGCTGCAGGGGGATCTGAATGCCCAGCTGCAACTGGCAGGAAATCTCAGGGATCCTCAATGGCAGGGATCCTTTAATGTTGTCGAAACTCGGGTGAATCGCACCAACATCACCGCAATTGGAGGAGATCTGGCCTATGACGCAGGCCGATGGCAGCTGGATACCGGCATTCAAATTAGTCCCGAGCTAGAACCCGTCACCATTGCAGGCAGTGTTCCCTACCCGCTTCCCCTGGCCACTGTTACCGCCCAATCCCAGCAGGTGGATTTGACTCTGGATATCGCCAACCGTGCCCTGGATCTGATCAATCCCTTCACGGATCAGGTGAAGTGGCAGTCCGGAAACAGCCAGTTGCAGGTGCGGGTGCGCGGTACCTTCCAATCCCTCGCCGCTGAGGGATCCTTAAGTTTCAGTGAAGGCGTGTTGCAGACCACCGCAATTGCTACGCCCTTGCAAGCCCTGGAAGGTCTGATCACGTTTGATCAGAGTGTGCTGAGTGTCGATAACTTCCGCGGCACGGTAGGGGATGGGACAGCGACGGCGACCGGACAACTGCCTCTCAGCTCACGGGGAGCCCTGGCCCAAAGTGAAGATTTCCAGCCTCTGACCGTTAAGATTCAGGGAGCTACGGTTGAGATTCCGGATCTTTACAAAGGACAGGTAGAGGGATCGATTCTGGTGGGGGGAATTGTCACCCGTCCTTTACTTGGGGGCGATCTGAGAGCTTCACAAGGAACCGTCAGAATCCCAACAGGTGCAGCAAAACCAGTAGCAACCGATTCGGCGGAAGCCCCCCCCCTGACCCCCGAGTTCTTCCGACCCGAACTGAGTAATCTGATGCTGGCGGTGGGTCCAAGGATTGAAGTGCTCTCCCCCAACCTCTTCAATTTTCAGGCGGAAGGGAATTTGGTGGTCAATGGTCCGCCTCGCGATCTGGAGCCCGAAGGCAGGATCTTTCTGCGAAATGGCACCATTGATCTGCCTCTGGGCAGCGATTTTCAGCTGGACCGGGCCCATGAAAATCGGGTAACGTTTGAACCCAAGCAGGGGCTTGATCCCTATCTAGACCTAAGACTATTCACCCGAGTCATAGAAATCACAGGGGAACCCATCACCACTTCAGGGTCGAATGTGTCTCAGACTTCTGGCCAGACGATTGAAATTGCCGCCGATGTGGATGGACGGGCCAGTCAGTTACAGAGTCAGGAAAGCGCCCGCCAGATTGTTACCCTCTCCAGCCGTCCGGCCAGAACTGAGGATGAGATCATTGCACTCCTGGGTACCAGTGCAGTGGCAACTCTGGGAACAGCAGCAGGTCTCTCCCAGGTGGCGGGGCAGAGTGCCCTGCATTCCCTGGGCCAACAGATCGGTCTGGATGCAGTCCGCATTGGTCCTGTGATTCAGGTGGACACCCAAGCGGTCAGTCGCAGCAATGTGGGCTTTGAACTGGAACTCATTAAAGATCTGACCCGTAATCTTTCGATCTCAGGGCGGATTCCCCTCACCGATCCTCAACCTACCCGCTACAACCTGCGTTACAGCCTCTCCAGTGCCACCCTGCTGCGATTGAGCACTGATCTGGAAGGTAATAACAGTGCTCGGGTCGATTACAGTGTCCGGTTTTAATGCTTCCAAGGGAAAATACTGAAGCTAGTGACGAATTTTGGCAGAAAAGAGGGTAGGGAGCAGGTGCCAGCCTGAGATCTCGGTGATACCCTACACCTTAAGCAATCCATTCCAAGTTCAACAGTGAGAAGTAGAAATGACCTCACCCTGGAAAGTGGGACTGATCAGTGTGGTTCTGTGCGGTGCTGGATTCAGCCTGTACCGTTTCCTGTCTCCTCAGCCCCTGGCAGTCCGCAATTGTGAAATGGCCCTGAGCCAAGTTTCCCCCCACTCTCCCCGAGCTGTGATGCAACAGGGAACCCATCTGGGAGAGCAGGGCAATCCACTGTCTGCCCTGGAAGCTTATACCGCTGCCCTGCAGGAGGATCCGGGAGATGCCTGGATCTACGCCAGCCGGGCTTATCTCCTTTCTACGATGGGACAACCCCAGGCAGCGTTACAGGACACTGATCTGGCGCTGGATTATTCGCCCGACTATGCCTGGGCCCACAGCCACCGGGGTGCGATGCTTCTGCAACTTCATCACCCCCAAGCAGCTCTGATCAGCCTCAATCAGGCCCTAGATCTGCTGCGGTCGGATCAAGAACAAGCGCAGGGATGCCGGGGATTACGTCCCTACACCCACCTGCTGCGAGCCCGGACCTATCACCAGCTAGGCAATCCCCAAGCGGCAGTCGGTGACTACCAGCAGGCTATTCGTCTCTACCGTCGATATCACCTCAGGGATCTACAGGATTATCAGCGGGCTCTGGAGGAACTGCAACATCTGCAGGAGCAGCAGGCAACCCCTGTGATCCTCTAATTAACTTTCGAGCTTGAGGATCTGGGCAGCCATCTGCAGGCTTTCCTCAAATAGGAGATCAGCGCCAACCCTCTGCAGCTGTCGTTCCAGCAGAACATCCACAGTATCATGCTCCACAGGCGAAACCTGCCGAATATGACAGGCCTGAGCCCCGCCCATGGTTTCCATGCGCATGCACCCCGTGGTTTCGGAACAGAGGACTGTGCAGGCATCCGCGCTGGTGTCGGTAGAGGTGAGTCGCAACCCAATCAGATCACCTGCAGCTGTGGCCTCAGACGTGAGGGGGACTGCTCCCAGTTCCGCCTGGATCTCGCGGCCATTCTCCCCCTGCAGGGTGACCCGATCAATCAGATAGTCATACTCCTGCCGCCGCACCCGTTGCACTGGTGTCCAGCCGAGGCGACTGGCTAGCCAGCCCAGGCAGAGAAACGCTTGGCTCGGGTTGGTGGCTTTGTAATCAAGGGTGACTCGATCCACCAGCTCCAGCACCTGCCGCCGATCAGGGGGATCAAAGGCCTGGGCTGCCAGTTCCTGCCAGGAAGCCAGACGCAGCCAGTTGAGATCCCCGCAGTGTTTGCCCTCTTGCACGAGCTGTCTCAGCTCCTGTAAATCTTCTTCCGGATTTTGAAAATCGCGGGAGTCCACTACTACCCGATCCGTCAGGTTCACCAGTTGCTGAAACACACGACTATTGAGATCAAGATCCCCATGCCACCAGAGGTAAGTGGAAAGATCGTGGATCAGGAGAGATTCTACCGTGGAGCACATGCGCAGAAATGCTGACTCCGGTGCCTGGAGCGTAATGTACTCACAGCAGACAAGCGAGCGCCGATCACGGTTCACCGGACAGTAGGCCGCCACCTGGGCTTCAATGGCTGCGTCTGAGCTTTCTCCCGGCTTGGCCCGCAGATCAATAACGCGACAGGGATTCTGGGTGGCAATCGCTTCCACCGGAGAGGAGGGGGCTAGGGAAGACGTATCCAGGGATTCGTAAACCACCAGATTAAAGGTAGCAGCCCGAGCAGCAACACTCTCTCCTCTGGACCAGATCTTGTCCAGCTCCTTTTCGATATCGGTCACCGACACATCTTTGGGGCGTTGCAGGGGTAGGACTGAGGCTGACTGATCCATGAAACCCTCCTGAAGAACAGTAAGTCCTGCCGATGCCTTGCCCATCAGAGCCAAAAGATTGGAGGATCAGGGGACAGGCGGACTCTGGCTTCCATTCTAATAACCCTGCCTGGGAGGCAGCTGAATTTCCCCCCACAGGACTTAAGATTTCTCCTGGATCATCTCAGCCACAGAATCTACCAACGTTAACCTGCAATTTAGGAGATAATAAACACCAACGACCCAGGGATCTCCGCGAGTTAAGGACTATGCGCAAGCTGATTCAAGGACTACACCAGTTTCAATCCCATTACTACCCTTCCCATCAGCACCTGTTTGAGCAATTGGCCCATGGCCAGCAACCGCGTGTTCTCTTTATTACCTGTTCTGATTCCCGCATTGACCCCAATCTGATTACCCAAGCCGATGTTGGGGAGCTGTTTGTGATCCGCAATGCAGGTAACATCATTCCCCCGTTTGATGCCACCAATGGCGGCGAAGGGGCCACGCTTGAATATGCTATCCATGCTCTGGGTATCGAGCAGATCATCATCTGTGGTCATTCCAACTGTGGGGCCATGAAGGGGCTGTTCAAGCTGGACTTTCTGAAAGCCGAAATGCCATTGGTGTATGACTGGCTCAAATATGCTGAACCCACCCGCCGCCTCCTGAAAGAAAGCTATCAGCACTGTGCCAAGGAATCTCTCCTGGATATTGCCATTGCTGAAAATGTTCTCAATCAGATGGAAAATTTGCACACTTACCCGGTGATCCGGTCACGCCTGTATCAGGGCCGACTGAAAATCCACGGCTGGATCTATGACATTGAATCCGGCCAAGTGCTGACCTATGATGCCAGCCACCATGAATTTGTCCCCCTTGACAATCCCCCCCTACCCAGCCCAGAACCCCCGTATTCTCTTCGTTACAACTGCCCTCTCCCCCAGGCTGAACCTGCTTCCAGGGCTCCGCAGAGTCATAATCACGATCTGCCAGGTCTAACTCATTTACCCAGGGAACAGGCGGAACGGATCTACTATGGCTCTCAATCTCACTAGCTCTCTCTCCTGAGGCCCAATTAGTTTGCAGTAGTTTTGGATACATGATCCTGAGATTCGTTGTAATCAGAACCTTCTGCATTGAACTGAGATCAGGGTTCTCTCCGAAATGAATTTGCTTAAATCATTCGGTGATCCCATGGATGCCAGAGGTATCCCCCTGAAGTTAAATACATGTTAATAGGTGTTAATGGGTGGTTGAGGAAAAAGACATGGAGACATCAATTCGTGAGATCGTAGCCCGCGTTTTGCACACCAAAATTCTCACTCGTACTGATGAGCAATCTATTGATGCTCTGCTCCAAAGCTGTCAGGTGGAGGAACCAGATCTGTCGGCGGTAGAGACCCTGATTCAGGCCCTTTCAGCTCGCGCGATCGACTGTTACTGATGAGTGTAGATCACCGCCAGAGCAAGTCGATGATCAAGACATAAGCAGAGAACCCCTGTTACGCTTATTGTAAGGATAGTCGGTACACCCGCCTGAAATGAGGTGATTTTATGGCAGTCAAGAGTCACTATAAGCCTGGTGTGGTTCTTCGCCTTTTGGACGACGGGTTTGGATACCTTCGCTCGGAAGGATCTGATGAGCAGTTTGTCTTCTCCTTCGGAACCATCCAGGGATATAGAGGACAAACCGCTAAAGAACTGCATTTAAAGCCTGGGGCAAAGGTCCGTTTTTCCCTGCAAGGGGAGAAGGTGACTGAGATCCTTCTCAATGGGACAAATGCCTCATAGCGTATAGAGGTCTAGAATAGTGAGCCATCATCAGCTATTCCTAGACCCTCGCTCCGACCCTGATCCGGATGCAGAGGAGTGGATCCCTCCAGGTCCTATTCCTGAAGAAGTGCGACAATTTGGTCGTTTTCCGGACTTAGTGCAGTTTTTGCCAGGCGATTTAGTCCTGGTGAGTAATCTCAGACCTACTAGGAATCATCACGTCATTGAGTGGGTTCAGCGTAAAGGAGGCTACTCACAAGAAGACGCAAGATGGCATCATGCTGCCGTCTACCTCGGCAATGGTGATATTTGTGAAGCTGATCTGGATGGGGTAGGATGTCGAGCAATATATCGGTATGTGAAGGGACATCACCTAATTCGGGTTCGTCGGGATTCAGATCTAACTTCCGATGAACGCTGGAAGATCGCTATTCGCTCTCTGACGAGATTGAGACAAGCATACGCTTTTAGCTATCTTCCTGAACTGTTTTGGATGTCACTTTCAGGTTTTTGGAAGCAACCAGAGAAACCAGGTCAGTTGCCCAAGCGTGCAAAGATTTGCTCACAACTTTATGTTGATGCCTACAGCCCAGTGACCCAGAAAGTTCTTGTAAACACTGCGTCAGGGGAGATCACACCAGCTTTTTTGAGTTCTACTGATAGACTCGTTGACATTCCTATAAGATGGCTGAAGATTAGAAAATATGATGGGCAGTAAATCGGTCAGCATCAGTTAGCAGTTATTTTGACGCCATAATCCCTTGGGATAACTCCTGACTTTGAGTTGCATACTGTACAAAGTTTTGCAGCATTTTTAGCCCCACTGCCCCTGACTTCTCGGGGTGAAATTGCGTTGCGATCACCTGATCGCGAGCCACGGCAGCCACCACGGTTTGATGGCCATGGCGAACCGTTGCCGCAATCCAGGCTGGATCTGTGGGGACCCCGTGATAGGCATGCACAAAGTAAACCCAGGGATCAGCCTCAATGTCCTGCCAGAGAATGGCTGGCTGCTGGGTGAAATGCAACTGGTTCCAACCCATGTGGGGAATCGTCAACCCAGGCTCAGGGCAAAAACGAGCCACATGTCCCGGTATGATTCCCAGACCAGCCTCCTCTCCCTCTTCACTGCGGTCAAAGAGGAGTTGCAAGCCAATGCAGATGCCTAAAAAGGGGGTTCCCTGGGCAATCGCCCTGAGCAAAGGATCCACAAATCCCCGCCGCCGTAACTCCTGAATCGCCGGATCAAAAGCCCCATCCCCCGGCAGAACCAGGCCATCAAAAGACTCTAACCCAGCAGGATCACTGATAATTTCAACGGTGGCCCCAGCAACTTCCAGTCCCTTGCAGGCAGAATGCAGGTTGCCGGTGTCATAGTCGATCAGAGCTAGGCGAGGGGCAGTGGGCATGAGGAATCGGAAGGGAAGACGTGCTGACAGAATAGCAGCTCCTGGCCAAGACCGATCCCCTGCCACCGATCCAGACAACTGCAGCCCTTTGCCCTCCTCAAGTAAAATGTTCTTCTGCAACCACTCAAAACGGACCCATGTCGAACCGCTGGGAAATCATCCGCCGCCGCAAGGCCAAGGTTGACTCCTCTGTCAATGCTGTTTACACTCGCCACTCCCGCGCCATTATGGTGGCCGCCCGCAATGGGGTTCCCGATCCGGAGGCCAATTTCACCCTGCGCACCGCGATTGAGAAAGCCCGGGCTGCTGGGATGCCCAGTGACAATATTGAACGAGCCATTAAACGAGGGGCAGGTCAGCTGGGAAGCCAGGATGCGCTTGAGTCCTTCCGCTATGAGGGCTACGGTCCTGGGGGCATCGCCGTGCTTCTGGAGATCCTTACCGATAATCGCAACCGGACTGCGGCGGATGTGCGCGAAGCCTTCAGCAAGTCTGGAGGAAACTTGGGGGAAACTGGCTGTGTCAGCTGGATGTTTGATCAGAAGGGGGTGGTGCAGCTGCAAGCGGTCAGGGATGAAGAGTCCCTCCTCCTGGATGTGGCGGAAGCCGGGGGAGATGATATGGCCACTCAGGGCGAAGTGGTGGAGGTGTATTGTGACTACACGCTGCTGGAATCAGTGACCACGGCCCTCAAGGCGTCTAATTATGAGGTGCTGGAGGCCTCACTGCGCTGGATCCCCTCCACAGTGGTGACGGTACAGGAACCGGACATGGCCAAGCAGGTGCTGAAATTAATGGATCGCTTGGATGCCCTGGATGATGTCCAGAACGTCTTTGCCAACTTTGAGATCGATGATGCTCTGCTCAGTGCCATTGCTTGAAGTGTTCAGTCGATGCCCTGTGTCCAGTACACTAAACGGTGGTTTACTCAGAGTGCAGCTTATGGGCATCCCGGACAAAACACATCCTGCGCTGGTTCTGCACGAGCGTTTTCGCTACCAGGGGAAAAAATACACTTTTGTCTGCCAGCGAATGCGCTTTCCCGGGGATAAGGAGGGAGAGCGGGAGTACCTGATCCATCCGGGTGGGGCCATGGTGATTCCCGTAACAGCGGAGGGATCGTTTCTCTGTTTAAAGCAATACCGCTTTGCTGTGGGCACCTACATCTACGAATTTCCGGCGGGCACTCTGGAGTTTGGTGAAGCCGCGGCTGACACGATTAAACGGGAGTTGGAAGAAGAAACTGGATATCGGGCTCATCGCTGGGACAGCCTGGGGGAGTTTTTCCTGGCTCCTGGATACTCAGATGAGGTCATGTACTGCTTTCTGGCCCGTGATCTGGAAAAGCTACCGAGTCCACCCCCTCAAGATGAGGATGAGGATATTACGGTTGTGGAGTACACACCTGCTGAACTGGCTCAGCTGATTATGACCACAGGGGAACTGGATGCCAAATCCATTGCCTGTTTTTACCGGGCACAGATGTTTTTAGCCAATGAACAGGTGGCAGACATGGAGTCTTTGCCTGAGATCTGAATTCAACGCTTTTCGACTGATTCAGCTTCATTCCAGGCTTTGAACTCCTGCTTACCCACTGTGGATCCAGGTTGTACTCCAGGGACCTCCTCCCGTTTCCAGTCCAGCCAGAGCACTTTTCGCGTGCAAGTACTGAGCCCACACCTGTCCTTCCCGCCGCCACACCTGCACCTGAAGTTGTCCTAGAAGGGTGTCACGACACTGTTTCTGCATTCCCTGCTGGGTGGGGGTGTACACCTGGGTGCCAGTGATCTGGGTTCTGGCTTCCAGCGTGATTGACCATTCTTCCTGCTCTGCCTGAACCTTCCAGTTGCCCCATGGATCAATCTGCCAGCTCATTTGAGCATTCTCAGATAACAGCAGGATCGCCTCTCCCCGCCAATGAATGCTGAGCAGACCCACGTCCTCCTGCCACCACAACACCCCCCGCCGCCCACCTGCACATGTCAGTGATAAATCAGGATAATCTCTGAAGGCATTGCAGTGGATCCAGAACCATTTGCCAGGGAAAGCCCCTCCCCAGTTTTTCTCGATGTAGGCGGGAACTCGATCAAAGATGTAGCGTTGATCCTGCCATTGCACCCAGCCATAGGCCCACCCATGCGCCATCAGGATCTGCCATCCAGGTTCAAACACGGGTAGATAAGACAACCAGCCCATGGTGGCCTGCGGGGGAAACCCATAACTGTACACAGGCTCGATCCGGTAGCGCCAGGCAATCTTCTGTTCCGTGATCGGGTCCTGAATCGATCCCTGGTTGAGCGTGTCACTGGTCTGATATCCAGAACGGACGTAGCGTTCAAAAATGTCGGGACTCAAATATTGAGGAGGGATCTGGAGTTTTTTCTCGGTTGCACCCCAGTGTCCCAGAGCCAGAGACTGACGATCTGCCCAAAAGCCCCTGACCTCTGGAAATGTTCGCCACTGGTGTTGATCCTGCGGGCCTAAGATCTGGGCCATACCTCCACTGGTTGCCGTGTCCCCCTGGGGATCCTCAATCGAGTACATGAAGGCAAAACTATGGCCGACTTGAGGTAAGGTGATGCGAAAATACCAGCCCTCAAAAAAGCGGCGCAGCGATCCATCCCAGTGATAGCCTGCATGGGGAACCTGCAGTTGAGGCTGCCGCGTTAACCCGGTGTCCTTCATCTAGGTTTTGCTGCTGCGATACGAACAAAGCGCTGTTGGTTATAGGACTGGAAGGCAAGAATTTCAAATCCTACGAGTTCCAACAACCAGAGCAGATCATCAACGCTATAGCGGTTGTGCTCAAAGAAATGAGTAAAGGCGTCATCCAGAACCTCCACAGCGGTGTCAGTATTTAAGATCTGATCGACCGTTTGCGGTTCAAAATAGAGACGGATGGGAGCCCGCACCCAGTCCAGGATTAATAACCGCCCCCCTGGTTTGAGATACTGGTAAGTGGCCTGTAGGAGTCGAATGGGTTGCACCATCTCGTGAAGGACCACCACTGCCTGAGCAGCATCGACCGTGTTGGGCTCCAACGGGAGGTGAGGGTTGTGCAGATCCGTGTGAAACAGTTCCACCTGGGGTATATCGGTCAGGATCTGGCGGGCTTTGTCTAGCATGTAGCTCATGACATCGACCCCGACTAAGCGCGCCTGGGGATAACGCTCTGCCCAGGCCTGCAACGCCAATCCCGGGCCGGTTCCCAGATCAAGTAAACAGGGGGACTCCGGCAAAATAGGATGAATGTGCTCCTGCCAAAACTGCCAGAATTCATGGTTAAATCGCCCCGCATGGGTAGCCACCATGGTTTCTGCAAAGGCTGGACTGCGGTGGTGTTTCGCCAGTATTGCCGTCGTCTGATCCATGTCAGGACTTGTTTAGACAGGTTTACTCTAGCCCACCTCATGCAGGGTCACAAGCACTCATGGGGCGAGTCTGAAGGCGCACCACCTTCCTGCTGACTTTTTGTTTGAACATCCCGCGACCGAGCCAGCAATTCTTGCACTTCTACATCTGAAACCTGCTGAAAATCCTGATACCATGCCCCCACAGAATAAAGGGGAGAGGGGCGAATCAGAGTGATCAGATCATCCACCTCTTCTTCCAGAGCTCGACAGGTGGAGGGGGGAGCAACGGGAACAGCAACGACAAGCCTGCGGGGGTTTTCCTGCCGAATTGAGGCCAGGGCTGCCCTCAGGGATGCTCCCGTGGCAATGCCATCATCCACCACGATTACGATCCGGTCTTGTGGATTGGCCCGCGGTCGATCGCCACAAAACAGATGCTCCCGTCGCTCCAACTCCCGATATTCCTGATCCATCACCTGTTCCAGTTCTGCGGGAGCCACCTCATGTTCACCCAGCATTTCGCGATTAAAGAACCGCACTCCCCCTCGCGAGATGGCCCCGATGGCCAGTTCCGGGTACCCTGGCATTCCCAGTTTGCGAGCGGGCCAGATATCCCAGGGGATCCCCAGTCGTTGACTGATTTCGTAGGCTATAGGCACACCGCCTCTCGGGATCGCCAGGATCAGGGCGTCAGGGTGAGATTGGTAGGACTGGAGTTGAGCCGCTAGCAGTTGTCCGGCCTCAGTTCGGTCCTTAAAACGAAGTTGTACAGGCATGAAAACCTCCCCGACCTTTGGGAGTTATTGCAGATCTTGCCCAGCTTTCTGGTACTGAAACCGGAAAATACTGATGGGACCCTATCTGTATTCTGGCAAGATTGCTTAGGAGATCAAAACCCTCTCTCACAGAACTATCGATTTCTTGATGAACTCATACAGATTTTGTCGCCTCTTTCCTCCTTGCATTTCCTTTTGCTTCCGCCAATTGTTTCCTCTCCTCAGGATGGTCTATGGCATTGATTCTGACTGCAGTTAACTTGGGCCCATCATTCCGGCAGAGACGGCCCTCTCATCGATCTTGCCTGCTCCTCTCTTTGCATAGAACGATGGTTTACCTGGGGCTGATCTTCGTTGGGATCTGGTTAACCAGTTGCGGCGGCACCCAAATCGGAGAACCCTTTCCCGATGTGTCCTCAGGGCAGTCCGTGGACTACACCATCCAGCTGCGTTTTGTGGATAACCGATTAACTCCAGCAGAGCAGGCTCGTTTTCGTGAGGTTGCCGATCGGTGGACCACGGTGATTGTGGGAGATTTACCGGATGTGGTGCTGACCCTGCTACCGGGATCCTGTCTGAGCACTTCACCAGGGGTCAACCAGCTCATTGATGATCTGCTGGTGGATATAAGCGTCAGTACCGTGGATGGGGAAGGGGGGCTGCTGGGGCAGGCGGGACCCTGTTTGGTGCGAACGGGATCCAATTTGCCTCTGTATGGATCAGTGCAGCTGGATCAGGATGATTTGCCAGGACTGGAAGCCTCCAATCAACTGGATGAGGTTTTTTTACATGAATTGGGGCATGTGCTGGGCTTTGGGACAACATGGGCTGATCAGGGCTTGGTGACCCAGGTGTTTTCTCCCGATCCTCGCTTTATCGGCAATCTGGCGATCCAGGAATTTGGACGCCTGGGGGGCCTGGGGACGGTTCCCCTTGAAAATCGCGGGGGGCAGGGAACACGCATTGATCACTGGCGAGAATCCACTTTTGACAACGAACTGATGACTGGCACCATCAACCCCAGCACCGAGAATCCCCTCAGTCGTTTGACGGTGGCCTCACTTTCCGATCTGGGCTACGGGGTGAATCTGGATGCTGCCGATGCCTATGTCTTGTCTTTCCCGAAACAAAGCTTCCAGAAAAGAGAATCTGGACGGATGCCTGCATGGGAAAAAGGCCTGGATCAACCGATCCGGGCGGTGGATCCGCAGGGCACCTACCTCTACACCCTGACAGAGTGAAGGGTTAATCAGGGTCACGGCACCAACGGGTTAAGTGGTTAAGGATTGGAGCTCAGGAGCACGATTCTTGGCATCCAGAGACAGAAAATCATAGCCGGATTGCTGTTTCAGAGCGCTTTGGGGCAGGACTCGCTTGATTTCTGCAGGCGTGGTGATGCCCTGAACCACCTTGTCGATGGCCGCCACCCGGAAGGAAAGAAAGGGTTGGGTGGAGAGATACCGTTGTAATTCCGTCATGCTGCCCTCATAGACGATCTGACGGATCACTTCATCGATATCCAGCAGCTCCACTACAGCCTCTCGACCTAAAAAGCCGGAATGAAAACACTTGACGCACCCCTTGCCCTGTCTCCACCCCTGGGTGGGAAGTGCGCCTGGCTGGATTCCCAGAATGGACCAATCTTCTGGCGTGGGTTGGGAAGGGGCTGCACAGAAGGGACAAACCTTCCGCACCAGACGTTGGGCCACAACCCCCAGGAGAGCATCGCTGAGTAAGCCAGGATCCGGCCCCAGATCGCGGAGGCGAGGGATGGCGGTACAGGTGTCATTGGTGTGCATGGTGGTGAAGACCAGATGCCCCGTGAGGGCTGCCCTGACCACGGTTTCTGCCGTTTCCCGATCGCGGATCTCCCCCACCATGATGATGTCAGGATCCTGACGGAGAATTGCCCGCAGCCCGGCAGCAAAGGTCATGCCTGCCTTTTCGTGGACTTGGGTTTGGGTGATATTGGCGAGCACATACTCAACCGGATCTTCCACGGTAACCACATTCACCTCCTGAGTGGCCACGCGCCGCAGGCTGGTGTAAAGAGTGCTGGTTTTGCCGGATCCCGTGGGTCCAGTGATAATAATCAATCCCTGGGGTTGCTGTAACCAGCGTTCATAAATCGCCAGGGAGCGAGGAGTAAACCCGAGACTGCTGATATCCCCAAAGGCATTTTGTTCCCGTTTCAGCAACCGGATCACCACTTTTTCTCCCCCCACACAGGGCAGTGTACTCACCCGCAGATCCAGATCCATCCACCCTTGCCCCACGGCCAGATAGTTTTTGCCAATGCGTCCATCTTGGGGACGGCGGCTTTCGGCAATATTCATTTCCGACATGACTTTGATCGCCACCACCACGGCACGGCTAATGCTGGGGGGCAAGGAGGTCACCGGGCGCAGAATGCCATCGATGCGATAACGGATGCGCAATCCCGTGGGGGAAGGCTCCAGATGGATATCACTGGCGCGATTTTGCAGAGCACCCGAAATGATCGCATTGATCCGGTGGGCCTGACTGCGGGCCTGAGCCAGATAATCTTCAACCTCGGTAAGACGGTGGCTTTCCACCTCCCCTGTCAATGGATCGATATGCCCTTCCGATTCTGTGATCTGGTTGTGATCGGGTAGATTCTGAAGGCGGAACCAGCTGCGATAGCTCTGGCTGCTGATGGGAATCACCTGAATGCGGGAATGGGTTTTCTCGCAAAGCAGGCGGATCTCCTCATCGGTCAAAGGGCGGGGGCTAGAGAGATAGTAACAGGCTCGCCACAAAAGCAGGGGGACCACAGGTGGTAAGGGCAGGTGTTGAGGGAATTCTGAAAAAAACCGGAGAGTAAGCTCCGGATCCAGGGTGTCAATATTGAGATCCCCTTCAGGAGAAAGCAACAGATTCAGGGCATCTGCCAGGGAGATCTGGCGCAGTTTCAATTGTTGCCAGGCGGAGAGATGGGCAGGCAAGTGACCTGAGGCAGCAGCCATGGGCGTCCTGGAGTTGAACACATTGCTCTTCACCTTATCCTGTCCCTAGCGTATGGAAAAGGGGAGTAGTTTACTACCCGTGTGGGGCAGGGGAGATCTGCGGGAGTGGGATCCCCCACCAGAGAGTGCGGTTGATGCCGCACATTGGCTTAACAGGATTCCGCATATTGACGCAAGAGTTCAAGCTGAACAGGCTCAACAATGAAGACAGTGGATTCATCAGAATCAAATCATGCTAGTTGCTATGACTGGAACTGTGAAAGAGATCGCTCGCCAAGCGCTTGAAAGGGGCTATCTGCCCCAGAGCCAGGAGGGGCGTCTGTACGAGCTGTTTGAAAATATGCAGGCGGATGAAGAGGATATGGCAGCTGCCGATGAATTAATCATTGCGCTCCTGGATGGTCGCTGTCGGCGGGAATGGGGGCCTCCCTATGACTGGCGTATGGTTCAAATGTCCACCCAAGCTTCCTAGCCCTGTCTGCGGAAAACCTGTCCGGGCAGGGCAGTGATCAGGATCCTCTGGAGAGCTGTTAAATGATCACCCCGGGATCTGTGGGCTGGAAGGGAAGGAAGTGGGAAGAGGCTGGCGGGGCTGTGGTAAGACTGTAGGCAGTCCGCCGATGTGAGTCAGAGCTATGCCCATCGCCTCCGAGTTTGTCTTTCCGTTTGAACACCAGCAGAAGGTGTCCCTGCACCATCCCACGATCGCCAGCCAGGGCTTATCGAAACGAGAATATTTTGCTGTCGTCTGTCTGCAGGGGATCCTCAGCAATCCTCAAACCGATTTAAGTCAGCTAGTCACCCCCGACCAGCGGGAGGCCCTGATCCAGACCTGTCAGGTGCTGGCGGATGAACTGATCCTGTCCATGACTCAACCTGAAGCGTATCTGGAGGCCAGCCTGCCGGAATCTCCTGTCAACGAGTATTGAAATCGATCCAGACAGAAACGGGGAGGGAACTAAGGATACGGATCAGTCAAGGTAGACCTGAAGTTCCTCCTCCAGGGAAGGGATGCGCACCTCTGTCATGCTCAAATCCTGAAGGATCTTAAGTTGGGCCTGCAGGTACTCACAGCGCTCCTGCACGAGGGTTTTGATCCCCAGGGCTCCCAGGTTGACGCAACTGCGACAGGCTTCTCCTAAAACCCGTCCCTGGTCGTCATAAATCACGGCCAACATGGTTCGTCCAGCTTTCGTTTGGATCGGAGGCGTGCGACCACCACAGATCAGGCAGGGGACCGGAACATTCCCCCCATAGATACAGGGTTCCCAAATAATTTTCATCGCGCTACCTTTTCCCCCACCCTTGCTCCTCCTCAAAATCACTAGGAGTCTGAAGGGGAGCTTGTCCTGGAGGAAAGAAGGGTGGAGAGGTGCTGGACGAACGCCTGGTGATTTGCCCCCAATAACCATTGAGAAAAGGTCAGCATCTCCAGGCTTGGATCTGTAAAGCTCTCAGAACCTTCCACCCAGCTGAGCAGAACCAGAATATCCCTCTCCCTGCCCTTGGTGGTTGGTCCCAGTTGAATCACTGCCTGACGGTATGGAGTTGGAGGGGACGCAGCGGCAACGTTCTCTTCAAAGGTGAGGATGACCACGTCCTCTTGATCCCATCTCGTTAGCAACTCCCACCCGCTGAACCAGAGAGTCTGTTGATAGTATTCCAGCACCTGTTCCTGTGAGGCCTCAGTTCTAATCAGGGCAGAAAGGACTCCCCCTCTGGGATCCTCAATCTTGCCCGAGGACACCACGGAAGCATCGGGGTAAAGCAAGTCATGGGGAAAGGTGGACGGGAGGGCCGCCAAACTTTGCTGAGCGGTCAAAAAGAGGGTACCATCAGGGGCCTGATGAGTATTCACGCTGGGAGGCGAGGGTTGAGGGGAAGGAGGGTTTTGAACACATCCATTGCCACTTACCGCCAGACTGAGAACGAGCCAACCGAGAACCACTGACCCATCAATAGGGGTGACCCCTGATCGGAGTTGAGATAGACCCATGACACAGCTTTCTCCAAGGCTCTAGGAGCATGGTACTGTTAACCGTCCGGCAATGTCACATTGTTTTTAAGGGCCAGAGTTTCTGGGAAATGGACCAGGGCTGCTTTTTTCGCACCATCGCGGGCAAGATCCTCTAGAGTGAGTACAGTTGTGCAGATCGGGCAACACTGGGAGAGAGTTATGGGAGAAGCCAAGCGTCGTAAGGAGCAAATGGGGAACCGATACGGGGATCCAGACCAGGAACTGGTTTTTCCGCAACTGAAGTTCTTCCCCCTGACGAAAGGGCAGGCTCAAAAAGCCTATAGCTGGACCACCCGCGGTGCCTGGGCAGGGATCATTTTTCTGGCTATTTTTTGGGTGGTTATCCGCTTTATTGGGCCTTTCTTTGGCTGGTGGGAAATCGTACCCCTGGAATAACGTTTATTCCCGTCTTTGCCACAGTTCCTTACCCTTTCTTTCATTGTGAGAGTTTTGAATGCGACCTTATCTGGCTGCTGCAATTCAAATGACGAGTATCCCGGATCTCACCTCCAATCTGCAGCAAGCGGAGGAATGGATCGACTTTGCCGCACGGCAGGGATGCGAACTGGTCACTCTCCCTGAAAACTTTGCCTTTATGGGGCCAGAGGAAGACAAAGCCCATCTGGCCAGTGAGATTGCAACCCGTACCGAAGAGTTTTTGCAGAAGATGGCCCAACGGTTTCAGGTGACGATCCTGGGAGGAGGCTATCCTGTTCCGGACCAGCAGGGCCGGGTGTTCAATACCGCCAGCTTGGTGGACCCCAATGGCATAGAAGTCGCTCGATACCAGAAAATTCATCTCTTTGATGTCAACCTTCCCGATGGAAACACCTACCGCGAGTCCAACTCCGTTTCTGCTGGCCATGATGTTCACACCTGTGAAGTAGAAGGGCTCGGTAGATTTGGACTCTCTGTGTGTTATGACATCCGCTTTCCAGAGCTATACCGCCAACTGATCCATCAGGGGGCTGAGATTCTTTTGATCCCTGCTGCCTTCACGGCCTTCACTGGCCGACACCACTGGCAGATTCTGGTGCAGTCCAGGGCCATTGAAAATACCTGCTATGTCATTGCTCCAGCTCAGGTGGGAAATCACTATGCCCGCAGACAGTGCCATGGTCATGCCATGATCGTTGACCCCTGGGGGGTGGTTTTGGCGGATGCTGGAGGGGAGAAGCCTGGAGCTGCGATTGCCGAGATCAATCCGGATCGGCTGCAGCAGGTTCGGCAGCAGATGCCCTCCCTCCGTCATCGTTCTCTTCTCTGTAGCTATCAACCCAGTCTGCAACCTGCCTGATGTCATGGACTGCTTCTGATCTCTCCTCCTCTGAGTTCACCTGGCCGCCTCTCATTTTGTACGGCAAACCAGGTTGTCATTTGTGCAGCGGATTGGAGGAGAAACTGCGCCAAATCCCTGGTTTAGCAGCCAACCTCCTTATTCGTGACATCAGAGATTCAGAAATCTGGTGGGAACGCTATCAGTTTGAGATCCCGGTTCTCTGCTGGCAAACAGGGGACCAGGAACGGCAGTTACCTCGATTTTCACCGCGGGCGGCGGTCCCCCAGATCGAGCGGCAGCTACGGCAAGCGTTAAGGGATCAGGGATTGGCCCATGAACAGGGATAGGATCGCTTCTGATCAATGTTCTGGCAGGGGTGAGGGCCAGAAGCTGAAAGCATGCGGCCTCTGTTCAGCGAAGCGGCGAGTCATTAAACCCGTTCATGGGGATTCGTTGAATTCAGTTTCTCCCCTGGGGATCGGCCTCAGCTGTCCAGTCTTGATCCCAGGCATCCGCCCTGGATACATCCTTAAATCTTTTAAGATGTAAGTTGCTCCATGCGGTTTCGATCTATGTTGCCAGTCTACCGATTTATTGGGTTACGCCTGTTGGTGGGAACTATCCTTTTGGCCGGAGGCTTGCATACCATTCGCAGCAATTGGGTCCCGGCTGCCGTTAGTCTGGCGGGTGCTTGTGCCGCGGTCAGCCATCTCAAACCTCGCGAGCACTTTTTACGGCAGGGACGGGATCGCATCTTACGGGGGGATCATGCAGGGGCTCTGGCAGATCTGACCCAGGTCATTCTCCTGGATTCGACAGCTGCGGAAGCTTTTTTCTGGCGGGGTCGAGCCTCTGAAGCTTTACGAGATTATGAAGCGGCATTGGCAGACCTGGATGAGGCTATTCGCCTGAATCCCCAACTTGCCGAAGCCTATTATCATCGGGGTCTGGTGCATTTGAATTATCGGGATCTGCCCAGCTGCCTGGTGGATTTGGAGGAGGCCAATCGGCTGGAGCCTTCTTCGCATCGGCTGGTGCGAATTGCCGATCTTCAGAGTCTATCCAAGCAATGGGATGACGCCCTCCACTCCTACAGCGAATCTCTCCGACTGGATCCCAACTGTGTTGAGGCTTACCTGGGTAGAGCGCAGGTATACCGTTCTCTGCAGAACTACCCGGCAGCTGTCACTGACTTGGGCCAGGTGCTTAAACGAGAACCTCAACGCATCAAGCTCTACACCGAGCGCGGGTTCATGCAAATGTGCCAGGGGCATTTTCACAGTGCCGTGGCCGATTTTAGTGAAGTGATTCGTCTCTCTCCTTCGGTGATGGCCTATTTTCACCGTGGCCTTGCTCACTTCCATCAGGGAAATTTTGTCGAGGCTCTCGAGGATCTCAACCAGGTGATTGCTCTCGATCCCAAGGGGGTGAACGGGTATTTTGTCCGCGGCAATACTTTCTATGCCTTAGGGGAAATTGGGGCAGCTCTGGATGACTATGAAGTTGCCCGCCAACTCGCCCCGCAAGAGCCACGTCGGGAATCTCCCTCCCCTTTACGGGAGTTGTTGATGTTTGCCCGAGGACTGGCAGCCTTTCGCTTAGGAGATCAGGAAGGGGCCAGGGCGGATCTGGAGCAGGCTGTGGCATCCAGCCGACAAATCTGCACCCATCCATTTCTGCATGAACAGATTGAACAGGTGGTGGGATTAATGAAATCCTCTAAACAGGAACCTCTGGGAGCTCCCCAGGCAGAAAAGTCTTCTCAATTATCCAGAATGGGTTGATCGGTGATTGTAATGCGGCGGCTTTCCAGGGTGATCCCCCCCTGACTCACCAGCATGACGGAGATCCATTCTTTGCCCGGTTGGTTGGGAGCATCGGCGGTTCGGAAGAGTCCACCCGCTTGAAGGGGTTCTAGAGGGTAGGAAGAATCCTGGATGT
The DNA here is from genome assembly GCA_964392245.1 of uncultured bacterium. Lineage (GTDB taxonomy): Bacteria > Cyanobacteriota > Cyanobacteriia > Thermostichales > Thermostichaceae > JAAUUJ01. Next base: position 25,790 of record CAYMOX010000011.1, read on the forward strand.
AGCGGGCGGCAGTAATAGGCTCCTCAATCACGGTTCCCAGCACCACGTTGTTGCGCAAAGGTTCTTCAACAATAGCCTCCAGATCATACGTAGAACCTGTTTCCACAATGTCAGGCAGTTTCAAGGTAACGGTGGGGGGGGCAGCCCCAGAGGTGAGGGTGTAGGACTCACGAATAACTTCCTGCTTGAGCAGCAGCAATTCGTCCGGATTCTCGGGGTTCGGGCGGTAGTGGTTGCGGACCTCCTGCAGGCCATTCATTTGGAAAGATCCGCGGTCTGAGCGCTGGCGTCCCTCAACTTCTGTTACCAGTGTGACCACAAGATCGGGCCCCCGGTTTTCCCAGGATTTCACGGCAATCTCATAGTTGAGGTTCTCATGCTTGGCCCAGAGATCGACGATCGCTTCCTGCATTTGGGCCAGACTGAGGCCATCCTCATGTTCAAAATCAGGGTGGAAACTGGCCATGACGGCATCCAGCTCCTGAGCATTGGCTGCCTTGATCTGGCGATCCAGGAGCTGCTGTAGAGCATCAGGAAGAGGGGACTGTAGCGTTTCCAGCCTACTATCCAGGGTGGTGGGCTCCATGGCAGGTGCCTCTGCTGATTGAGCGATTGCCACCGGAATCAAGCCTGCAAATGAGAGGAAACCCAGGCTCGCACCTAACAGGTGAGAGGTGAAAACCCTCCGGATCAGACCTTGACGAGGCTTAAAAGTGGATGCAGGGACTAGCAATGGCCAACTCCGCAATAAGGGGCAAGCAACACACAGGCTAACATTCCGGACCGATCTATTGACCAAACTGTTGTCTGGCTTTCTCCACCAGTTCGGGTGTGATCTGAACTTCCCCCGTCTCCAGGGCCATCTGTTCAATTTTTCGTCGCGCCTGAGAGCGGGCAAAAAAGGGGATCAGTTTGAGCAGGGCCTGAGCTTCTGGGGTCCACTGCAGCAAAGGATCAGGAGTTGGCATGATCATAGATGGCTGGGTGTGCAGGCAACGAAGGGTCGGTGTTCCAGTGTCCTGACTTTCCTCCGATCTTTTCTATCACCTGGATCCCTTCAATCACCATCGTGCGATCGAGGGCCTTGGCCATGTCGTAAAGGGTGAGGGCAGCGACGGAGACAGCCGTCAGAGCTTCCATTTCCACGCCGGTCTGACTGGTGGTTTTCACGGTGGCCCGGATTTGATACCCAGGCAGATGAGGATCAGGGATGCAATTCACATCGATCCCACCCAGGGGAAGCGGATGACAGAGAGGGATCAAATGAGGAGTCTGTTTGGCTGCCAGGATCCCTGCCAGACGAGCCGTTTCCACCACATTTCCCTTGGGACCCTGTCCCGCCTGGATTGCTTCCAGTGTGATCGGGGCCATGCGGATCGATGCCACTGCCGTGGCCTGTCGAGGAGTAGAGGGTTTATCCGTTACATTCACCATGCGCACCTGGCCGGAGGAGTCCAGATGAGTGAGGAGAGGATCAGAGGGGAGATCAGAATTCACGTTTAGCGGATCCGCGAATAGGCAGCATCAGAGAGGGTAGGAATTTCAGGGTAATGGCCGCGAGCATTCTGGACCCAGGCATAGATGGTAATGGCTGTTACACCCAGAAATAGGGTGGAGAAGATCACCTGGCCTAAGGCTCCAAACCCTAATCCTAGAGCTGACAGAAGCTGAAAGACTAACACCACAAGAATGACTGCGATTTCAGTCATAATGGCCTGCATGGTGTTGAAACGAATAAAGTGCTTAATTCGAGGGTTATTCACCACCAGAAAGAACAAAAGAATAAAAATAATGAATCCGCCAGCAGCGGCAATATTCAGCAAAGGGAAGAGAGGACCGAAGAAAAATAGCAGGGGAGGGAACGCTCGGAAAACAGGTTCTCCAAACCGGACCACAGCTGCCAGGGGCAGGAGGTAAGGAAGTGATCCCCAGATGCGGTCCAGGGGTTCAATGGTGCCTCGCCAGGCCATAAGCAATGTCTCCTCTGTCATCCAACGTAGGTCTGCACTGTCATTCTAGTGGTCTCAGTTGCGGTTAGCCCAGGGCATTCCTGGCAGTATCAATATGTTCAAAGTGAACTTTCGCTCCTGGATCAACTGATAAGATACACAATCAAACTGATTACCTGAATCTGTCATGATCCGTTACCGCTCCTCCGTGTCATCCGCTGTTCCCCATCGTTCTCTGTTCTGGCGTGGTCTGGCTGCCATCCTGGCCTGGGTCAGTGAACGCTGGCTTCCGGCGGAGCATCCCTTCACGGTAGAGAGTCTGCTCGATAGATGGCACCAGATGCAGGAATGGTGGCACCAGTTTCGGGCGGATCATGATCCTGGAGAGGTGCAGTTTCGGGGGCTGCCTTTCTCAAATCAACATCAGGTTACGCCTTCCCTGACCACCAAGACGACTCCGATCCTTTTCCGCGGTTGCCCCGTGGTACACCCAGTCTCCGTTTCTGTAGCCCAGCCTGTGCAACCCTACATTCCCTGGTACCAGCTGCAACTGCAATCCCTAATTTCTCGGCTGCCTCTGGCGGATATGGATCGCTACAGTCTACCTCCGAATCCAGAGCGCCAGTATCGAGGTCAGCTGTTCTGATCTGATGGCCTGAAATTTTATTCAACCGGAAATCATCTGAACTGTTACTCTTCCTTCCCCCTTAGCAACGGTGGGAAGATATTTCCTTTCCGCAGTTCATGTCTCAGGAATGATAAAATCCTTAATGCTGAGTCAAGTGGCAGGACATGGAAAAGAGCGGTGTACTTCTGTTGAATCTAGGCGGCCCGGAAACCCTCCAGGATGTCCAGCCCTTTTTAAGCAATCTATTTGCGGATCCCGACTTGATCCGCCTGCCTTTCCCGCAGTTCCAGAATCTGTTTGCCTGGTTGATCTCGACCTTGAGAACCGAAAAGTCGAAACAGAATTATCAGCGCATTGGGGGTGGGTCTCCACTGCGGCGGATCACGGCTGAACAGGCTCAGGCCTTACAAACCATGCTGGTTCAGGAAGGGTTCGATGTGCCGGTTTACGTGGCCATGCGCTACTGGCATCCCCTGATTGAATCGGTAGTCCAGCAGATCAAAGCCGATCAATTGACTCAAGTGGTGGTTCTCCCCCTCTACCCCCAATATTCCATTACCACGACAGGTTCGGCATTCAACTTACTTGATCAGCTCTGGGAGCGCGATCCCCAGTTGGCGGGAGTGGAGCGGATCTATATCAATTCCTGGTATGACCAGCCCCAGTACCTGACGGCCATGGCGGATGCCATTCGGACAGGGTTGGATCAGTTTAAGTCCCCAGAGGATGTGCATGTGCTCTTCAGTGCCCATGGCATTCCGGTCAGCTATGTGGAGAAGTATGGCGATCCCTATCAGCGAGAAATGGAAGCCTGTGTGCATCTGATCTGGAATCAGGTGAATCGGCCCAATCCTCACACCCTTTCCTATCAAAGTCGTGTGGGTTCGCTGGAGTGGCTCTCTCCCTACACTGAAGAGATCATTCCAGAACTGGGGGCCGCCGGGTTGAAAAAGATGCTGGTGGTGCCCATCAGTTTTGTCTCTGAGCACATTGAAACGCTCTTTGAGATCGATATCGACTACCGTCATCTGGCGGAAGCTGCTGGAATTAAGGATTTCCGGCGTGTCCCCACACTCAATACCGAAAAACCATTTATTCAGGCTCTGGCGGCCCTGGTGCGTCCTTATCTCCTTACCCCTGCCTTCCAAACATCCACCTCCGTCCTGCAACCAGCACCAACCCCTGCCCGTTGATCCGGTGTTTCGTGCGCACTCCCTGCAGGGTGTGGCCTGGGTGGCTCATGTCTTTTCGAGAAAGGCTGTAAGCTAAAACGGAAGCTTTCCTGCTTAGCTTGCGGCTGTATGTTGCTGCCTACCTCCTCTTCTCAACCGACCCCCGTTGTGGATGTGTCTCCCCCTTTGCCTGTTCCGCATCCGCGACCCTTTCGCTGGCAGCGTTCTCGTCGCTCCCTCTGGGCACGCCGTCTGGATATTTTTTCAACAACAGCCCAGCTGCTCTTCTTCATCGGCTGGGACAATCTTTTTGATCGGCAAAAGCGATCGCTACCGCTTCGCGCCCAATGGTTAACTCAGCAGCTACTCGATCTGGGACCCACATTTATCAAAATTGGTCAGGCCCTTTCCACGCGGGTGGATCTATTACCCCTGCCCATTGTCCAGGCCCTCAGCCATCTCCAGGATAAAGTGCCGGGTTTTCCTGCCCTGGAGGCAATAGCCATCATAGAAGCGGAGCTGGGCAGTTCGATCCTGTCCCTCTACCGTGAGTTTGTTCCTATCCCGATTGCTGCGGCCAGTTTGGGTCAGGTGCACAAGGCAGTCCTTCACTCTGGCGAAGAGGTGGTGGTCAAGGTACAGCGCCCTGGCCTGGAAGAATTGTTCGCCATGGATCTCAAAGTTTTGCGAGAACTGATCTCGATTGCCGAAAGTCTGTTTGGGGATCTGAGACAGTACAAACTAGGCGAGATCTATAACGAGTTTTTTGATATTCTTTACCGAGAAATTGACTATATTCAGGAGGGCAAAAACGCAGAACGTTTTCGGGAGAATTTTGCCGAGGATAATCGCATTTTGATTCCCAGGGTGTTCTGGCGCTACACCACCTCCAAAATTCTGACCATGGAGTATCTTCCTGGCATTAAAATCACCGATCGCTTAACACTAGAATCCTGTGGAATTGATATTAAATCTCTGAATAATCTGGGCATTTACTGTTATCTAAAACAGCTTCTGGAAGATGGTTTTTTTCAGGCGGATCCGCACCCTGGCAACATGGCCGTCACTTCAGATGGCAAAATCATCTTCTACGACTTCGGCATGATGGCAGAGGTGAAATCCCTCGACAAAGAAAAGATGGTCCAGACCTTCTTCGCCGTCCTGCGCAAAGATACCCAGGTGCTGGTCAGTACCCTCATCGATCTGGGATTGCTGGAACGTCGCTCGGATATGACCCCGATCCATCGCATGGCCACCTTTATCCTCGATAAGTTCACAGAAAAACCTGTGGATATTCAGGCCTTTGATGAGATGCGCAGCGAAATTTATGACATGTTTGAGCAGCAGCCCTTTCGCATGCCTCCCCAGATGACCTTTATTCTTAAATCCCTCACCACTCTGGATGGCATTGCCCGCGTTCTGGATCCGGAGTACAACCTGGTGGTGGCGGCCCAGCCGTTTGTGAAAAAGATGGTGCTGAATGGGCGGGGCAATCTGGTGGGGACTCTGGCACGGCAAACCCAGAAGTTAATTCAGGAGCGTCTGCAGAAACCTCAGCCCATGGAATTAGCCCTCCAGCGTCTGGAAACCCGGTTAGAGCAGGGGGAACTGCAGGTCCGCACCCGATCCCAGGAAACAGAACGGCTCCTACGACGCCTGAATCTGGGGCTGAAAAGTCTGATCTACACCTGCTGGACAGGCTTAAGTCTGGTGGCGGGGGTGATCCTATTGACGGGCAATTATATTTCTCCAGCGATTGCCCTGTTTGTGGTGGCCGGATTGGGTTGCCTGGTCCTGATCCGATCCCTGATCCAGCTGGAGCTGAGGGAGAACTGGGATCGGTTTGCCAGTAAATGACAGAGATAGGGATCCACGGATTAGGAAACCGCCGTTAACACTCGGGCTTGAATGGCTCGTACATCCGTCACGACTCCGGTAATCGCTGCTGCCGCTACCATGGCTGGGCTCATCAACAGGGTGCGACCCGTGGGGGATCCCTGCCGCCCCTTAAAGTTGCGGTTGGAGGAGGAGGCGCACAGTTGATCCCCTTGCAACTTGTCGGGATTCATGGCCAGACACATCGAACATCCCGCTTCCCGCCACTCAAAGCCCGCAGCTCGAAAAATCTGATCCAGGCCTTCCGCCTCCGCTTCCCGTTTCACCTTCTCCGATCCGGGGACCACAATGGCCTTCACACCCGCAGCCACCTTCTGACCCACCGCAATCCGGGCAGCTTCCCGCAGATCGCTGATCCGGCCATTGGTACAACTGCCAATGAAGCAAACATCCACAGGCGTCCCCGCAATGGGAGTACCCGGCTGCAATTGCATGTAGGCATAGGCTTCTTGAGCAAGGGCCCGCTCAGAGGCCGCCAGATCCTCCAGTCGAGGAATCAGCCCCTCCACAGAGATCCCCTGTCCGGGGGTGATGCCCCAAGTGACGGTGGGGGGAATTGCGGCAGCATCAAAGGTGACGACATCGTCGTACTCTGCCTCGGCGTCACTGTGCAGACTCAGCCACCACTTGGCAGCCCGATCCCAGTCTTCCCCTTTGGGGGCATAGGGTCGGCCCTTAAGATAGTCCAGCGTGGTCTGATCGGGGTTAATGTAGCCGCAGCGGGCACCCCCCTCAATCGACATATTGCAGACGGTCATCCGCTCTTCCATGCTCATGGCGGCAAAAGTACTCCCCGCATATTCATAGGCATAGCCCACGCCCCCCTTCACCCCGAGCGTGCGGATGATGTGCAGGATCACATCCTTGGCATAGACTCCTGTTCCCAGGGTGCCGTTGACCTCGATCTTGCGCACCTTCAGCTTCTCCAGGGCTAGAGTCTGGGTGGCGAGCACATCCCGGATCTGACTGGTCCCGATCCCCAACGCAATCGCCCCAAAAGCCCCGTGGGTGGAAGTGTGGCTATCCCCACAGGCAATCGTCATCCCCGGCTGCGTCAGCCCCTGCTCTGGTCCGATCACATGCACAATCCCCTGCTGCCCTGAACCGGAGGCAAAAAAACGAATACCAAACTGTTTGCAGTTGCTCTCAATTGCCTGCAACATTTCCTCCGCCAGGTCATCCGCCAGGGGACGGGCCAGTGAATCGGTCGGAATGATGTGATCCACCGTAGCCACCGTGCGTTCCGGGTAGAGAACCTGGAGACCCCGTTCTCGCAGCATGGCAAAGGCCTGGGGACTTGTGACCTCATGGATCAGGTGCAGCCCGATCAACAGCTGCGTTTGCCCTGTGGGCAGCACCCCGACACTGTGGGCCTGCCAGACTTTATCGAAGAGGGTCCCCTGGCTCATGGCTGATAAATGATGAAGGTAACGAAGCTGGACAATCCATCCCTGGTATTGACCGCAACATCTACTCTCATCTGGGATCTGGGGAATGTCAAGAGTGATGGATCCTGACCGGAGACTTCTCCTGAACCCAAGGATTGTTACAGCTGCTCAGAATCGTTCTCAGGGATCCCGCAACTCGATTAAGCTGCTTAGCTAGATTCCGTTATTCCTCTCTCCCCATGTCAGATCCTACGATTGAGTCCCTACTCCAGGAAAATCGCCATTTCCCGCCCCCATCCGACTTTGCTCAACAGGCTCGGATTGCTAGTCTTACCCACTACCAGGAGCTCTGTCAGGAAGCAGTTGCGGATCCAGAAGGGTTTTGGGGACGGCTGGCGGCGACAGAGTTGCACTGGTTTAGGCCCTGGGAGCAGGTACTGCAGTGGGATCCTCCTCAGGCGAAGTGGTTTGTGGGGGGCAAGCTCAATCTCAGCTACAACTGCCTGGATCGGCATCTCGAGACCAGCCGCCGCACCAAACCTGCCCTGATCTGGGAGGGAGAACCTGGGGATACCTGCACCCTCACCTATGAGGAACTGCACCAGCAGGTGTGTCAGATGGCGAATGCGCTGCAGGAATTGGGGGTGAAGAAGGGGGATCGGGTGGGGATTTACATGCCCATGATCCCGGAAGCCGTGATGGCCATGCTGGCCTGTGCTCGCATAGGTGCAGCGCATACGGTGGTGTTCGGAGGGTTTAGCGCTGAGGCCCTCAAGGATCGCCTCAATGATGCTGGGGCCCGCGTGGTGATCACCGCCGATGGGGGCTGGCGCAAAGATGCGATTGTGCCCCTCAAGTCTCAGGTGGATCTGGCTCTGCAGGCGGATCAGGTGCCCAGTGTGTCCCATGTGCTGGTGGTGCGCCGCACGGGGGAGCCGATCACCATGCAGGCAGACCGGGATGTCTGGTGGCATGAGATCCAGCCACGGATGAGTGATCGCTGTGCTGCCACCGAGATGGACAGTGAAGACCTGCTCTTTATCCTTTATACCTCCGGCACGACGGGCAAACCCAAAGGGGTGGTGCACACGACAGGGGGATATAACCTCTACACCCACATCACCACTCAATGGATCTTTGATCTGCAAGAGGATGACATTTACTGGTGCACCGCCGATGTGGGCTGGATCACCGGGCACAGTTATATCGTTTATGGTCCCCTCTCCAACGGAGCAACGGTGTTTATATACGAGGGCGCTCCCCGACCCAGTGCCCCTGGCTGCTTTTGGGATCTGATTGAGAAGCACAAGATCACCATCTTCTACACGGCTCCTACGGCCATCCGGGCCTTTATCAAAATGGGGGATCACCTGCCCCAAGCCCGCGATCTGTCTTCCCTGCGACTGCTGGGCACTGTGGGGGAACCGATCAACCCGGAGGCCTGGATCTGGTACCACCGTGTCATTGGTGGGGAACGGTGTCCGATTGTGGATACCTGGTGGCAGACGGAAACGGGCGGGATTATGATTTCTGCCCTCCCAGGGGCGATTCCCACCAAACCTGGATCCGCGTCGCTGCCTTTCCCGGGTATTCAGGCGGATGTGGTGGATGCGCAGGGACAACCCGTGGCGGATCACCAGGGGGGCTATCTGGTGGTGCGGCAACCCTGGCCCGGCATGATGCGCACTCTCTATAACAATCCAGAACGCTTCCGCCACAGCTACTGGGAGCATCTTCAGGCCCGTGATGGTCAGCCTCTCTATTTTGCTGGCGATGGCGCTCACCGCGATGCGGACGGTTACTTCTGGATCATGGGCCGGGTGGATGATGTCATCAGTGTGGCAGGCCACCGTCTGGGCACCATGGAAATCGAGTCTGCGCTGGTCTCCCATCCCGCTGTGGCTGAAGCTGCTGTGGTGGGGAAACCCGACGCCATTAAAGGGGAGGCGATTATTGCCTTTGTGGTTCTGGATCATCAACACCAGCCTCATGAGAACCTGCAGAAAGAATTAATGCAGCATGTTGTCCAGGAGATTGGGGCTTTGGCCCGCCCTGCAGAAATCCGCTGGACAGAAACCCTGCCCAAAACCCGTTCCGGCAAGATCATGCGCCGTCTGCTGCGCACCCTGGCAGCCGGAGAAGAGATCGCAGGAGACACCTCCACCCTGGAGGACCGAACTGTGCTGGATCGATTGCGGGAGGGGGCTTAATCAGTTCTCAACGTCCACAGGGAACCAGATGCCGCTACCATATGCGTGAGGCTTGCCCTGTTGAGTGTTCCCTGCATGTCTGATTCCGTTCCTGAGAGCCTGCCTGCCCCTGTTACCCGATCAGCCCTAGCTTCTGAAGATGAGCATTCCATTCCGGAGATCCTGGAATCCTGCTCTTCAGGTGCCTTTGTGCTGGAAGGGAAAGAGATTTCAGCCCCCAGGTTTCGATTTCTCTACGTCAACCGCTATGCCAGGGTGCAACTGCATCTCTCCCTCATGGGGAAGGGCCCCTGCCTATCCCTCGAAGATTGTTTGCCTCCCCGTCCAGCTACAGCCCTGCAGCAGTTTAGTTATCTTTGCTGGCAGTACAACTGTGCCACCTCCTACGAGGATCAAGTGGGTGACTCCCGCCTCTGGATCCGGCTGGCACCGATGTTCCCCGTCCATTCGGGTTCCATTCGTATTCTCGGTCTCTGTGGGGAAATGCTTCTGCCGCCGCGACCTGTCCTCACCCTCAAAGAGCAGATCCAGATCCTGCAATGGATCCCCCTTCTAGAACCGGGAGAGGGATCTGGGGCCATGGAGCAAAGGGCCAGAACCACCCCCAGAGTTGAGGCAGAATGGGCCCTACGGGAAAGTGAGGAGAAGTTTCGGATCCTGGCGGAAACGGCGACCTCCGCTATTTTTATCCTGCGGGAGACGTTTTTAGATGTAAATCCTGCCCTCTGCCATCTGACAGGCTACAGCCGCGAAGAACTCCTGCAGATCCCCTACTGGCAGCTGATGCGCAGTGATGAAGTGCCTACCGCGCAGCGACTCTGGCGGCTCCATTTTCACAGGCGACGTCCTCGGGATCGCTTTGAATTCCGCATTTGTCATCGCGGCGGGGAGGAACGGTGGGTGGAATGTACCACGGCGTTGATCACCTATCAGGGCAAACGGGCGATTCTAGGAACGGCCTTTGATATCACCCATCGCAAACAAACAGAGTTGCAACTGCAGGCCCGTATGCAGGAGCTTCAGACCCTAAATCTGCTGAAGGATGATTTTCTCAGTACGGTCTCCCATGAGCTTCGCACCCCCATGTCGAATATGCGGATGGCGATCCATATGCTGAAAATGACATTGGCGAGTCTGAATTCGCACCCCACCCTCACCCCAGAACAAAACCGCCGAGCCCAGCGCTATCTAGGGGTGCTTCAGGATGAGTGCAATCGAGAAACTGAACTGATTAATGATCTCCTGGATCTGCAGCGACTGGAGGCAGGAGCTCAGCTGTTACAGTTTAATCCTCTCGATCTCAATATGTGGTTTCCACATCTGGTGGAGTCATTTGAGGTGCGAGTGCAGCAACGGCAACAAACCCTGCGAGTCCAACTCCCCTCAACCCTCCCGCTTCTATACACCGATCAGGCCAGTTTGGGGCGGGTGCTTTCAGAACTGCTGAATAATGCCTGTAAGTATTCTCCACCGGAAGCTGAGATAGCTGTCACTGTGCATCCGGGTGCGTTGACGATTCAATTTGATATCAGCAACAGTGGAATTGAGATTCCTCCCGAAGAACTGCACAGGATCTTTGACAAGTTTTACCGCATTCCCAATGGTGATCGCTGGAAGCAGGGCGGAACAGGGTTGGGTCTGGCTCTGATCAAACGGCTGGTGGAGGAAATGCAGGGCCGGATCTGGGTCAGCAGCCAGTTGAATGTGACCACATTTAGTGTGGAGTTGCCCTGGAGGCCCGATCATTCTGCCCGCATTTCCCTGCCAGGAGAGGAAAGTTCCCATGCATCCACAACACCTTGAACGCACCCATTACCAATCCATCCTGCAGATTTCGACCCGACCTGCCTCTTTTCACAGAATCACCGCCCAGGTGGCGGAGGTGGTGCGCGAGTCTCAGATCCAACTTGGCCTCTGCCACTTGTTTTGCCGACATACGTCCGCCAGTCTCGTGATTCAGGAAAATGCAGATCCCGATGTTCTGGAAGATTTAGCCACATTTCTGCAAAAATTGGTGCCTGCAGACCCCCATCGCTATCGTCACACGACTGAAGGACCTGATGATATGCCTGCCCACATCCGCACAGCCCTCACCCATACCTCTGAGATCATCCCGATCCAGCAGGGACGGTTGATGCTGGGGACCTGGCAGGGCATTTATCTCTGGGAACACCGCAGTCATGCCCACACTCGCGAAGTGGTGGTCCACGTTACAGGCGCTGCTTAACGGCAAAGTTGTGCGGCGGTAGATAACCTTGAACTCTCACCGATAGCCTTTGTACCGTCCGCACCAATGCAGTGTTAGGCAATTGTTTTTCAATTGATGGGCTTCGTACTTCAGCCCATCCTATCGCGCTACCCATCTTACGGGTTTTATCCAGCTTTGGGGCGGAGCTCCAGCAAGAAATTTCTTAGCTGCGCGATGGTATCAGGCCTAGGCTCCTGAATGCCGAAGAATTCTTTATCCAGACCCTCTACCTCAACGCCAAGTGCCTCCGCAAGAGTATCTTCAAATGCTTCGAAAGCCCCTTCGTCTGCATACCAGGAAGGCGGCATGAGTGCTAGCTTAAGCCGCAGACTGCCGTCAGTCATCAGGAGAATGATTGTCCCGATGTCAAACTCGTCGAAGTAATATGTTTCTGCAACATCTATATCATCTTCACTCATGATGGCTCCTTAAGTTGAAATCCTTTAGCAAGGTACGGTGCGTCCCAATGATGCGCTTCGTACCTCAGCACATCTTACGAGGTGATGGGTTTCGCTATCGCTCTGCCCATCTTACGGGTTAAAACTCGTAATGCCTAACTGCCTCTTGGCCTGAATCCGTGATCACCTCTATAGTGTTAGAAATGGCTGCCAGCCATCCGCAGCTCACATCCAACTTTAGACAATCGTGACCCAAACACCTCTTCGTTCCTCCTCCTGGTTCACGGATCACCCGGAGTCCCTCCCTGATGCTCAGGGGCGGTTTGGCCCCTATGGTGGACAGTTCGTACCCGAAACTTTAATGGCGGCTCTATCGGAGCTGGAGGTTGCCTTTCAGCAACATTGGACTGATCGCGATTTCCAGAACGAGTTTCACGGGCTGCTGCGGGACTTTGTGGGCAGACCCAGCCCCCTTTATTTTGCCGAGCGACTCACCCAGCATTACGCCGGGCCCCAGATCTATCTGAAACGGGAAGATCTCAACCACACAGGTGCGCACAAGATCAACAATGCTCTGGGACAGGCCCTGCTCGCCCGGCGCATGGGAAAACAGCGGATCATTGCGGAAACCGGGGCGGGTCAACATGGGGTTGCCACAGCTACGGTCTGTGCTCGCTTTGGCCTGGAGTGTGTGATCTACATGGGGGCCGTGGATATGGAGCGGCAGGCTCCCAACGTGCAGCGGATGCGGCTGCTCGGGGCCGAGGTGCGGGGTGTCGAGGCCGGGACGCGAACCCTGAAAGATGCACTGTCTGAGGCCATTCGCGACTGGGTCACCCATGTGGAATCCACCCATTACATTATTGGTACTGTTGCCGGACCCCACCCCTACCCCATGATGGTGCGGGCTTTTCACGACTGTATTGGTCAGGAAACCCGAGAACAGTGTTTCCAAACCTGGGGAGGTCTGCCCGATGTCCTGCTGGCTTGTGTGGGCGGAGGATCGAATGCCCTGGGGCTTTTTCGCACGTTTTTAGCTGATCCCCAGGTGCGACTGATTGGGATCGAAGCTGCTGGAGAAGGGATTGACAGCCACCGCCATGCCGCCACCCTGACTCAGGGTCGGATCGGGGTCCTGCATGGGGCCATGAGTTATTTGTTGCAGGATGAGGAGGGTCAGGTTCTGGAGGCCCATTCCATCAGTGCAGGATTGGATTATCCCGGGGTTGGGCCTGAGCACTGCTATCTCAAGGATTCTGGGCGGGCTGAGTATTATAGTGTGACCGATCAGGAGGCCGTGGCGGCGCTCTTGCGGCTCTCTCGCCTGGAGGGGATCATTCCAGCCCTGGAAACCGCCCATGCTGTCGCTTATCTGGAAACCCTGGCTGCGCAACTCAGCTCCCAGACGCGTATTGTGATCAACTGCTCTGGCCGTGGTGATAAAGATCTCAACACCGTACAGACCTATTTACAGGATCACAACCTGACTCTTTCCAGTTTCTAACAGTGCTTTTCTCGACTCTAGAGGTCAGTTGTTATTATCAGCTAGAGTCATCAAGTACAATATCAACCTTCCCCTTTCCAGGCTTGCCCCTTCGCCATAGCTGCTCATGCCATCAGAACCTAGACCACCCAGCCGCGATAGCGGGGAGCTGACCCCTCGTCCAGTTCGTCCTGAAGCGCAGCCTGTTAGAGATTCGCGCCAGAGTGGATCGGATTTAGAACAGGAAGGCGCATCCTCTCCCCAGGATCTCCCCAAGACTGAGTTGCAACCTGCTGCTGTCGAAGGTGCTCAGGAGCCCGAGTCTTCTTCCCCGCGCCATCACCCCATTCCTCCCCCCAGTGAGCCTCTCCAGTATCGGGCCATTGGATTGATTAAGGGGCATTACATTCCTTCTGAGGAGCAATTCACCAAAGGAATCCTGAAGACCGAAGATGGCACAGAGCTGAATGCGGTGCTGCTGGGGCGGGTGATGAACCTGGTGAAGAAGTATCTGGACAGTGATCGTTCTTACCTGTGGGTGGTGTACCCGCGCACCCGTGAAAAGGCAATAGATTTACATGTCCAGATCATGGGAGTCTGGGCACCAGCAGAAATGGGTCAGCCCTTACCGGAAGAGGCAGAGCCGGAGCCAGAATCTGACTTCTTTTCCATTCGAGGTGAAGTGGTATTCCAGTCTCAGGCCAAACAGTTCGTGATTGTTAAGATTCGTCAGGCTGGGAAAAAATCAACCCAAGGGAAGCCCCAGACCTTTAAGCTGCGTCTGCAGGGAGATTTGCCCAGTAAAGCGGTGGGAGCCTTTTGGGACCTGGAGGTCAGTCGTCAGGGCAGTGAGTTGCAAATTGAGCAGGGAACCCAAGTGGCGGTTCTGCCCAAGCCCCGGAGTAAACCGATCAAATCCCGTCACCATCCACCCGGAAAGCCTATTCCCAAACATGCGGCTCCTGCCCCCCCCCCACGCCCTCAGGGCAAACCGGAAAAACCCCAGCGTTTTTTCCCTATTCTGAAGCCCATGCGCAAGAAGCGGCCTGAACAAAATGGCTAAGGGTATGGCTTTCAGGCTATCGCAGTCGAGCCCTCTGCCGACCTGAGGGTTTGGGGACAGAATCTCTGCGGATCTGCGCGCCTGTGCATGACCATCAGCAGATAAACTACGAGTGAACTGTGTGAGCAATTGAGCATGACCAGGATTTGGCAAGTTTTACAACAACTGGGCATCGGGATCCTGCTGCTGGTGCTGGTGCTGGGACTCTCGGCCTGTTCAGGTTCCGATTCCGACTCCCCGACAGCGGTTGTGCCTCCACCGCCAACAATCTCGCCGCCCCCCTCGGATCCGAATGCGGTCACCGTGCCTCTTTTTATTCGTACTGAGGGCGCTGCTAATCTGCGGTTGCTGGGATTACCCGTCAATGTTGGGGGCCGCGATACCGAACTCCTGGTGGATACGGGATCAGCTGGGATCCGCATTCTTGCCTCTGCGGTGGGAACCTCGGGCTTAGTGCGAACCAATGAACCTGTGGATATTAGCTTTGCTGACCAAACCCGTTTTCAAGGAGTGCTGGCCACTGCTCCCTTTTCCATTGGAGGTGTCACTACAGAGGAACCTGTAGGCATTCAGGTGGTGGATGAGGTGATTTGCACCAGTTCCAGTTGTAGTGCCTCTGCCGATATTTTTGATGGTAGCGGTCCCTTCTTTGGCATTATTGGCATCTCTGTTTCGGCCCGCACGAACACCCCTGAGATCTTTAGCCCCCTTACGCGCTTGCCTGGGAATTTTGACTCCGGTTATATCCTGCGCACAGCAGGGGGTTTTGAAACTTCACAGGGCTTTTTCACGGTCGGTCTGACCCCAAGCAACACGGCTGGGTTCCTGTTCCGGGATCTCGATCAAATTGGCTTCTTTCCAGATGGAACCCCCACCTGGTCCGATACCCTCTCCGATGTCCTCTACAGTCTGGATACCACAGGATTCTCGGTGCAAAACGTGGAAAGTCTCACGGTCTTTGATACGGGCACTTCGGATCTAAGGATTGATCCCGTGGCTCTGGGGGGACAGGTGTTGCAGTTCCCAAGCAACCGCTTTCCTGCTGGCACCGTCCTGCAGATCGATCCGCGCGCCGGGTTCCTGTATACCGTCAATGTGGGCTCTAATCCTGAAGCAGGACTTGATCGCATTATCGTTACCAACTTCACAGGCCAGCAGGTTTTGGGCAAACCCTTCTTCTTTGCCTTAGACACCTTGTTTGATATCGATCAGGGACGGATTGGCTTCCGCATTTCCTGAGGCGGTGGATGAATAGCATTCAATGGAGATATACGATGAAGCATTGGCAACACGTGATGCGCCCTCACCTCCTGAGACGACTGCTGGGGTGTGTGCTCCTGCTGGGGTTACTAACCTGTTCCTGGACTCTTCCTGCTGCTGCCATGGCGGTGGGAGATAGATTGCCCTATGCTGCAGGGGTCAAGTTTTTGAAAGGGTCTGGCGAGCAAAAGAGTGAACAGGCTTATACCTACTGGAGTGAAACCAAAGATCAGGAGAGAGCCACCTATTACGCCAACGAGCAAGATCTGGTCTTTCTGGTGGAGGTCAACAGCCAGAGTCTGTCTCCCCTGGATATGAATCCCTATCTGGGCGAGTGCGCCAATACTTCCTATGAAGTGATAGCCTCTGAACCGCTCAGATCCATGACTCTCCATTTTGGTCAACAGGGATGCAACGTCACCGTTTACTCCTATGGGATCCCTGGTTTACAGCAGTTAAAGGTCTGGAACAGCGATCTGGTTCCGTCCAAGTTGCAATCGGCCCTGCTGCCATAGTGCGCAACTGGATGCACGCGATGATCCCCTATGTAAGGGGCTTCATGTCGCCCGGTTCCCTGCTTGACCATGCCATTCTAAGAATTAGAGTGATGTTTTCCTGTCTAAGTGGAGAACTTCTTCCTTGGTTCATGGACTGTTCGGAGCTTGAGCATGAAAATCGGGCATCTGCTGCTGAGTATGTTGTCACTGGGAATCGTGACAGAGGGCTGGATCGGCACTCCCGCCTGGGGGCAAAGCAATCCATCGATTCCTCAATTTGGGCCGGAAGAGCAGATCACCATTTCCGTCTATGAAAAGGCGAGTCCGGCAGTGGTGACGATTCAATCCCGTGCAGGCGGCTCAGGATCCGGCAGTCTGGTGAGTCCAGAAGGATTGGTGTTGACGAATGAGCATGTGGTGAGGGGATCCAATGGTCAGGTGCAGGTGACCACCGCTCAAGGACGCCGCTTTCTGGGGCAGGTGATTGCTGTAGATCGTTCCAATGATCTGGCCCTGATCCGTTTGCAAACCAACGGTGAGCTCTTTCCTACGTTGACGCTGGCGGATCCCAGTGGGATTCGGGTAGGGCAACAGGTGTTTGCCATTGGCAGTCCCTTCGGTCTTTCCGGGACCCTGACCACCGGCATCTTGAGCAGGGTCGGCAGTAACGGTGATCTGCAGACGGATGCAGCGATTAACCCGGGCAACTCGGGGGGACCCCTCTTGAACTCTCGGGGTGAACTGATCGGTGTGAATAAGGCCATTCTGAGTGCGGGTCGTGGAGGGAATATTGGCATCGGGTTTGCCACAAATGCCACAGTCGCAGGCACCTTTATTGCTCAGAATCAAGGCAACACAGGCATGGCAACGGCAGCCTCGGGGCCGCGATTAGGAGTGAGTATCAATACACAAACGCTGGTGATCCAGGAGATTCAGCCCGGATCAGTGGCCAACCAGATTGGACTGTTACCTGGCGATCAGATTCTGGGTTTGAATGGTCAACGGCTGGTGAGTTTGGAACAGCTGCTGCAAACCCTGGATCAACAGCCCAGACGCCTCTTCTTAACGATCAACCGCCGTGGCAATGTGGGAACCATTCAGGTGCAATTTTGATCGCTTTCCCTCAGGTGTGCTAATTTAAAATTTCGTCTTTGTACTAATCCACACGTCCAGTGCCTCGGGTGTCCCCCTTTGATACCGGACCACGGTGTCAGAATTTGTCGGGATGTGGCTGGGCGGAGGTGTAACCCGCAGGAGATCAACATGGGTGTTGTTACATTGCCTCAACTGTTGGAGGCTGGAGTTCACTTTGGCCATAAGGCCAGCCGTTGGAATCCCAAGATGCGTCCGTTTATTTTCACAGAGCGCAATGGGATCCACATTATTGACCTGGTGCAGACCGCCCGGTTTTTAAATACAACCTATGAATATATGCGTGAGGCAGCTGATGCCGGAAAGCGCTTTCTATTTGTGGGAACCAAACGTCAGGCCGCGGGTTTGATTGCCCAGGAAGCTCGTCGGTGTGGCAGCTACTACGTCAACCACCGCTGGTTAGGGGGGATGCTCACCAACTGGACCACGATCAAAACTCGGATCGAGCGCCTCAAGGAAATTGAGGACATGCAAACGTCGGGATTAATTGAACGACTGCCGAAGCAGGAGGCGTCTAAACTGCGGCGGGAATTGGCCAAACTGGAGCGAAATCTGGGAGGCATCAAGCAAATGCGGCGTCCTCCCGACATTGTGATCATCGTGGATCAACGCCGCGAAGCCAACGCTGTCCAGGAATGCACCAAACTCAATATTCCGATTGTCTCTCTCCTGGATACAAACTGTGATCCCGATCAGAGTGATGTATTTATCCCCGCCAATGATGATGCCATTCGCTCCATCAAGCTGATCATTGGCAAGCTGGCGGATGCCATCTACGAAGGCCGACACGGACAACTGGAAGCTGGGGAAGGAGAAGACGAAGAATACTATGACTACGAAGGGGCCATGGATGAGGAGGATGACTATCTCCTGGAGGTAACCGATGTTGATCCAGATGAGGAAGAACCGGAAGAAGGCGGTGACTCAGACAGATAAGTAGCTCTGGAAAGGTGCCGGATCCGGACTGCTGCGGGAGCGGATTACTGCAACGGCAAAGCAGTATGGCACAATGCGTTAGGTGACACCTCTCTATAAAATGGGGAGTGCTGCACCCTGGGGCAGCGGATCCGGTGCTGGCGCAACCGCATTTACAATACATGACATGCAGGAAGATTCATGGCTGACAAGGTAGATTCCAAAGTAGTGAAAGAGCTGCGCGAGAAAACGGGCGCAGGCATGATGGATTGTAAGAAAGCTCTGGTAGAGTCCAAGGGTGATCTGGAAGCAGCGGTCACCTGGCTGCGGCAAAAAGGATTGGCCAGTGCTGCCAAGAAAGCTGGACGGGCTGCAACTCAGGGATTGATTGAGAGCTACATCCACACCGGTGGGCAGCTGGGTGTTTTGGTGGAGATCAACTGTGAGACGGACTTTGTGGCTCGCCGTCAGGAATTTAAGGATCTGGCCCGCAACATTGCCATGCAGATTGCTGCCTGCCTGAATGTGGAGTACGTGAGTACCACAGATATTCCTGCAGAGGTGGTGGAGCGGGAAAAAGCAATTGAAATGAATAAAGATGATCTTGGGAACAAACCTGAGAACGTCCGCGAAAAGATTGTGCAGGGGCGCATTGATAAGCGTTTAAAAGAGTTGTCGCTTCTGGATCAGCCTTACATCAAGGATCAGTCCATTACTGTGGATGAACTGGTCAAACAATCGGTGGCCCTCTTGGGTGAGAATATTCAGGTGCGTCGCTTCTCCCGCTATGTGCTTGGGGAAGGACTACAGAAAGAAGAAACTGATTTTGCCGCAGAGGTGGCAGCCCAAGCTGGGATCCCGATGGAGACTGCACCTCCTGCAGCGGCTGAGGCAGCTCCTGCACCAGAGCCAGAGGCTGAAACCCCTGAAGCACCCCCTCCTCCGAAGGCGGCCAAAGGCTCGAAGAAGAAAAAAAAGTGAGTCAAGTCCATGATTGAGCTGCACTGCCACACCACTTGTTCGGATGGGCAACTCACCCCCGCAGCATTGGTGAAGGCCGCGGCGACTGCAGGGATCCGTGTCCTAGCGATTACGGATCATGACACTCTGGCCGGATGGGCTGAAGCCAGGGAGGCTGCGCAGGGTTATGGACTGGAGATCATTCCGGGGATCGAACTAAGTACCACCTCAGGTGGACATCCTCTCCATTTACTGGGCTTCTTTCCCCACGAAGAAAAACTGCTAGGTCCGCTGCAGGAACGACAGGATCAACGCCGTTATCGGGCCGCCGCCATGGTGGATCGTTTGGCAGCGATGGGGTTTCCGGTTCAGCTGCCTTCGCTCGCCCAGGCTCCAGGACGGCCCCATATTGCTCAGGCGCTGGTCAAGGCCGGTCATGTCCGCTCTGTACGGGAAGCCTTTGATCGATTTTTGCGAGACAATGGTCCAGCCTACATTCCCTATGCGCCTTTCTCGGCAGTGGCAGGGGTCCGTCTTTTGCGATCCTGTGGAGCAGTTCCGGTTTGGGCTCACCCCGGTCTATTTCGAGGAGGAGGATTGGTCAAGACCCTCTCTGGATTGGTGGAGGCGGGTCTTCTGGGGTTGGAGGTTTACCATCCAGAGCAGGATCTGGGGCTACGAAGAACGCTACTGCGCCTCTGTGATCACTACGGTCTGATCGCCACGGGTGGGAGTGACTATCATGGTCCCAATCCTCGGGGCTATCACCTCAACATGATGCAGCTGGATCTTGCTCTTTACCAGGATCTGTTGGCAAGCCGCAATCGCATTCAATCGGATCCTTCCTCCCTAGACCTCAATTCTGCCAAGCAGGTGTCCTAGCGGAGAGGGCTGGGTTCCTTACTGCAGATCTATGGCCTCAATTCAACCCATTCCCCCGTTCCTGATCCAGCAGATGGCCGCTGGTGAGGTGATTGACTCCTGGGCTGCAGTGGTGCGGGAGTTGGTGGACAATGCTCTGGATGCCGGAGCCAGCCATATTACTGTAGACCTCGCCTGGGAGCGCTGGACCTTACGAGTTGCCGACAATGGGGAAGGCATGTCCCCAGCAGATCTGGAGCAGGCGGCTCGGCGCCACACCACCAGTAAAGTCGGGGCCACCGCCCTGCCCTTAGCCACGACATTTTTAGGATTTCGGGGGGAAGCCCTGCACAGCCTGGCCCAGATGGGGCGATTACAGATCCAGTCCTGCAGTATCCACGAGCCTCACGGCTGGACATTTATCTACAACCAGGATGGCACTGTAGCCTCTTCCTCCCCCTGTCCTCTCGCGCAGGGCACGGTGGTCACCGTCTCGGATCTTTTCGCTCCCTGGCCCGCTCGTCGCCAGTCCCAATCTCCACTTCGGCACCTTCGGGATGTGATCACGATGCTGCAACACCAGGCCTTAACGCATCCCCATGTCACCTGGATCCTGCGCGTGAATGAGAACCCCAAGCTGCATCTCTGGCCTGGAGAGCGACCAGGGGATATCCTGACCCAGATCTTGCCGCGTCTTCACCCCCAGGATTTGCGGCAGGTACAAGGGGCTGGAATCACAGTTCTCCTCGCCCTCCCCGATCGCTATCACCGCCCCCAACCGGATTGGATCAAAGTGGCCATCAATCATCGCTTTGTTCAGGCTCCCGAGCTGGAACGATGCCTGGTTCAGAGCTTTCGTCACGGTCTGCCCCGACATCGCCATCCGGTCTGTCTAGCCTTTTTGCAAGTTGATCCGGAGCAGGTGGACTGGCACCGTCATCCCGCCAAATCGCAGGTGCATTTGCTCAACCCGGAGCAGCTGCAAGCTCAGTTACAGGCATTAATGGCAGAGTCGCTGCAGATCACCAGTAGCCACCCCAGCCGTCGCAGCACCCAGCTTTTGCAATTGCGCGAAGCTCAGGCTCCCTATTCAGGCTCCCCTCCCCCCGTCTGCAGATCTGTGGGGGTTGCTTCTCTGCGGGCACTGGCGCAACTGCAAAATACCTATATCCTGGCGGAGCATGCCACAGGCTTATGGCTGGTGGAGCAGCATGTGGCCCATGAGCGGATCCGATACGAAGAACTGCAGCAGCAGTGGAGCTTACAAGACCAGGAGCCACCCCTGGTTCTGAGTGGATTGACAGACAAGCAACGGGACACATTGGAGCTGATCGGTTTGGATCCCGAGCCTTTTGGCGAGCAAATCTGGCTGATTCGGCGCATCCCCGCTCTCCTGCACACCTTGGCTGAAGACGAACGAATTGCCCTCTTAACCCAACTGGGAGATTGCCCAGATCTGGAGGCTGCCCAGGTAATGGTGGCCTGCCGCACGGCCCTGCGCAATGGCCTCCCTTTGACCTTAGCGCAGATGCAGCACCTGCTGGATCGCTGGCAGCTGAGTCAGAACCCTTACACCTGTCCCCATGGACGCCCCATTTACCTGGCGCTCTCGGAAACCGATCTGGGCCGTTACTTTCGGCGTCGCTGGAGTATCTGTGAACCTGGCTCGGCCAGGATGTCGGCATCCAAAGCGCTGGGGGACCGATTCGCGGACGATCTGCTCTATAGGTTTGGGGAATCTGCGCACTGATGCCCGAGTGACTGGTGGCATAATCAGTAGAAGCATTGCAAATCATCGGCACATCTGTGGGGAGAGTATGGCCTATCTAGTGCATGAGGAAACCTGGCTCCAGCGCCACTCCCGCCTGATCCTGACTATCCTGGCTGGACTGGGGAGTTTACTGACCGCTTACCTGACTTTCACCAAGCTGACCGAACAAACAGCCGCCTTCTGTACTGGGGACGGGGGATGTGATCTCGTCTTATCCAGTCGCTGGGCCACCTTCCTTGGAGTCCCCACTGCCCTGTTTGGCCTTTTAGGCTTTGTGGGCGTTTTGATCCTGGCACAGCTACCGGATATGCCGCTGGTGAAAAAGTGGCGCTGGCCCGCTCTGTTTGGTCTTGTCAGTGCCATGATCAGCTTTGAACTGTATATGGCCTACCTGATGGTGGGAGTCCTGAAGCAGTTTTGCCTCTACTGCACTGCGTCCATCATTTTGGTGGCTGGTCTCGGTGTGGTAACTCTGCTTGGCTACCGTTGGCTGGACTGGGCCAAGCTGATTTTTAACTTTATCTTGATCGCCCTGGCTACCCTGATCACCACAGTCGGTGTTTACGCCAATCAGACCCCTCCGGCGAGTCCCTTTGCGCGGGGATTGGCGCAGCACTTACAGCAAATTGATGGCACGATGTATGGGGCTTACTGGTGTCCAGCCTGCCAGCAACAAAAAGATTTGTTTGGACCAGCCTTCAAAGATGTTCCTTATGAGGAATGTTCTCCCGATGGTCGCGGGGCACCCCAAGCTGAGGTTTGTAATGAAGCCGGGGTTCAGAGTTATCCCACCTGGATTATTGAGGGGCAGAGCTATCGAGGGGTACGTTCATTAGAAGCTCTGGCGGAGATCTCTGGGTATGAGGGTCCTGCTGTTCAATAATCTCTGCCTCTGAAGTTCATCTCAAGGCTGAATGGATTGCAGGTAAAGTTCTGTGCGCAACTGTTTGGTTGCTTAAATTCGCCTTTATAATTTCTTTAGGTTAAGACCCTCAAGCGAAGGGATCAACCGACTGAACAGAATCGACCCTGAATAGGTGCAGAGTTGTTGCCATGCCCACTACCCGCTCTAGAAAGACCCCTGATCCCTCCAATTCGACCGAGTCAGAAACCCCAGAGTCCTCCTCTACAAACGAATCTGAGGCTAACGCAGCACTAGCTCTCCAGTCTAGTGAGGCAGGAGGGATCCAGTCCTATGGATATCGCCCAACGGGGATCAGCACCATCAAAGTTACTGAAGTTTACGGCCACAATCGTCCCATTACGGCAGCGAGCTTAGAGGTTGTGGAAACCTATGGCGAAAATCGTCCCATTACCGCAAGCCAGATTCAGATTGTGCATATGTGGGCTCCCCAACGACCCGTGACCGCAGATCAATTTAAAGTCGATCACACGTATATGCATAACCGACCCGTTGAGGCCTCTAGATTAAAAATTGCGGGAACCTATCTGAATAATCGACCCATTGAAGCCGGTCCACGGTTCGTGGAGAGTTCGATTCCCACCTGGCTATCCTAAGGTTGGGTTCAATATCCCGATCCTGAAGAGGACAGAATCGTCTCCAGCGCACTGCTTCCCAACTCCCGAAACCCAATATCACGGCGGTAATAAACTCCCTCAAAGTGAATCTGCTGCACTCCCGCATAGGCGGTTTGCAGGGCTTCCGCGAGGGTATCCCCTTCACCAGTGATGCAAAGAACCCGTCCCCCATCGGTGAGGACGCGAGCACTTGCTGGAGATTGTCCAGGCAGAAGCGGAACAGACAGTCGCGTTCCCGCATGAAAAACATGGGCTCCGGTGTCCGCAACCTTTTCCAGCCCGCTGATCGGTTTACCCCGCTCATAGGATTCCGGATAGCCCTGGGAGGCCATCACCACACAGGCTGATGTTCGTGAAGACCATTGGATGTCGATCTCTGAGAGCCGCCCCTCCACACAGGCAAGCAGCACCTGATCCAGTGGGGTTTGGAGAAGCGGCATGAGCACCTGGGTTTCGGGATCTCCCAGTCGGCAGTTAAACTCAAGCACGGAAGGATTCCCATTGCTGTCAATCATCAGTCCCAGATAGAGCACTCCCTGGTAAACAATGCCACAGGAGCGTAAATGCTGGAGCAGAGGATCGATGATCTGGTGGCAAATTTTGCTGACAAGTTCAGGTGGAACCACGCGAGTTGCAGGGGCGTAGGCTCCCATCCCACCAGTGTTCGGACCCGTATCCCCAGCCCCCAAGCGCTTATAATCTTGAGCCGGAGGCATGATCCCATAAGATTTGCCGTCACATAAGAGGAGGAGGGAGGCTTCTTCTCCTGGCAAAAATTCCTCAATGACCACAGTCTGCCCTGCCGGTCCCAGTTTCCCTTTGAGCAGTCCTTCCACAGCTGTCTCCGCTTCTTCTAGGGTTTGGGCAATGGTTACCCCCTTACCCCCAGCCAGACCATCCGCCTTGATGACGACAGGCAGAGGATGGTTGTGCAAATACTGAAGGGCTGGTTCCAGCTCTTGAAAAATCGCGAATGGAGCTGTAGAGATGCCCGCCTCCTGCAATAGTTTTTTGGCCCAGGCTTTACTCCCCTCCAATCGGGAAGCTTCCTGACTGGGTCCAAAGATGGGCAACCCTGCTGCCCGAAACCGATCACAGATGCCCTGGACGAGAGGCAGCTCTGGCCCAACGATGGTCAGTCCCACCCCCTGAACCGTGGCAAAACGCAGCAATCCCTCCATATCGGTTGCAGCTAAAGGGAGGGCACGGCCTTTGGGCATCAGACGAATTCCGCCATTCCCAGGTGCACAAAAGATCTGGGTAACGGCAGGAGACTGCATCAATTTCCAGGCCAGGGCATGTTCACGCCCTCCTCCGCCCACAATTAACACTTGCATAAATCAAAGCTACTGATAAGAATTGCCTGATTTGGGGATGGGAATGACTTCCAGTACTCTACTGGAGAATGTAACTTTCATTAGAACATACCGCTCCGGTAGACACCCGCAGGATTTGCAGAGAAAGCGCAGGAAACCGCATGCTGTCTTCCAGTCAGCGGCAGGGACGGAGGGGGTTCGACATTGTAACTGTCATCGTCGATCTGTTACGAAATAGATCATTGCACTGTTGATATGCTTTCCATGCTTGCACCTGAACTCAGCTCATTGGATGCCGTTGCTAGCTTTGACCTTGTGATTGTCGGGGCAGGTCTGGTGGGCTCAACCCTGGCGGCGGCGCTAGCGGGCACCTCCCTGCGCATTGCATTGATCGAATCCCAGGATCTTGATCGAGGTCCCGGACCTGATGGTCGTTCGAGTGCTCTGGCGTTAGGGACGATCCAGCTACTGCAGCAAATCGGAGCCTGGGAGCGCATGGGGCAACTGGGGGTGTCTCCCATCCACCGGATCCAGGTTTCTGATGGAGAGGCTTCCTTTAAGACCCAGCTGTGCCGAGAAGAGATTCAGGTGGAGGCCCTGGGGTATGTGGTGGAGAACCGGGTCACCCTGATCGCATTGCA
This sequence comes from uncultured bacterium, assembly GCA_964392245.1. Taxonomy (GTDB): domain Bacteria; phylum Cyanobacteriota; class Cyanobacteriia; order Thermostichales; family Thermostichaceae; genus JAAUUJ01. Next base: position 51,137 of record CAYMOX010000011.1, read on the forward strand.
GGAGATAGTACGGCGTGCCCAGAATGTGGAAGTGATCTCACCCGCTCGGGTTTTGCATCTAGAGGTGGCTGCTGAAGGGGTGGAGATTGCCGTGGATAGCCCCACTCAACCAAGGAAGCTTCGCGGTCAACTTCTGATTGCTGCGGATGGCCGCAACTCCGTGCTGCGACAGCTCCAGGGCATTCCTGTTTCAGCCTGGGGATACAACCAGATCTGTGTCGTCACTCAGGTGGAAACGGAGAAGGGCCATGACCAGGTGGCCTATGAGCGCTTTCAGCCTCAGGGTCCGTTTGCCATCCTGCCCATGACCGCTGGCGAGCAGGGCCCCCCCTCCCATCGCGCCTGTGTAGTCTGGACTTTACCTGCTTCTGTACAGGAGGAGGTGATGAACCTTAGTGATCAGGACTTCCGGCAGGCCATTGCTCCTGCATTTGGTACTCAATTGGGTCCGATCAAGACAGTCTCTCCCCGCTCCTGTTATCGACCTCAGCGACTGCATGCTTGTGCATACGTCACGCCCCGTTTTGCGCTGGTGGGGGATGCAGCCCATGCCACTCATCCCGTCGGGGGACAGGGTGTGAACATGGGTATGCGGGATGTGGCTCTCCTGGCCAGCTTGCTGTATAAGGCTCACCTTGGCTCTCAAGATCTCGGAGGGAAGGCCCTCTTGCGCCATTACCAGCGCGCTCGCCGGATCGAGAACCTGGGGGTTCTATTCGCCACTGATACTGCCAACCGCCTCTTCTCCAACCCGTTCTTACCGCTGCAGTGGGGCCGCCGTCTGGGACTCTGGGGGCTCAACCATGTGTCCCCCTTGAAACACATGATCATGCGCCAGGCCATGGGAATCGCTTCCTATCAACCGCAACTGCATCCCGAAATTCGAGGTTTACCTCCTCAGCCTTCCCCCCTTGATCTGGTGGGTGTTTGACCAACGATCTGGTGCACGGGTTAACCTGGGGCTCGTCTCTCAGGATCCCGACGTGGGAGATAATGGGTAGCGGCTCGAAGGTGTTCAGGATTTATGAAAATTTCACTCAAGTGGTTGCGGGAACTGGTGGATTTCTCTCTCTCCGCCGAGGAACTGGGGGAAGCCCTCACCCTGGTAGGGTTTGAGGTGGAAGACATTGAAAACCGTACCCTTTGGGCCGATGGCGTGGTGGTGGGTCGGATCCTGCAAGCTGATCCCCACCCCGATGCAGATCGACTGCGGGTCTGCCAGGTGGATGTAGGGGGAGAACAACCCCTCAACATTGTCTGTGGAGCGGCCAATGCTCGTGCCGATCTGACGGTGGCGGTGGCTCAGGTGGGCACCTATTTGCCCCAGGTGGATCTGAAGCTAAAAAAATCCAAGTTGCGGGGGGTGGTGTCGGAGGGCATGATCTGTTCTCTGGCGGAACTGGGTCTGGAGAAAAACTCGGAAGGGATCCACGAATTTCCGGCAGCCCATCCCCTGGGCAGTGATGTTCGCCCCCTCCTGGGTCTGGATGACATCATTCTCGATCTGACCTCCACTGCCAACCGTGCCGATGCTCTCAGTATGGTGGGGATTGCCCGCGAAGTGGCAGCGATCACCCGCAACCCTCTCCATCTCCCCAGCGTTGCTGCCGTGGAAGCGCCTGAAATGGCATCTCTGGTTCTGGAGGTTGCGGATCGGAAAGCCTGTCCTGCCTACAGTGGCACGTTGATCAAAGGCGTGCAGATCGGGCCCTCCCCCGACTGGTTGCGTCACCGTCTGGAGGCAACGGGGACCCGTTCCATCAACAATGTTGTGGATATTACCAACCTGGTCCTGCTGGAGTGGGGCCAGCCCCTGCATGCTTTTGACTGGCAGCGCCTGCGCTCAGTCATGGGAGACGATCCCCTGCAGGTGGGAGTGCGGATGGCGACAACTGGGGAACGTCTGCGCACCCTGGATGGACAGGATCGAACCCTGCAACCGGACAATTTGCTGATCACGGCGGCGGATCGACCTGTTGCCCTGGCCGGGGTGATGGGGGGAGAAGCCACGGAAGTGTACTCAGAAACTCAGGATATTTTCCTGGAGGCCGCCCTCTTTGATCCGGTAGTAATTCGTCGTTCAGCGCGGCGTCAGGGATTGCGGACGGAGGCTTCGGCCCGTTATGAGCGCGGGGTTGACTTTTCCGCCCTGTACACAGCTCGGGATCGTGCCCTTCACCTGATCCTGGATCTGGCGGGCGGTGAAGTGGTGGGGCAGACCGTGGTGGATCAACGCCCTCCTCTGGAGCGACAAATCGAGCTGCGTCTCTGTCGGATGATGGATCTGCTGGGTGCGGATGTCCAGGCCAGGGATGTGGAAGAGATCCTGCCAGCTCTGGGCTTTCAGATGTCTGCCTGTGAGTTGCGCCCCACGCTAGCCAAACCCGGGGCAGACGCCTCAGAATTGGCCACCACCGCGCGTTGTGTCTGGCAGGTGCGGGTGCCTCCCTACCGGATGCGCGATATCGAACGGGAAATTGATCTGATCGAAGAATTTGCCCGCCTTTATGGCTATGACCAGTTTGCCGAAACCCTGCCCCCCGAAACCGAGATTGGATCGCTTTCCCCCCGAGAAAAGGGGTTACGACTGATCCGGGAAACCTTTCGCAGTGTGGGGCTGACGGAGTTGATCCACATTTCTCTCTGTGCAGCGGCGGCGGATCGGGAAGCGGTGGCGATCACCAACCCCATGTCGCCTGAGTTTTCTGCCCTGCGACGACAGCTCTTGCCTGGCTTGCTGGAGGCTTTTCAGTACAACTGGGATCAGGGCAATGGTCCGCTGTTTGGCTTTGAGATCGGGAAGATCTTTTGGCTGGAGGAGGGTACCTATCGAGAAGCAGAACATCTGGGGGGTATTTTGGGAGGCAATCCCACCCTGCACGACTGGCAACACCGGAGCCAGGCCTTCGACTGGTTTGCCGCCAAAGGGTTGTTAACAGCAGCTCTACAGCGATTGGCACTCCCTGTGGAATTTAAACCCGATGCCAGCCTGCCGCAGTTGCACCCAGGTCGGACGGCCTCCCTCTGGCTCAGAGATCAGTGCCTGGGTTTTTTGGGTCAGCTGCATCCCCAAGAGCAACGGCGATGGGATCTTCAGGATCCGGTGTTTGTGTTTGAACTGGATCTGGAATTAATTTTGAAGGATCTGGAGCACCAAGGCGTGGTCCGCCACCAACCCTACTCCCTTTATCCTGCCTCTGACCGCGACATTGCCTTTTTTGCCCCCCTGGATGTGAGTGTGGCCAGCCTGGAGGCTGCGATCCGATCCGCGGCTGGAGATCTGTTGCGGGAGGTGGAACTGTTTGATGAATACCGGGGTTCCGGGGTGCCTGAGGATCAGCGAAGCCTGGCGTTTCGTCTCACCTATCGAGCTCTGGATCGAACCCTGACAGACACCGAGGTGGAGACAGCTCAGGATCAGGTCCGCCAGCAGCTGGTGAGTCAGTTTCAGGTGGTGTTACGCAGTTAGCTCTCAGGGCGTTGTTCGGTGATGACAGGGACTGCCGGATTGTTCTCAGGCAGGTACTTCTGCACCACAGACCATCCGGTGAGGAGAACCCCGATCAGGGCCAGCCCCAGTAAAACATTGGTGGTGATGTGGATGAGCCGTTGCGGGTGCGTCTGAATCCGCAGTCCAGTCCAGGCCGAGAGAAGGCTGAGACCCACCACCAGCAATCCCACAGGTAAATGCCAGGAATGCCCCAGGCTGCCGAAATGCCCCAGGGTTCCGACAATGCCGATGAACAGGAGCAGCCCAATGGTGGCCACCATTCCCACTCCCAGGCCGATGTGGGTGGTACGCAGCCACGGGACAGGGTGATCGGTGTCAAGGCGGCGGTGACGGATCCAGAGCCCCACCAGCAGAAGGCAGCCGTAGAGAGCCAGGGTAACGCCCATCGACCAGGCCGCGATGCGCCAGAGCCAGAGGAATGAAGGGAGATGCACAAACTGGAACGAAAACAAACACTCTCACTCTAGCGAACTCCCGATCGGAAAGATTTTTTGGATTAGGGGTTCTGCAGCTATGGTGACAATAACGCCGAGAACACTGAGAACTATGCAAGGGAAACACGTACTGATTACAGGCGCAACGGGAGGGTTAGGTCTGGGAGTTACCCCTGCGGTCCTTGCCACCCATCCGGCTGAGGTGACCATTCCCTACACCTCTGAGGCGCATCTGCAGCGATTAATGACACGGCTGTCTCCAGCGGATCAGCAGAAACTGCGGGGTGTGACCTGCAATCTCGTGACAACTCCCACCGCTAAGCTGCGCTGTAGCAGGGGCTTCTCAAATTCACAAATGAGAGTTGCTGCTTCTCAGGACTCGCATCCGAGTATCCTCCACAGCCAGCAAACGCTAGTCCAAGCGTCCGTTTTGCCCGATTCAATATGTTGATTGCAGCATTCCAATCTCGATCCATCTCTAATCCGCAATGAGGGCAGCTATGAATCCGATCTACAAGCGTCTTTTGTACCCGTTCACCACAGCCCGAACACTCTTGGCTTGTACCGTTGGGATTTTCTGCAATCGCTACTTTGCCGCGTTTGACCGCTACTGCTAGGACGATGTTTAGAAATGCACCCCACGCTACATCTAAGATTGACTTAGCCAGTCGGGTTCTAGCCAGTCCTTTGATGCTCAGATTCTCAAAAACAATCAAATCGTAGGCACCGCAAAGCCAATGAGAAACCTGATAGTGAAACTCTTTGCGTTGCCGTGCAACGTGCAAATGCAGTCGAGCGACCTTGTTTTCCTGCTTTTGGTAATTCTTAGAGCCTTTTTGCTTTCGTGCCAGTTTGCGCTGTTGACGGGCAAGGTTAGCCTGGGCTTTCCGGTAAAACTGGGGAACCTCAACTGCTTGCCCATCTGATGTTGCCAGAAATTTCTCCAGTCCAACATCTATGCCTACTGCACTCTTGATTTCATCAACTGGCATCGGTTTGGGAACAGTGCCATCTTCCAGCGAAAAGTTGACATACCATCCGTCTGCTTTGCGAAGAATCGTTGCCTGCTTAATCGCAAATCCATCAGGGATTGAGCGATGCAGAATGACTTCAATTTCACCGATTTTAGAGAGCTTCAACACGTTCCCTGTCAGATGCGCTCCTGCTTTTGGTCCGTTCACCCTTGGAAAGGTAAACGAGCAGATGTCCCCCCGTTTCTTGAACCGAGGTCTACCCCCTCGCTTGCCCGTTTTGTCGGGAACCATCCACCGCTTCCATGCTTTGTCCAGTCGCATTAGGTTTTGTTGCTGGCAATCCGCATAGATGCCTTTGTATTCGGGAAAAAGTTCTTTAGTTTGGGGTAACTCCGATGCTTGAGTGTAGTAATCAACCCTATCCGCTACATTCCCAATCGGTTCCGAAACAATGCTGCATCGGTCAATCGGGCAGCGAGTTCGATTTAACCCATCAAGCCGTTGACCAAGCGCATAGTTCCAGTGCCGACGCAGCAATTCACCCCAGTTTTCTAGGGTCAAAGCCTGGCTGCCGGTCGGGTTGAGTTTGTACTGGTAAGTGAGTATCATAGGAGTTATGATAGCTTAGTGTCATGACTCTAAATAAGGGTTACAGAAACGTTTACGACCTCAATATTCATTTAGTGCTGGTGACGAAGTATCGAAGGAAGATGATTAACCGCGAAATTCTCAACCGACTGCAAGAGATTTTTTCGGCAACCTGCCAGAAGTGGCGTTCGGAATTGCGAGAGTTCAATGGAGAAGTGGATCACGTTCATCTGCTGATTAACTATCCACCCGATGTCGAGGTCAGCAAGCTTGTGAATAATCTCAAAACGGTTTCCAGTCGCTTAATCCGAAAAGAGTTCGCAGATTTCGTTAATTCGGTTTACAGCAAGCCTGCTTTTTGGAGTGGGGCTTATTTTGTAGCCTCATCGGGTGGAACTACATTGGAGCAGTTAAAAGCTTATGTTGAAAACCAGAAGTCGCCTGAATAGGGCAATCTCAGGGGCATTGAACCCCGTCGATTGGCGCTCCTATCCCCCATCACCGCCAAGCTTTGCTGTGGCGGGAGTACCCCGGAGGTTTTGATGGATGAAGGAGAAGTCCGCCATCTGATCCAATCCATGGCACGGGTGGAAGTGCTGATCCATCTGGTGGGTGGATTTGCCATGGGAAAAACCCATGAGTACGGCTATGAGAACTGGCGCAAGGATTTTGATCTGAATCTGAACACCACCTTTCTGGTGTGTAAATACAGCCTGGCCCGGATGTGGGAGCAAGGGTATGGGCGGATTGTCACGATTGGTTCTCGGGGAGCGGTGCAACCAGGTGCACAACTGGCGGCCTACTGTGCCTCCAAAGCCGGAGTCGTGGCCCTCACCCAGACGATCGCTGCCGAAACCAAAGGCAGTGACATTACCGCTAACTGTGTGCTGCCTAGTCTGATCGACACCCCCAGCAATCGAGAGACCATGGGCACCGATCAGGCAGATCAGTGGGTGAAACCAGAGTCCCTGGCTCCGATCATTTGTTTTCTGGCTTCCGAGGCAGCAGGGGATATTCGCGGGGCAACCATCCCTGCCTATGGAAGTATCTAACGTGGCTTGCCTAAGCCTTGAGGCGATGGAAAAGACGGCTGAACAGGGCCTGAAATTCCCCCAGGCGAGGCATAGAATCTTCCCCCTCCAGATCACTCAGCAGGGTGCGCATTTCATCCAGGATGTAGGCTTCCTCTACAGAAACCTCATCGTCGGAATAGATCACTTTGGTGACCAGACTTAACAGTTCATGCCGTTCTGCCTGGGTGGGGTGGAGCGCCAGGTAGTCAGACAAGCAGCGGCGATAATCTTCGGGGGAAGACGGGGAGCGGATCCAGGCTCGAATCTCAGGGTGATCCACCAGATCAAGTTCAACGATGGCTTGTTTGAGGGCTGGGAATTCCTCGGGTTGGATCTGTCCATCCGCCCAGGCGGCTCCAATCAGAACCTTGAGGGCAGCAACGGCCTTGTCCTGGGAGTTTGATGAGCCTGAGTATGGATCCGACATGTCAGAGATCGTCCTCAATCCTGAATCAAGATCGTGCCTACCATACCAGCTTCTGCATGTCCAGGAACAGTGCAGATCAAAGAATAAGAACCAGAGTGGAGGGGAATAAAGAACCAGTCGGCGCTTGCCCCAGGTTTCAACTCCAGATTGGTAACATGACCTTTGATTTCCACACCGGCCACCTCCAGTTTGCGGGTCCAGATCGAATCGGCAAAGGCAGGGGCGGTGAAATAGTGCTTCAGGGGGCTGGGGTTGATCAGTGCCAGTTTGTAAAGTCGGCCATTCTCAAAGACGAGCTGATCCGGATGAAAGACAAGCTCTCCTTCTGGCCCTCCCAATTCAATGCTGATCGTCTCAGGGGGCTGTCGAGACAGATCCAGGGCATGAACCGGAGAGCTGATCCCAAGATTAAAGACAAGACTGAACAGACAGATAAAACAAATGAGTCGGTGGATCATCATCGGGGAATTGAGATCAATCTAATTCACCATCCTATTGAGTATTGGCGACTGCCAGAGGAATTCCCATACGTTAGACTGGATTTTCTGAATGCAGTTCGGGCCATGTCAGTTTCACCGTCCCCTTTACCGACAGCAGATTCCACACTCACTCCTGATCAGCGTCCTCCGTCTCAACGGATCGTGGTCGGGTTGTCTGGAGGTGTGGATAGTTCGACCGCCGCCGCTGTTCTCTGTGAACAGGGGTACGAAGTGATTGGCCTGACCCTCTGGTTGATGAAGGGAAAGGGACAGTGCTGCTCAGAGGGAATGGTGGATGCCGCCATGATCTGTGAACAGTTAAATATTCCTCACCACGTTGTGGACAGCCGCGAGCTTTTCCAGCGGGAGATCGTCGATTATTTAGTTTCTGGATATGGGGATGGCATCACACCTTTACCCTGTTCCCAGTGCAACAAAGCGGTGAAGTTTGGACCGATGCTGCAGTACGCACGGGAAGAATTTGGCATTGAACGGATTGCCACCGGACACTACGCACGGGTGGAGTTTGATCCGGTTTCCTCTCGCTATCAATTGCTGCGGGCAGTGGATCGCAATAAGGATCAGTCCTACTTCCTTTACGACCTCAGTCAGGAGCATCTGGCGGGTGTGTACTTCCCCCTGGGAGATTGCACCAAAGCCCAGACTCGTCAGATGGCCTCCCGCTTGCAGCTGGCCACCGCCGCTAAACCCGAAAGTCAGGATCTGTGCTTGATCGAGGCCCACGGTTCCATGCAGGCCTTTCTAGATCTGCATCTGGGACAGCAGGGGGGGGATATTGTCGATCTGCAGGGGAATGTCCTGGGTCGCCATACGGGCATCCACCACTACACCATTGGACAGCGCAAGGGTTTGGGGATCGCAGCTCCTTATCCCCTCTATGTTGCCCGCCTGGATGTGGCGATGAACCGGGTGGTGGTGGGACCACGGGAAGAAGTGACCCAGGCAGAAGCCACAGTGCAACGGGTGAACTGGGTCTCCTGTGCCTTACCCGCTGAACCCATTGCTGCGGATGTTCAGATCCGCTATCGCTCTGCACCTGTACCCGCTACCGTGACACCACTCGCGGATGCTGCCGGAAATCTGACCCGAGCCCAGATCCGCTTTCATGAGCCTCAGTTTGGGGTCACTCCGGGACAGGCTGCTGTCTGGTATGACGGTGAACGAGTCCTGGGAGGAGGTCTGCTGGAACGTTTCGCTCAATCAACAGCTGGAGGATCGATCTGATGAGCCTGATCCTGCTGATCCTGCTGCTGCTGGTGGCTGCATTTTTCCTGTTCATGACCCGATCGGGATAGCGGTTCTGGCCAGCACATCAATATGGGACGGTTCCCAAGGTTGTTGCCGTGAGTTCCCTGAACATTAGCCTAGAACAGATCCAGGTCCCTGCAGGTCAGATGACACAAATTCAGGATCTGTCCTGGGCTGAGTTTGAAGCCTTTTTAGAGGAGCGAGGCAATGATAGTTTGGGCCGGATCCGTTACCGTGATGGAGTGGTGACGATCCTGTCTCCTGATCCTGAACATGAATTAAGCAAAGAGGTGATCGGGGATTGTATCAAAATTATTCTGCAGAAAACCCGGACCCCAGCTTTTCCTTTAGGATCCACTACCCTCAAGGGCAAGCCTGTAGGGATTGAGCCCGGTAGTTGTTACTACATTGAGTCAGCGGATACCATCCGAGCCGTGATGATTTCAGGACAAAGGAGCGTTAATCTGGAGACCGATCCACCTCCTGATTTGGCTCTGGAGATTGATGTGGCTAGCCTCACAGATATCGAAACCTATTTGCCCCTCAAAATTCCTGAGGTATGGATCTATCGTCCCTGTCAACACCAGTTAGATCTCTACTGGCTGATGGAGGAAAAGTACGTTTTGCAGGAGCAAAGCCTGCACTTCCCCATGCTTGATATCAAGAAGATCATTCCCGAATGGTTAGATCGGGCCAGGCAACAAGATCCCATGACCCTGGAGGTGGAATTTCGACAGTGGTTGGGGCAACACCTGGCTTCTCAGGATTTCGCGAACTGATCCAGATGCACTGTCCGCCAGGCTGCGTCTTGTTTACGATCCGTTTTGATCTCCAGGAGCCGGATCCCAGTTTCGGGGAGGGGATTGAGTAGGGATGGCAACTGCTCCCAGGCTTGGATGCAGTGATACTCCACACCATAGGTCTGGCACAGGTGGGCAAAGTTCATCGGCTGAGGGGTGGCAAAGTATTTTTCAAAGGGGGGATCAAATTCCGCCACCGGAAGCATCTCAAAGATCCCACCGCCCTGGTTATTGATCAGGAGAATGGTGAGATGACCTTGAACGTGCGGATGAAGTAGAAAGCCATTGCTGTCGTGCAGTAAGGCCAGATCCCCGGTTAGCAACACGGTGGGTCGGTAGCGGTGAGCGATGCCCAGGGCTGTGGAGAGGGTGCCATCAATGCCATTAGCGCCGCGGTTGCAAAAGGGCTGGATCTGCAGATCATTGGGTTGCCAGAACCATTCCACATCTCGAACTGGGGTGCTGTTGGCAATCAAGATCGGGGTATGAGCGGGCAGACACTGGGACAGGAGCCAGGCTAGTTTGGGTTCTGTCAAGTGGGGCATCTCAGAAAAGCTTTGCCCCATCCGAGATCGGGTTCTTGTTTCCGCTGCCAGCCAGGCGTCGAGATAGGGAGATGGAGGAGGTTTCTCGCCTGGGCTTTCTCTGCTGAAATCCTCCACCCGGATCCGCAAGGTTTGACTGGGGCCATGGAGAGGATCAAGATTGCGATCACTGGCATCCACTACCCAGCGCTGCGGTTGAATATTGGCCAGCCAGGATCTTAATTCTTTGCTGGTGGGGAGTGCTCCCAGCTGGATCACGATGTCAGGGGCCAGAGACTTGGCCAGCGGGGATTGGCGCAGCATTAAGTCATAGGTGCTGATCAAAAAGGGAATCAGATGATGAAAATTGCGCAGGGGGGATAACCCATCCGCCAGCACAGGCCACCCCAATCCCTGGGATAGATTCGCAACTGCTCGACTGTAGCGCTGCGGATCTTCTGGAGAGGCAGGTCCAGCGATCACAATCCCTTGCTTCCCTTGCCACAGCTCCCAGGCTGCCGGATCCAGAAACCTTTCCACTGAGGGTTGAACAGCTCGGATTCCCGACCAGAACTGGAGATAATCAAAGTCCTGGGCAAGCGCCTGCACCGTCGGATCCGGAATCGGGATCAGCGGATCTCGAAACGGGATATTCAGGTGAACCGGACCCGCCCCAGGCCATAGGCACCGTTCCCAGGCATGGAGGATCGTCTGGCGCAGGTAGGCTAACTGGGAGGTCTCTGCCGACGGTAAAGCCAGCTCTGCTTGCCAGTTAGGATAGTGTCCGTACAGCTTGACCTGATCGATTGCCTGCCCAGCCTGACACTGCCGTAACTCCGGAGGCCGATCGGCAGTCAGAATCAGCAGCGGCACCTGACTTTCATAAGCTTCGATCACGGCTGGAAAGAAATTAGCCCCTGCCGTCCCGGACGTACACACTAACGGTGTGGGGGATCCTGTTCGCTTGCTATACCCCAAGGCAAAAAAGGCTGCAGAGCGCTCATCCAGGATCGGCAGCACTTCGATGTGCGGATGTTGGGTCAGGGCAAACACCAGAGGTGCGGAGCGAGATCCAGGACAGATCACTGCTAGGCGTGTCCCCATCTGCACCAGTGTTTCCACCAAAACGGAAGCCCAGAGCAGGTTGGTATTGCGAAAATCAAGGGACATCTCTGCAGGCTCCGCATCCAGGTTCTAAAGCCTACTATTCTCCCATCCTTGGACAAGGGGTAGAAGGCGTCTGGTTCGCAGATCGGCAACTTTGGTCTAGATTGAGAGCAAAGACGTTACATTTTTGATCATGACAGCTTCGACTCCGACGCTTGACGTTGCAACGGTACTGGCGGCCCTGCGCCCGGTTCAGGATCCCGAACTCCACCGCAGCCTGGTGGAACTGAATATGATCCGCAATATTGTTGTGGAGGCAGACCGGGTGGCGTTTACGTTGGTGTTGACCACCCCTGCCTGTCCCCTGCGGGAAATGATTGTGGATGAATGCAAGGCAGCGATTCGTCAGGTGGCCGAGGTTGATCGCATTGATGTGGAGGTCACGGCTGAAACCCGCCAGGCCCCTTCCCTTCCCGATCGGCAAGACGTTCCGGGCATCAAAAACATCATTGCTGTTACCAGCGGTAAGGGAGGCGTAGGCAAAACCTCCGTGTCCGTGAATATGGCGGTGGCCCTGGCCCAAACGGGTGCCAAAGTGGGTCTTCTGGATGCCGATATTTACGGTCCCAATGTACCCCAGATGCTGGGACTCCAGGATCAGCGGCTCAACGTTTACAAAGAAGCAGATGGCACCGAACACATTCAACCCCTCATGAATTACGGGGTAGAGATCATCTCCATGGCCTTTCTGATCAGCCGCGATCAGCCCGTGATCTGGCGTGGACCGATGCTAAATGGCGTGATCCGGCAGTTCCTCTACCAGGTGGAATGGAGTGAATTGGATTATCTGGTGGTGGACATGCCTCCCGGAACCGGGGATGCTCAACTCACTCTGGCCCAGGCGGTGCCGATTGCCGGAGCTGTGATTGTCACGACACCCCAAACAGTGGCCTTACTGGATGCCCGCAAAAGCCTGCATATGTTCCGGCAACTGGGGGTTCCGATTCTGGGCATTGTCGAGAACATGAGTTACTTCATTCCTCCCGATCAGCCGGACAAGCAGTATGACATCTTTGGATCGCGGGGGGGAGAAACCGCTGCCCAGGAACTGCAGGTGCCCCTACTGGCCCGGATCCCTCTGGAAATTGCCCTGCGGGAAGGGGGGGATGCAGGGACTCCAATCGTGCTCTCTCAGCCGGAATCCGCTTCTGCCCAGGCCCTGAATCAACTGGCTAAGGTGGTGGCAGGCAAAGTCTCGGTTCTTGCTTACATGACATGACACAGGAGTCTCAAGGGTATGGATATCACCGATCTGATTCAACAGCAAAATCGCTTGCTACAACAGCTGCTGGATCACCTCACACTCAAGGAGCAGGGACAATTGGGCTTTGGTGCTGCTCCTCAGCCTGCCATCATCTACTGCAACCGCACCCAATGCCCTCCCTATTTCTGGTATCGGCGGGTGAATGGAGAAAATCAGGGGATCGGGGAGGGAGCTCTGACGGGCTATTTGCGAAAGCTGGAGTTTGTGACAACAGAGCGGCGAGGGAAAGAAACCCGCAAACTCCACGCGACCCTCGAAGCGGATCAAACCTGGATTCTGGAATGTTCGGAAACTGCAGTTTTTGCCAAGGGCTTACTGGCGGCAGTGGCGGCCCTCAGTCCGGATCAATTGCGTCAGCCGATCCAGATCGTCCCCTTGCCGGGAGAGGATGAAAAGGTGCTCTTTTGCCAGGTTTGGTGGAACGGTTCCCCAGTAGAGGCCAAATCATGGAATAGTGAAACCGACTTTGAACCCATTGCCCATCTTGCCTTTCAGCATGTCAAAGGGCAGAGCACTCTGGCCAGTAATGCGGAGCGGGTGCGAGAGGCCAGAGAAACGGTGGGGCTGGGTCAGGAGGAGATCCGTGAGATCCTGATCAAAGAGTACAATGTCAAGCACCCGGATCAGCTGAGTCCGCTGCAATGCGAAGAACTGATCCAGAAGCTTCTGGCCCATCACTCCCCAATCTCGGCTGTGCACACCTGAAAGATTGACGAGGGTCAGGAATATGGGGTAGAGTGCGATTAAATTAATTTAGTTTGTTCTCAAACACAGTTGAGGCTTACAAGTGTACGTCCCTGCTCCCCTGTTTTTCTACTTTAGCAGCCCCTGGCATTTGCCGGGGCTAAGGGAGCTGCACGAGCGCTAGTTAACCTGCTCTGTAAGAATCGCCCGAAGCCCTGAGCCCACAAAGCTTGGGGTTTCTTTTATGGGGTGGTTCCTGCTCACATCCACCTTGAGGATCAGTGTTTATGGTTACGAAAACAGAAAACTGTCATATTCAGGAGACCTCCCCCTTGATTTCCCCGGAAGCGGTTAAGCAAAAACTGCCGCTCACAGATGCAGCCATGGATGTCGTTCTGCAGGCCCGTCACGCCATTCGCCAGGTGATTCACGGGGTTGATCGCCAGAGACTGGTGGTGATTGTGGGCCCCTGCTCTATTCATGATCCCGATGCCGCCTTTGAGTACGCCCAGCGGCTGAAGCAAGTAGCTGATGATACTCAGAATCAACTGATTATCGTGATGCGCACCTATTTTGAGAAGCCCCGCACCACCGTGGGCTGGAAAGGTCTGATCAACGACCCCCATCTGGATGGGTCCTGCGATATTCCCACCGGACTGGAGCTGGCCCGCTCGATCCTGTTAAGAATTAACGCCATGGGGCTAGCCTGTGCCACGGAAGTTCTTGATCCGGTTACCCCCCAGTACATTGCGGATCTGGTGAGTTGGGCGGCGATCGGGGCACGCACCATTGAGAGCCAGACCCACCGTGAGATGGCCAGCGGTCTTTCCATGCCCATTGGTTTTAAAAATGGAACGGACGGACGCCTGGATATTGCTCTCAACGCCATTATTTCCGCCAGCCATCCCCACAGTTTTCTTGGCATCAATCAGCAGGGATTAACCTGTATGGTCAAGACCACGGGAAATCCTGACCGCCACCTGGTGTTGCGGGGCGGAAGTGAAGGCACCAACTATGGACCCGACGATGTGGCAAACGCTGCGGCTCTCATGTCTGAGCAGGGGATCAAGCGTCCGATCATGGTGGATTGCTCCCACGGGAATTCCAACAAAGACTACACCCGTCAAAGTGGGGTATGCCGCGAGGTCATTCAGCAGTATGCGCAGGGACAGCCCGCCATTATGGGGGTCATGCTGGAGAGCAATCTCAATCCTGGTAAGCAATCCTGGCAGGAGGGCTGCAAGTTAAACCACGGGGTGTCGATTACTGACGGCTGTATTGGTTGGGACGAAACTGAAGCCCTGTTAAGAGAGATGGCTGAGAAGATTGAATATCAGCGATCGCCGATGGTGTCTGTCTAACGCTCCGGAGTCCATAGGGGTTGCGAACCCTGTCCCCAAAACCCATCAAATTTCGTAACCCTTACATATCCTAAAACCTTGGTTTGGCAAGATAGCCGTAAGCCCCGAGCGTGGTTGAGAGGAGGGAAGCTGAGTCGAATTCTTTCCGGAAGGGTAGGCGGGGAGACTTCACCCTCGACAAGAACTGCACAGGTGCCACAAAGGCTTTTGCCACCACAGTTGCGCGTTTCAGCTTTGCCATTGTAAACGGGGATATCGTGCTTGAGCAGCTCGTCGCGCAGGTTAGCACCCCGATCACATCCAAATGTTTGACCCTGAGCAGTTACGTTGGGCATAAATCTTTTCCCCAATGCGTCAGTGTTCTTGTTTACCCCAGAAGCGTTTAAATGAACAACACCCAACAAATTTTATAGTCAAGCCCGGACATGTGCCTGCGTCGTTCATAAATGGTGATGTTGAAGTTCTGCATGGGCACGATAAACTGCCTGAACGTTATACCAATTGAGAAAGAAGATCCTGCATAACTCCAGAGCGAGTTGAGGTTTTCCTTGATCGATCAACCATTGCAGGAATGGCGCAACCCGTTTCTCGTTCAGCCATCCTCCTAGAGATAAAAGGCCCCAGAGAATGCGATGGAGTAGGGTCATTTGAATCATCAGGCGCACTTCCCAGGTAGGGTGTTTTTGCCAGAAAAGCACCCCCATGCGACCCCTTTGCCGCTCCCGCTCAATGAGGGCTGGGATCTGGTTCAGGTGGAACGGGGGATGCCAATGATAGCCCACAGCCTCTGGACATTTGATCATGCGCAACCCCAGCTTTTTCAGGCGCACGCCCAATTCCAGGTCTTCCCAACCGTAGAGCTGAAAACGGGGATCGAAAGGGCCCTCCGCAGACTCCGCCGCCTGATCCAGCCAGTGACGAGCAATGGCGACGTTACCCGTCGCGAAAAAAGCATTGGAAAAGTCTGTTGGTTTAAAGGGCTCCTGTTCTGGGGAATCAAAGTTGTGGGTATTGATCACCCGGCCATAGGAGAAAAGTTTGGCATCTGCAGGATCGGTGGGATCAGCCGTCACCCCAGAGTGGGCAAGCAACCGGGCATGGGAGGCAAGAAACGTTGAGGTGACCACCAGATCACTATCGATGAAAATAATCACTGATCCCTGAGCCTGGGATAAGCCTAGGTTACGAGCTGCTGCCGGACCCCGGTGATTCTGCTTGATCAACCGCAGCTGAGGCAGAGGGGATTCCTGCTCCAGCCAGGGAACAGTAGCATCAGTAGATCCATCATCCACCACAACCACTTCATAGCTGGTGTATTCGCCAGGAGCTTGCTGCTTCAGGGCCCCCAGGCATTTCTGAAGAATGGGGTAGCGATTATAGGTGGGAATGATCACACTAAAGCGGTACACAGATCGGTCCTCTCAGAAGTGCGTTAGTCCAGCAAAGTCGAACGGGAGGATTCCAGACGAGACCACAACTGCTTGATCATGTCAAAAGCCTCCACTGGACTCAGTTTTCCGTTCCCTTGCAGAGCACAAATAATCGAGACTCGTTGGGCAAACTCCTGAAGGTTGGCACTGAAGATCACCTGGGGGAAGGTGGCATCCTGAGAGGATGTGGAGTGGATGGGATAAAGAAACTGCTCTTTCGCGTGGGTATCCTCTTGCGGTGCATCTGGTTCGGTCACTGCCATCCCTCCACCTGTTCAGCCCTCGCCTCTGATCCGAGATCAGTCTAACGTTCATTCCTGCACGGCTGCGGACTACAGTCATGATCTCAAAGGAACTGGGGGGAAACAGAGCGCTGGGAAGAAGAGACAGAACGGCTGAGGATCCAGGCTTACTTACTCTTCATCAGCGGAGGAGGAAGGGGAGGAAGACTCATCATCACGGGGAGGAGAAGACTGCCGTCGCCGTTGATTGCGGGAGCGACTTTTCTGGAACTGGCGGGCATACTCTCGGTTCCTCTCCGCCTTTTCTCGCTTCAGATTGCGCTTTTTAGCCATGCCGATTTCCTACAGAACAATGGGGCAGTGAAGAAAACTTTGGATCAACTGGCGACCCCGCCTACCAGCTTTTCAAGCGTATCAGATCCTACCACGATCTGCCCCGAAAAAACTAGCTTCCCCAGCTACCCACCAGCATGATCGATCCCATCACCAGAAATCCCACCCCTGCAGTAATTTTGATCAGATGAGGGGGGAGCTTTTCAGCAAGCCACTTGCCAGCCCAGACTCCGATCAATGAGGTAAGGAGCAACGCCAGGGCCGCTCCTGCAAATGTTGAGAGGGGATGACCTGACTGTACGGTTAAGAACATGGTAGCTAGCTGGGTTTTATCCCCCATCTCTGCTAGAAAGATCGAACCAAAACTTAAAATCCCTAGCCGCCATAGCGTGTTCTGTGAGTCAACCATGATCAGAGAAGTCTCCTAACTCTTCATCTTCCATCGCTGCAGATCCCTGACTTTCGCGCCATTGACTCCAGAGAACATAGAGGCCAATCCCAATAAATCCAACGGCAGCACCCCTCTGCAGCATCTGGGTGGGAATGATCTGAGCCACCCCTTGCCCGAGCAGGACGCTGACCAGACTGGCGGCAATCAACGCACTGGCGGATCCCCAGAAGATGGCCCAGGGGGACTTGGATTGCGCTGACATCAACATGGTCGCCATCTGGGTTTTGTCCCCCATTTCGGCCACAAAGACGGTTAAAAAGGTGAGGAAGAGGGCTTGCCAGGTGGTTAGGTCCAGCAGGACAGGATCAGGTTCGGGATCAACCCGAGCACGCTCCTCGGATGACTCTGTTGACGCTGGCTCAATGGCCATTAAAACCTGGCTGGAGGGCTGCACCTCCCCAACAACATCCTCTGGAGAGGACCAGGCAGGTAAGCTGAAACCCCAAGTCAGGGGAATGATCAGAAGCAAGGGTAAAAAAGGGCGCAGGCAGCGGGCGATGAGCAGCATCAGGTCAAGCGTCTCCTATATACCGTAGCAGGGTTCCCCGCTGACCCAGAATAAAGCCTCGACCCGGTTGAGGAAAGGTGACCGCATAAAAATTGGCAGGAACTTTGCTTAATTTGCGAGCCTTTTCCCAGGTTTGGCCCTGATCAGGGCTGTGCAGCAGGGTTCCTCCTCCCCCCACCACCCAGAGATCGTGTTCGTTTTGAAAGGCTGCCCCCAGATAACCGAAACTGAGGGTTTGTCCAGGTCGCACGGGTTTGCTCCATTCCCCGGACGTGTAGTCTTGCGTAAAGGCAATTTCAGCCCCCTGATTGAGTTTCCAGGCCGTGCCTTCTGGACCAAAGCCCATGTTTTGAATCCGACGGGAACTATCGCGGTTAAAGGGCTGCCAGCTGCCCGCGGAGGGGGAGTAGAGGAAATAAAAACTGCCGCGGGAGGAAACTGCCAGATAGGATCCATCCTCAGGATTGCGGTCAATATTCCGTAACAGACCAATCGCGTCATCCACCTGGGAGTGCCAGTGGGCTCCGGCATCTTCGGTGAGGTAGATGGCGCCAATATTGGTTACCATTTCGGCAGTCTCGGGCCCCAGTGCCGTGATCATCAGAGGTTCTCCGGGCAGCTGACTGCTGAGGAGAATTTGAGACCAGGTATCCCCCCCATCAGTCGTATGCAGCATCACCTTGGGCTCCCCCACGATCCACCCTTCCGAGCCGGAAAAACTAATGGAGCTGAGGTAGTAATCAGGATTGCTGGATTGAATCACCCGCTCCTGCCAGTTGATCCCACCATCCCGAGTTTCTAGCAGGGTGCCCTTATCCCCCACAATCCAGCCGTGATCAGGGTCTGACTCCGTAAAGGCGATATCGAGCAAAATATTCTCGGTGGGCATCTCCACCACCTGCCAGGGAACCATACGCATGGCAGGCATACGCGCGGCCATCAGCAGCAACGAAAGTAAGATCACCAGTACTCGAAGCATCAGTCCACCATCCTCAGGAACATGGGAAGCATGTGATTCATCCGGCCTATTCGACGAAGTAAAAACTCATGAGAAAGAGAAAAGCAAGCGCCAACCCCGCGAAGATTAGAATACCCTTGGTGGCTGGAGTCATCACGTTAACCCCCAATCCATAGTTGAGATTTTCCTTGAAGCCGGAGGGCTTTCCTTGGGCACCCACAGACTCAAATTGCTTGGCTGAAGCTCCACACACCGGACACTTCCAGGAGGAAGGCAGATCTTCAAAGGGAACCCCAGCGGGGATCTGTGATTGAGAATCCCCTCGGGTCGGCTCATAGACGTAACCGCAGGACTTGCATTCATAGCGTTGCATCCGTGCCGGATCAGTCAACTCCGCGTCAATGGCATCCTCTGCCAGCTCAATCACAGGCGGCTCATCGGCGTTATCAGTGGTGGGCTCGAAATCCTGAGAAGCCATGACACATCTCTTTTTCCAAGGGGATGAAACCTATTATGAGTGTCTTCGTTACAAAAATCTACCTGGAGCGGGGGAAGCCTGTGGACTCGTTTAATATTAGGTGTTCCCCTCTATCGATTTACACTTGGGGTCTGCAGCTATGGCGATTAAGGATCAACCTCAACCCTCCCGACCTCAGCAAATTGGCAACATTCTGCTTCTCATTTCGGGTGTTGTGCTGTTGCTGAATCTAGCCGTGCCCTTGTTTACAGGACCCTCCATCCCCAAAGTGCCCTACAGTCTCTTCCTGAGTCAGGTGGAGGATGATCTGGTGGCACGAGTGTCGTTGGGGCAGGATCAGATCCGGTATCAACTCAAGTCTCAGGGGGAAGAACCTGGAAATATTCTGGCCACCACCCCCATTTTTGATCTGGAGCTGCCCAACAAACTGGAAAGCCATGGGGTTGAATTCGCTGCCTCACCGCCGCCGCAGAACCGCTGGATTGGCAGTCTTCTCAGTTGGGTGATCCCTCCCCTGATCTTTGTGGCGATCTGGCAATTTTTTATCGGCAGACGGGCAGGACCGCAGGGAGCTCTTTCCATTAACAAAAGTCGGGCCAAGGTTTACGTAGAGAATGAAGCCACTCGGGTCACCTTCGCCGATGTGGCTGGGGTGGAAGAAGCCAAGGCTGAACTGGCCGAAGTGGTGGAGTTTCTCAAGACTCCGCAGCGATTTACCCAGATCGGGGCGCGTATTCCTAAGGGGGTGCTGCTGGTGGGTCCTCCCGGTACAGGCAAAACCCTGCTGGCCAAGGCCGTTGCCGGTGAGGCAGGGGTGGCGTTCTTCAGCATCTCCGGTTCAGAGTTTGTGGAATTATTTGTGGGGGCGGGTGCAGCCCGAGTTCGGGATCTCTTTGAGCAGGCCAAGCGCAAGGCTCCCTGCATTATCTTCATTGACGAGCTGGATGCGATTGGTAAATCCCGTGGGGGAGCAGGGTTTTATGGCGGCAACGATGAACGGGAGCAAACCCTGAACCAGTTACTCACCGAGATGGATGGGTTTGGGGCTGGGGAAGGAACGGTCATCGTTCTCGCCGCGACCAACCGTCCCGAAACGCTTGATCCGGCCCTGCTGCGTCCGGGGCGCTTTGATCGGCAGGTGCTGGTGGATCGACCAGATTTAAGTGGTCGCCGCGAAATTCTGAATATCTATGCAGGAAAAGTCAAGCTGGATCCCGGAGTGGATTTACAGGTGATCGCGGCCCAAACCTCTGGCTTTGCTGGAGCCGATCTAGCCAATCTGGTGAATGAGGCCGCGTTGCTGGCCGCTCGCAATCGGCGAGAAACTGTGACCCAGGCGGATCTCAGTGAGGCCATTGAACGAGTGGTGGCGGGACTGGAAAAGAAAAGCCGCGTTCTTAATCCCAAAGAGAAGCGCATTGTGGCCTACCACGAAGTGGGACATGCTCTGGTGGGAGCCGTGATGCCGGGAGGGGATCGAGTGGCCAAGATCTCGATTGTGCCCCGAGGCATGTCGGCATTGGGGTATACGTTGCAGTTGCCCACAGAAGATCGATTTCTGGCGGATGAAGCGGAACTGCGGGGGCAAATCGCTACCTTGTTGGGAGGACGATCCGCTGAAGAGCTGGTCTTTGGCAGTATCACCACTGGAGCAGCCAACGACCTGCAACGGGCCACTGATCTGGCGGAGCGGATGGTCACCACCTACGGGATGAGTAAGGTTCTGGGCCCTCTAGCCTATGAGCGTGGACAACAGTCCCAATTTCTGGGAAATGGAATGCCTAATCCCCGTCGTAACGTCAGCGATCAAACCGCGAAAGCCATTGATGCAGAAGTGAAAGAGATTGTGGAAACAGCTCACCAGCAGGCCCTAACCATTCTTCGCAACAACCGCGATCTGCTGGAGACCATGGCTCTGAGTTTGCTGGATCAAGAGGTGATTGAAGGAGATACTCTGCGCAGCTTTCTGGGGCAGGCCAAGCTCACCGTGGATGAGACGGCCAGACCTGTAGCCGTTTAGTCATTGCTGCTGTCTGGATGAAAACAGTTAGGCGGATTGAGGGAAGGAATCCTCATCCCCCCAGAGTCCGCCTTCTGCCTTGACAGATCCTTCAATCAAAGCCTCAATCAGGTGATCCATGGCTTCATGCTCTTCGGGAGAGCAGGGGTAATTCTGCATGATCAGCGTTAACTTCCGATCCTGCTCCAGGGAGAGGTAGCCGGATTCTAAAGCAGTATTGACAATTGCTTGAATTTTCATAGCCGGATTCATCACATTGTGTATTGATCATTTCATGGGCTACGGAGAGGAAGTGTGACCTGGATCACAAACTCAGTTAATATTTACTTCACCCTTGCCCTGTCTTTAGGATTACTTCTGGTCTCATGAGTGGACAGTCCTGTGCATACGATTTCGCTGGATTGAGCAGAATCCTGAGCAAGGAAACGTATCTCACGAAGCTCGGATCGTTTCATACTGGGGGTGGATGTTTTGTTCCCTATCCATCTTCTCCAGGTGAGGTGTTGAGATGAGTATTGAGATGATCGTGAGCGAGGTGCTGCAGACAAAAGTCTTAACCCATCGACAGCAGCGTCACATCAATGCCCTTCTCCTCAAGGCTCAGTATTCGGATTCTGATTTTGCAGCTCTATATCAGCTTTACGCAGCCATGGATGCAGGCACGGTGGTTTCAGGAGGAGATAGTTTGGCCCCAGTCTTTGCGAGCTAGTGCCCCAGCAGTCCTCAGAATGGGTTCAACAGGATCCGTTCTCGGGTTTGCGCTCGTAGGCAAGTTTGGGCTGGACGCAAGGTATCCCTCAGCGGGTAAAGTCCCAGCACCTGACCGGAGTGATCCAGGATGAACAGGATCGCCTGCTGGCGGAGATCCACCTCTATCAAAGCCTTCTGGGCCAGCCTCTTCAGAGTACTGACAGTTTCCCCCCCAAAATCAACAACCAGGTAAGGAGAGCCCGACGCATTGGGACTTTCCTTCCGGATTATATTCAGCACAAAACTCCGAACCCGTTGCAGGCCTGTGCCATCCACCACCACCACCTGACGGAACTGAGAGTAGCGACCAAACTCCAGCTCTAAAGCTTGTGCCGCTTCTTTAGACTGGCTAGAGGTGGTCCGGTTGGTGAGAATCACCGCCTGTAGCGAGCCCTGGGGAAATTGATCCAGCTGGATTAACTCTTCATTGATGCTGGTCACTTGTCCTGAGACTGGATGCATCCAAGAACTGAGACAGGCATTGGTTTCTGCCGCACGGGCAGGCAACAGACTGATCGCTATCGTTGACAACACCGTGAGCAAACCCACATGGGGGGCGCAACTAATGTCCATGCCAGTCAAAATCAGGGGGGGCAGTAACAATTTCACCGAATAGATCGTAGGGCTCTGCCCGGGTAATGGTAACCGGAACCAGGCTGTTCAGGGATCCGTACCCCCGAACATAGATCACCCCATCCACCTCCGGAGCAAAGCGGGGCGAACGTCCTATGAATAACCTGGACTCATGGTTTTCCTGCTCCAGTAGCACGGGGACCGTCTTGCCCACCTCGGCTCGATTGCGGCGGAAACTGATCCCCTGTTGCAAACGCATGATCTGGTCCCGTCGAGCCTGCATCACCTCAAAGGGAACCTGATCGGGCAAGGTGGCGGCAGGGGTTCCTGGTTCTGCGGAGAAGGTGAAAACCCCGACATGATCGAATTGGTGCTGTTCCAGGAAGTGGCACAAATGCTGGAAATGCTCCTCTGTCTCGCCCGGAAAGCCCACAATAAAGGTGGAACGCAGGACAGCCGGAGGTAGGGCCCGACGCAGCCGCTCAATGATCTCATCGTTCACCCGACCCTGCCAGGGGCGACGCATTGCTTTCAACATCTGGGGATGGCTGTGTTGCAAAGGCAGATCCAGATAAGGGAGCACGTTGGGGGTTTCTGCCATTGCTGCCAGCACCTCAGGGGTGAGTCCGGTGGGGTAGGCATAAAGCATGCGGATCCAGGGAATCGGCACCTGTCCCAGCGCCCGAATTAAGTCCGCCAGTTTGGGCTCACCGTAGAGATCCACCCCATAGTTGGTGGTGATCTGAGAGATCAAGACCAGTTCCTGCACTCCTTCCGCCGCCAGCTGCTGGGCTTCCGCCAGGATCGATTCCAGTGAACGGGAGCGTTGATTTCCGCGTAAATGGGGGATGATGCAAAAGGCGCAGCGGTAATCACAACCCTCGGCAATGCGTAGATAGGCAACGGGAGCGTGGGTGGTGCGAATCCGAGGCAGATGTTCGTCGGCAATGTAATCCAGATCGGTGGTAACGGCATTGACCCGCTCTCCCTGCTCAACCCGCTGCAGCACCTCCAGGATCTGGTGATAGTCTCCGGTGCCCACCAACGCCACCGCCTCCGGGATCTCCTCCAGCAGCTCCTGTTGAAAATGCT
Source organism: uncultured bacterium (assembly GCA_964392245.1). Lineage (GTDB taxonomy): Bacteria > Cyanobacteriota > Cyanobacteriia > Thermostichales > Thermostichaceae > JAAUUJ01. The sequence continues at coordinate 74,527 of CAYMOX010000011.1, forward strand.
GCGCCAGACAGCCCGAGATCACAATTCGTTTCCCCTGCACCGCCAGATCCATCAAGGTCTGAACTGATTCCCGCCGTGCGGCCTCAATAAAGCTACAGGTATTGACAATTACATAATCAGCCTCTGCTTCATCCTCCGCAATCCGGTAGCCCCCAGCACTCAGGATCCCGAGCATGTGTTCGGTATCCACTCGATTTTTTTCGCAACCCAGATGCAGAACCGCGATCCCCCGAGGCTCAGAGGAATGCTGTGACGAAGTCAGAGGCGACGGCAGGACGACAGAGGACATGGAGAAGCGACGAGAAAAGCTTTACCATCTTATCCATTTCCCTCAGACCCCTCCACTGCGATCCAGGCTGCGGTACTGGATTGCTTCTGCCAGGTGTTGAGGCTGCAGGTCCGCTGAGTTGTCTAGATCAGCGATGGTACGAGCCACTTTTAGAATCCGGTCACTGCCACGGGCGGAAAGTCCCAGTTTGCGGATTGCTGCTTCCATCATTCGCTGCGTCTGGGTATCCAGAACACACCACTGCCGGATCTGGGAGGCCTGCATGTGGGCATTGCAGTGGATTTGAGGATCAGAGTGAAAGCGCTCCTGTTGCTGTTGGCGGGCAGAGAGAACCCTTTTCCGGACCTGATCTGAGTTTTCTCCAGAATCGACAGAGACGATTTCCTCAGGTTTGAGTCGGTTGACCTGGACATGCAGATCGATCCGATCCAGGAGGGGACCAGACAGTTTAGACCAGTAGCGATCCCGTTGCTGCGGGGTACAGGTGCAGGCGTGCACAGGATCCCCGTAAAAGCCACAGGGGCAGGGATTCGTCGAAGCAATCAGGGTGACCTGAGCCGGAAATTCCAGGGAGAGCTTGGCCCTTGAAATAGAAACCACCCCATCCTCCAGGGGTTGGCGCAGGACCTCCAGCACCTCGCGCTTAAATTCGGTCAATTCATCCAGATACAGCACGCCCCGATGAGCTAGTGAGATCTCGCCAGGACGAGGATAGGATCCACCCCCCACCAGCGCCACTGCGGAAGCCGAGTGATGGGGAGAACGGAAGGGACGTCGGGTAATCAACCCCACAGGACCTCCAGCCTGCATCCCCTGTCGCAATAGACCTGCAGCTGAATAGATCTGGGTAATTTCCAGAACCTCCTCCCATTGCAGAGCGGGCAGGATCCCGGGTAACCGTTTGGCTAGCATTGTTTTCCCAGCCCCTGGACTTCCCACCAGCAACAAATTGTGCCCTCCTGCTGCGGAAATTTCTAAGGCACGGCGGGCATGATGCTGTCCTTTGACATCGGCCAGATCTAGCTCAGTCTGCTGGGGTTCACTTGCCTTCAGAATCGCATGGGCCTCCACCTGAGTCGGCATGACAGGCTCGGGATCCTGCAACCAGGCCACCACCTCCGCCAGGGTTTGAAACCCGTAGACCTGCAATCCTTCTACAGCAGCCCCTTCGAGGGCATTGGCTTGCGGCACCACCAGATGGGTAAACCCCATGTGCCGAGCGGCTGCAGCCACGGGTAGCACTCCCATCACAGGACGCAAGCTGCCATCGAGAGAGAGCTCTCCCATCAACAGGATCCTGTCCAGATCCCTGGACTCCACCTGATCCGCAGCAGCCAGGATGCCCATGGCAATCGGGAGATCAAAACTGGGTCCTTCTTTACGGAGATCTGCGGGGGCCAGACTGATCACAACCTTACGCATGGGAAAAGCAAACCCAGAGTTTTTGATGGCGGCTCTCACCCGTTCCTTGGATTCTTGAATTGCGGTATCCGGCAGCCCTACCATCACTACCTGAGGCAACCCACCTCCCACATCCACCTCCACCGCTGTGCGCAGAGCTTTCAACCCCAGAAGCGTTGCTGACCACACTTTTGCAAACATGGCAGAGGATCTACAGAACGCTTTGATCCTGCCAGAAGAACTTTAGAAGATCCACTGACTCGCCATTAAATTTCAATTGAGCAGAAGAGTTTCAGATCCTGGAGGGAAAGATAATGAGAGGCATGAGGCCGGATATTCGAACGAAGCTAGGTCTCCGTAGTAGCATCCTGTTTGTCCTGCAGCAGTTGTAAGGAATGGAGCGCTGCAGCAGCCACACTGTGGTGAGGATCTTTTGCCATGTAGGTGAGGGCCGACAAACTCTTTTCCGAGGGCAGGTTCCCTAAAGCTTGCGCCAGACGTTGCCTCACCAACCAATCATCCGACTGGGCAAAGGTCAAGATCCGCTCCAGACATCGAATATCCCCAATCTCTCCCAGGGCGGCAATTGCTGCCTGTTGCATCAAGCTGTCATCAGTTTGGAGAGCATGCATCAAAACTTCATAGCCACGGGAATCCTTCAAGTTCCCTAGCGAGACGGCGGCACTGAAGCGCACCAACCACTCCACATCCTCATAAAAAGCTCGCACCAAAGACTCAAAGGCGCGTGGATCTTCCAAATACCCTAGGGCACCAGCAGCGTCAGCTCGGATCCCGTAGTCACTGTCTGTACTCAAAATTTCCAGGAGCTTGGGTAGGGAGGCTTCCGATTGCTTCACCCCCAGCGCAAACACAGCCATGGAGCGCACCTGCAGGTTGTCATCATCCAGGACTTTTAGAATCAGGGGCACGGCCTCTTCATCGGAGAGATGGCGCAGAGAAGCCAAGGCCACCATTCGATCCGCAGAATTTGGGCTTTGCAGCCGCTCGGCAATCGTGTCAATGCTGAGGTGAGTTTCGGATGACATAGGCCCTTAACAGTTGTTTACACTAACGTTTCAATGCTAGCGCAGTTGCGGGGGGAAACGAAAGCCATTCAATTCCCACAGATTTAAGGGCGTCTGCATAGCCGATCCAGAGATAATTGGGTATGTTAATGAGCGAAGCTGCTTAGTGCTTAAGGATCTCTAGCAATGGTCAACTGCAGATCTTTGCCTTTTATCGCCACTGCCTGTTTGCTGGGGGGTGCGTCTTTCCTGGTTGCTCCCCAGTTTGTCTCCGCTCAGGCTCGGGTGCCTGCAGCTGAAGCGGCAGTTGAGCTGTTGTTGCCCGAGGGAGCTACAGTTCAGGGATCCCGACGCCTGAACACCACTCAGGCAGAAGTATTCGTGGAAATGCGGGGAGAAATTAGCCCGATTGTGATGGCCGAGATCGCTCCGGGGCGCTGGCAACAGGATATGCAGGCCACCCTCAACCGTGGAGCTGAGGAGATGCAGCGGTTGGCTCAGTCCAATCAACTGCCTGGTGTTTCGGCCTTTGGTCAGACCACTGGAGAATCCCTGCTGCAGACCAGCACCTCTGCCACCACCCTGATTGAACCCTCTGATCCAGAGGCAGAAACTCAGCGGGCCCTAGGACAGTCAGGCCGGAGCAATCCTTTTGTTCCTCTCGATACAATTGCTGAGCCCGTGGACATTGCGGAACCCATCCCAGTTCCTGATACCTTACCAACTCTTCCGGCCATTGAGGATCTTGAGTTCCCCTCTCCTGACACGACTGCAGCTCTGGATGAACCCCAGGAGGATCCAGCTCGCTTTGCCCGCAGTGTGGAAGTCTCTGGAATTGTCAGCATTGACGGCGAGAGCTACGCCTTGATGTCGGCGTCTGGTGCAGTTCCTTCCGTGGTGCAATCGGGTCAGAATTTTGAATCGGCCAGTGTCAGCTCCATTTCTGCCCGTGAAAAGGAAGTGGTCCTGATGGAAGGGGGCGAAGTGGTCACCAAGTCCGTGGGCAGCGGATCCTAACCCTGACCTTGATCCTGCAGCGCAGAGATCGCTTCCCGTTCATGATTTGACCATTCTCCCTCTTGCCAGGTGACGCCCAGCAGTTCTGCTGCAGCTTGACTTAGGGAGTTGATAATCTGATCGCGTTCTAGGGGTTGAGGAGCAATCTCCTGCAATCCCTTTATTTTTTCTGTCGAACCTGGCAGAACCCGCTCCCAGAGGTCAATATCCGGGCGAAGCAGAAGGCTCCCCTGCTGTAACACCACCTGTTGCTTCCAGAGCTGAGCACTGCCGATGATCTTGCTTTGCTGGAAAGTCAGATCTGCGGAAGTGGAGGTGGCAAAACAACTGGCGCGATGGGGGTAGTTCCTGCTCATTTCATCCCGATGGGGGAAAGGAGAAGGTCCCAAAGGATCCAGTTGAACACCGAGATTCTTGAGCCCATTCCAGAGGAACTGACAGAGATAGGCATAGGCCTGACGGCGAGAACAGGGCTCCAGATCCGGCACGATTAAACTGTAGGTTAGCTCTGCCTGATGAGCGCTGGCCTGGTGCAGAACTGCTCGACCTCCGGTGGGACGGCGCACACACCTGATCCCCATCTCTCCCAAAGTCGCTGCCGGATAGATCGGGGACTGATGATATCCCAGTGAAAGGGTGGTGTCTTTCCAACCATAAAAGCGCAGGATCGGACCCCGTTCAGGAAAAGCTACCCGCTGATCCAGCAGCCACCGATCCGCTGCCATATTAAAAACACCGGTTTCCACCTGCCAGGGAAGCAGCCGACCTTCAGGCACCCTCGAGGCCAAACTCCTGGAGCAGGGGTTCATCATATTCATCCGCCAGGGTGGCCACCAGCGTAATCGCCCGAGAGATCTCAGTCGGAGTGATCCCCTCCAAGGTGCGGAAATGATTGAGGATCACCTGATCATTCCAGAGGCAAAAGCGCGCTTCCAGGGTCTCGATCCAGCTTTTCTCCAGCAGCGTCCGCATCAGCCGTGCTTCATCCTTAACCGGGAACTTGAGGACGGGGGACCAGACCGCCAGCGTATCGTCGGTAGATTCCCCACTCAGGTGAACAAACACTTCCACCGATCCGTAGGTGAATTTCCAGGTGTGTCCCTGCTGATGGTTTTCGTAGGCTGCATCCTCCTTAAGACTGGAGATCACAGTAGCGATTAAATCAATGTAGTTAATCTGTGATGCATCGAAATCCAGATCGTCTGGCATCAGTGCTGTATTACTGTAAGCCATATCCCTTCCTGTTCGCTTGTGTGCAGCCGCAGCTCCCTTGGAGGAAGCTACCCCCACTATATCGTTTGCTGACAACGGCGACCCCCTGACCGGGCAAATAGAAAACAGACTTCAGAGGGGGACCAGTTCTCGGGTTGACACAGGATGCGGCGCTCGGCGGGGGACCGCATAGGTATGCCGATCCTTGGCCAGAAGCGTATGGGGGAAAATGGCCTGGGCTTCATTCAGCAGATCTTCTAAAGTGATGGCACTGTCTCTGCCATAGCGGGGGCTGAAATGGGTAAGGATCAGGGCCTGGGCCTGGGCCTGTTGAGCCACGTGAGCGGCCATGGCAGCGGTGGAGTGTTTACTGCGGCGGGCCAGATGCTTTTCGGCTTCGGCAAAGGTGGCCTCGTGAATGAGCAGATCGGCAGCCCGGGCCAGATCGACGGCATTGGAGCAGTAGATGGTATCAGTGCAATAGGCCAGTTTTCGTCCTGGGATCGAAGGACCGACATAATCCTTTCCAGAAAAGACCCGACCATCCGCCAGGGTGATAGTGGCCCCGGCTTTCAACTGTCCGTAAAGGGGACCGGGAGGGATCCCATCAGCCTGCGCCTTGGAAATATCGAAAGTCCCTACCCGATCCGCTTCCACAATCCGGTAACCATAGGCGGGAATGCGATGCTCAAGAGGAGCACAGTAGACCGAGTATTCTGATTCCTGCAGGATCAGTCCTGTCTCCACGGTATGGATATTCAGGGGATACTGCAGACGGGTTTCACTGTAGCGGATCACCTGTTTGAGATAGTCTTCCAGACCGGGAGGGCCGTAGACATCAATCGCTTCTGGGGGACTGCTCATGCCACAGGTGGCCAGCAACCCGGGCAAGCCATAAATATGGTCCCCATGCATGTGGGTGATCAATATCCGCCGGATCTGACTCAGGTTCAGCTGCCCATGCCGGATTAATTGATGCTGCGTACCCTCTCCACAGTCCAGCAGCCAGATCTCTGAGCGTTGCGGCAGTTGCAGAGCGACCCCGGAAACGTTGCGCTGACGGGTGGGAACACCGGAGCTTGTCCCCAGGAAGGTGAGATTGAGGGCAGTGGGATCCAAATCTGACATGCAGAGAAAGCCTGGCAACCGCCAGGGCAAGAAACGCAAAATCCTTCACCAGCTTACCAATTCAACTCTGGACTGGCCGACCGCGATACATGATTACGGGCTTGTAGGCAGGAGGTGAGGGGGGAGGGATGGACTCAGGCTCTGCAGGGGCAGGAGGGTAGGAGGGTAGATCGGCAGGGGGGTCAGCTGCTGATCCATGGTTGTCAACTTCAGGCTCTACGAGATCTAACGCCTGTTGCAGGGCCGTCTTGTTAATGGAGGTGCAACCAATCAGGCCCAGGATCAATTCTGCCGTGGGTAACAACTGGCCATTCTCAGGTAAACCAGGTAGCAGTTCGGTTGCCCCCTGATATTTGGCCCAGCGTTGTTCAGAGGGCTCGACAGGACGACGGGATTCCCGAGTCAGGAGCACCTTCATGCCAGGCAGTTTGCTCTTGCATTCCCGACAGAGGGCAAAGGGGTTAAAGAGTCCTGTGGTTGTGTCAGCCACGAGGATGTCCGGAGCATGGGCAAGCACAGCTTCAAATAACTCTGCCTGAGGAGCGATCTGAATCACCTGATACCCCTGAGACTGAAAAATCAACTGCCAGAGATGAGCCTGCTCAGGCTGAGACTGGGCAATTAAGACACTTGGGGAAACCTCGGGCATGAGATTTTACAACTCCTCCCCACCATGAGTGGATGAGCTAATACAGAGTCAGGCATCTGAGAATGTGTTTGCGCAAACTTAACATTCCCAACCCGGGGAAAGCGTAGCAACTTATACGGCTAATCGAGGGAAGATCATAGAGCTTTCACCCCTTTATTGGTTAAAAAGATTACATCTCAGATTCCAGCTCACGAGTCAGATCCGCTAACTCCTCAGGAGTCAGGCTTTGCAAGCGTTCCTGCAGGGCGGCTTTCTCAAAACGGTGTTGCTGCTCGTGCAGGGCCATCTGACCAGAGAGAACTCGCCTGACATAGCCAATCACCCAGGAGACAAACCCTAGCATCAAAAGACTACTCAAACCGATCTGAAGACTGTCCTCAGAAAGCCCCACCCATGCAAGGCACCAGTAGCTTACTCCAACGGCCAGAAGCAGCCCTAAACTCCATTTCAAGATGACCAGTCGCGTCATGACCTTAGGGAATCCCACTGGATCCGGGGAGTGAACAAGCGCTAAAGCTTTCGTAACTGGGGACGAGAATTCACAAATCCCCCTACCAGCAGCATGCCCGGAAAAAAGAACAGCCCCAGGAAGAACATCAGGACTTTCTCCCAGGATCCACTGAAATTAAACCGCTTGTCGATATAGATCATGGCAATCAACGGAATCACCAACAGGTAAGCTCCCGCCAATCCCCCATAAACCAGTAAGACTAGCAAAGTCTCTAACATGGATGCCCCTGAGGAAAAACGCCACCGTAATCTCATTGTAATCGCAACTTGATCCGGTGCTTCAGGTGGCAGGATTGGAAATCATGGGGATGGATCCGTGGGCTTGAGCAATGGTCCACTGCCCAGCAGCGCTAGTCTAAGCATCAGAAAGGAATACTGGAGTAACGCTCCACCACCGCTTGCCACAACTGACGATGCGCCTGTCCCTGCCACTGGATCTGAAGTCTACGGGTTTGATCGCCTATCCATTCCAGCTGCAAATCCAGCCAGTGTTGGGGGAGCTCGGGCAACCGTTCTGGCCATTCCACTGCCACGATTCCGGGTCCCGACCACAGTTCCTCCAAGCCCAGATCGAGGATACTGAGGGGATCAAGCCGATAAAGATCAGCGTGAAAGAGGGGAAGGCGTCCTTCCCAATATTCCTGGATCAGGACAAAGGTGGGGCTATTGATCACCGTGGAAATCCCCAATCCCGCGCCTACCCCCTGGACAAAGGTGGTTTTACCACTACCCAGCCCACCCCGCAGTAGAATGACAGTCCCAGGTGTGGCCATTTCCCCCAGAAGACGAGCCAGGCTTTGGGTTTGGTCAAGGGTCCTCAACAGGATCCCGTCTGCATCAGGCATGAGAATCAGGGTGATCCGGGGCTAGCAACTTCCGATCCCCAATGCCTCTACAGAATTCTGCCCCTTTGCGAAGCCGAAAACCTTGACCCCATGACAGGGTGGAGATCATCAGGGATGATTAAAATCTTACTGATACACTATTTTCCTCCGCCATCCCTTTCTGGTTTCTGCCTGGCCCAGCACCAGAAGAACATTCATCTCTGGCCTTTCACCTCATCAAGTTGAGCTATGGCTGCCCCTCCTCCCCGCCCCCGTCGTTCTTCCTCTGGTCAATCTCAGGGACGATCCCGACCGTTTGCTGATCGGGGCAAACCCCGCAAACCTTCCCCATCCCCTGAGCGCAGTGGTCGCAGCAAACCGATTAAACGCTCAACCGCCTCCAGTCCTGAGGAGCGGGAAAAACCTAAACCGCGCCCGATTCGCGCCTCTAAACCCGCACCCGCAACCCCTAGAGAAGGTCTCCCCCCTCCAGAGGGTGAACACGAAGTCGAGAGCCAGGGCAGTGATCTGATCTTTGGCCGACAGGCAGTGCTGGCGGTGCTGGAGGCCCAGAAGACCCTGAACCGGATCTGGGTTCTCTCCAGTCTGCGCTACAACCCCAAATTCCATCGGCTGTTAGAGGAAGCCAAACAGCGGGGGGCCGTGATTGACGAGGTTTCTCCCCAGCGCCTGAACCAGATCACAGAAGGGGCTAAGCACCAGGGAATTGCCGCCCAGGGCACGCCCTACGACTACCTGGATCTGGAGGATCTAGCCGATCAAGCTCTTGCCAATACTCCAGCCCCAGTGTTGGTGGCTTTGGATGGAGTCCAGGATCCTCATAATCTGGGGGCAATTGCCCGCACCGTTGAAGCACTCGGGGGCCAGGGGTTGATCATTCCCCAACGACGGGCTGTCGGGGTAACGTCAGCCGTGATCAAGGTGGCAGCAGGAGCCTTATCCTCCTTACCTGTGTCAAGGGTGGTGAATTTGAACAGAGCCCTGGAAACCCTGAAAAAACGCGGCTTCTGGATTTATGGTGCCGATCAGCGGGGGCAACAAGCTTTACACCGCAGTCAGCTGGATGGTCCAGTCGTCCTGGTCATTGGGGCGGAAGGGGAGGGCATCAGTCTCCTTACCCAGCAACACTGTGATGTTCTGGTGTCGATCCCTCTGGTGGGAAAAACCGAAAGTCTTAACGCTTCTGTGGCCGCAGGGATGGCCCTGTACGAGATCTTTCGACAACGCTGGCAGAAAACGCTGACGGTCTCCAGGTCATAGATGCAGGAATTAATCAGTCGATCATGACAGGTCGTGCATAATTTCTTAACATCAGGGCAGGACGAGAGGAGCAGGTTGTGAGTTTTTTGAAGAGCACACTGATCACGATCTGGGAAAACCTGGGGATGGCCACCTGGATTGAGATCACAACCTCAGACCCCCATTGCACTTACTATTTCGGACCTTTTTTAACCCAGAGTGAAGCTGAGGAGCACCAGCCCGCCTACATTGCCGATTTGGAGGCAGAAGGTGCTTCAGGTATTCATGTGAATTTCCTGCGATGCCAGCGTCCTGAGGAACTGACTGTGGATCATTCCTGTTCCGACCTGGAGGGATAAGATCTGAATCGGAAAGCCTGTTCCCAACTCCTGTTACACTAACGGCTGCAGTGCATCCTTCTGGTTCTCTTTTTTCCATGACCGCATCTCTCACCCACCAGATCACCCTTCATCACCGTGGCCAGGACTATAGCTTTCAGGCACCTGCAGATCAAACAATCCTGGAGGCTGGATTGCAGGCAGGAATTGATTTGCCCTCCTCCTGTCAGGCAGGGGTATGCACCACCTGTGCTGCTCGTGTGCGCAAGGGTACCCTGGTTCAAGCAGAGGCCATGGGGATCGCTCCCCAGTTAAAGGAACAAGGGTATGCACTGTTGTGCGTTTCCTATGCCATGTCGGATCTGGAAATCGACTCCGATAAAGAAGATGAAGTATATGAGCTGCAATTTGGCAGTGCTCAGGTGAAATAAGTTCGGTGCAGGTCGAGTTTGTGGTCGTGCAGGTACCTCTGGTGCTTCCCCTCCAGGCAGCTGATCTGGAGAGAATGGTGTTTGAAGCCCTACGATCCCAGGTGGGAGTACACCAACTCCTGCGTTGGGCCATCACTTCTGTTCAGAAAGAATCCAGAATGGTGACGGTGGAAGCCGTGATCACAATTTCGAGTTCAAGGAGGGAATATAGATGAGCGAGGCAAAAAATATTCTGGGTGGCCCATTGGCAGTCTGTAGCACCGATCCCATGACCGGGTACTACCGCAATGGCTGCTGTGATACCGGAGCAGGTGACATGGGTGCTCATGTGGTCTGCGCTCAGGTGACTGCAGAATTCCTGACTTACACCAAACACCAAGGCAATGATCTGAGTACTCCCCGCCCGCAATTCAACTTTCCGGGGCTGAAGCCTGGGGATCGCTGGTGTCTGTGTGCCTCCCGCTGGCAGGAAGCTCTGGAGGCTGGTGTTGCTCCCCCCGTGATTCTGGAAGCCACTCATGCCATGGCCCTGGAGCATGTTTCCCTGCATGATCTCAAGCAATATGCTCTGGATCAGGGTTGAGATTTCTACCCGGCCCTACTGAGTTGGGATCGGACAAGATCGATCAGGGACTCATCAGGATCCACCCGCTGCAAGATCGCCATGGGGGCATTGCTGCAGTCTTTAGATCCGTTCTGCCATCTTTCGCCACCCCAGACAGATAAAGATTCCTCCCAGACTCAGCAGCCAGATGATCTGCAGTGGCCAAAAACCTGGTAACCCCAGGGGCCAGCGCAATAGATCCACGACTGAACTCAAGGGCAGGATCATGGCCAGAAGTCTCATCAGATCCGGCAAATTTTCTCGCGGAAAGTAAGTGCCACAGAGAACAAACATGGGAACCACAAGTGTAAAAATGGGGACGTTAATCTGATCCACCGTGCTAACAGTTCCAGCGGTGAGCAGCCCCATACTTCCAAATAAAACACTGCCCAGGATCATCATCGGGATTGATCCCAATAATCCGCTCCAGGTGTAAAGCCCCAGCAGCACGGTGACGGTGCCCGTGACTACCCCTGAGATGAGGCCGCGAGTGGTGGCCCAGAGGAGATCTCCAGCGTACACCTGGGTGTAAGTGAGCGGGGCGGTGAGCAGAGCGTGCCAGGTGCGCTGGTAATGGAGGCGGATAAAACTGCCGTAGGCCCCTTCAAAAAAGGCTTGAAAGAGAATTGCCACGGCAATCATGCCAGGACCAATGAAAATGGGATAGGACAGTGGCTCGCCCAGGTAGCGCAGATCATTCACCATCGGTGAAATACCATAACCAAAGGCCAGCAGGTAAACCAGAGGTTCGGTAATGGGAGGCAAAAAGTTAACCAACCAGGTGCGCTGATAAACACGAAAATGCCGCCGCCAGACGGAGTAGATCCCCCATCCCAGATCTGACCATTCCTGGGTGATCAGATTCGTTGATGCCGTCATAGCCTCACTCCCGTGAGCCGCAGAAACACATCCTCCAGATTAGCCCGCCGCTGGAGCAGTCGTGTGGGGTGCTGGGATTCAATCCGCATGATCACCGCCTGAGAATCTAAGTCAGGCAAAACCATCAGATAGCCTGTACTGAAGGGTCGCCACCAGGTTCCGGCCTCGGCTGCCAGAGTTGCGATGACGTCCGCCGTCAGCCCTTCCACTTCCACCACTTCTTCGCCAATGGTGCGTTTAATCAGATCCTGAGGAGTGCCCTGGTCCACCACCTGCCCTGCCTGCAACAACATCAGATGATCACACAGTCGTTCGGCCTCATCCATATAGTGGGTTGTCAGCAAAATTCCGTGTCCCCGTTGCTTCAGCTGCAGCACCAAGCGCCAGAATTCCTGTCGAGCATCCGGATCAAGTCCAGTGGTTGGTTCATCCAGAAAAATCACCAGTGGGTGATTGAGGAGCGCGCGGGCCAGGACCAGCCGCCGTTGCATACCCCCCGAAAGCGAATCCACACCACTGTGTTCCCGACCCAGAAGGTTCACCATTTCCAGCAATTCCGCGGCCCGGTGCTGTGCCTCCCGACCCACCAGCCGATAGTGACGGGCAAAAAAAAGTAAATTATCCAGAACATCCAGATCGGGATCGAGATTGTTATCCTGAGTGACCACCCCCATGTAACGACGCGCCAGGGCTCCCTGCCGGTGGACGTCAAAATCCTTCAACTGCACCTGGCCCTGGGTAGGCTTCACCAGACCATAGAGCATACCTACCGTCGTGCTTTTCCCGGCTCCATTGGGGCCCAGTAATCCCAACACCTGCCCGGAGGCCAGCGTCAGATCAATACCCCGCACCACCTCTGTCTGACCGTAAGACTTGTGTAGATTTTTTGCGATTAACATAACAGTGCCAGACAGAAGATCCCACGTACAGTTGTTATCCGGATCCAGCCAAAGAAAAAGGGGATTGACAACAGCAGAAGCAGCGATGACATGTTTTTAAATGGACTGGAGCACCTCGGCAGGACTTCCTGAAGGAACATCAGCGATGGGGAATTCAAGTGCTCAGGGAGTGGATCCCTCAATGGCTGGAATATGGCGACCTTCTTCAAAGTAGTCCATCTGGGCCAGATTATCGAAGAAGACACGGTTTTGAAAACTAGGTTCAAAGGACTCACGCGACAGCGGTTGATCCAGGATCAGGCCCTCTCCTCCCAGGGTTTCTAAAGCCTCTCCCTCCAGCGCGATCCAGACCCGAGCGGATTCATTGTGGCTGGTCACGGTATAGAGAACCTGGGTGATCCGACCCAGCATTGAAGTGGATCCGCCTCCACTGGCAAATTCCTGGGAAAAGTTAAGAAAAATGTCGTCTCCTTCCACCTTGACACTGAGGAGCTTTGTTTCAGGGGGAATCGCAGAGACCAGGCGACTATCTTCAGGTCCCTGAATCAGGATCTCCAGACTGGCATGAATAGCCTGCTCCAGATTGGCTACCCGTAGCGTCGTCTGTTGCTCAACATAGTAGATGTCGTTGTCTGGGCTGGTTAACCAGTAGAGCGACATGGACTGGCGCGGTCCTAGCCAGGCCCACCAAGCGGCTCCGGTGACCATCCCTCCCAGGAGAAATCCGGCCAGGACAAGTTGAAGCTGAGAAGATTTCGTTCGCCGTGAGGAGGCACGATCCTGTAGAGTTGTTGTCTGCTCAACGGGATTGATCATAAAGTCCCAAGTCCCAGTCACACCACATAGCAATAGCCTATCCCAGAGATGAAAGGATTCCCAGGTGTAAAGACCCCACATTGGGAACGGATTGTCCTGGCAGAGTATCAACCCTCACAAATCCCACCACCTTAATCCGATCCTCCTCGACAGATAAAGTCAGGACACGAATAATAATGCCCTCTTCATCCAGTTCCTGCAGATCAAAAATTTCGTTCAGGCCACCTAAAAACGCCCCAGAAATCTCTCGGGGTACGGGCACGGATCCAATTAAAAATTCTGGATCCTCCAGCTTGAGAACGCGACCTGCTTCCATCGCTAAAGTTGCACTAAATTCAATATCCACGGCTTCCTGATCCTGGCCCGCTTCATTTTTTTCGACCAGTTGTGCAGCCAGGCGAATCCCGTTCCCAGGCAAGAAATCTGTCTCAGGCGAACGCAGGTCAAAGGTGGACTCTTTTTGGCCTGGTCCCGCCGCGAAAGGGAGATCGGCTTCAATATTTTCAAATTGGCTGAGGATCTCAGGCGATTGCAACGCTGTATTGACGTCTGCCTCGCGAATAATGATCTGAACCGCAGCCTGCAAGGGAGATCCCAGGGTAATCGGGTCAGTGGACCGTAGGTTGATGGGATCGGTTTCCAGCTCAAACAGTTCAATGCGAGGAAAGGGTTCCCGGTAGAGACCTCGACCTGCCACCAGAATGCGGTCAGCTTCACCCCTGAGGATGCGATAGTTGGGAATGCTTTCTACCCGCACCTCCAGGGTTTCCGCCTGATCCAGCTCTTGCAGGATAATGTTGCGAGCGGTTTGATCCACCAGGTAGCCAGCACCTGAACCCAGGCCAGCCAGTAAAGTCAGCAGTCCAAAGAGAATTTCCATCCCCGATCCCCAGCACACTTGCAGTCAATCCTACGCTACAGACTGCCAGGATGAACTGCCGGGAACTCCCGTCTCTTTTGTTCATCAAGTGGCAGCTAGGGGATCTGTCTCCCGGCTTGGGGGGTCGGTAAGATGATGCTATGAGTCGCTCCTCCCTACACCCCGACACGGTTCAGCAGATCCGCCAGAAGGCCGACATTGTCGAGGTCATTGCGGACAAAGTGGTGCTGCGCAAACAGGGGCGCAACTATGTGGGGCTCTGTCCATTTCATAAGGATCGCAAACCCAGTTTTCAGGTGAGTGCAGGGAAGCAGATCTATAAGTGCTTTGCCTGCGGAGCGGGAGGAGATGTCATCCGCTTTCTGACGGAGTACGACCAGATCCCTTTCAGTGAGGCGGTGCAGCAACTGGCACGGCGCTACCGGATTCCGATCCAGGAGTCGTCCCCGCAGCAGCAACAGGAGTATGAGCGTCGTCAAACTCGCCAGGAGAGCCTGTTGCAGATCCTGGCCATGGCCGCCGACTTTTATCAACACACCCTGCATAGTTCCCTGGGAGAGCCTGCTCGGCGTTACCTGGAACAACGCCAGATCCAGCCGGAGATTGTGCGTAAATTTCAACTGGGCTTTGCCCCGCCTGGCTGGGAGCCCCTAACTGATTATCTGGGCAAACAGAAGCAACAACCCATGGATCTGCTGGAGGGGGCAGGACTGGTGAGTCCACGGCGGCATGGAGGGGGCTGGTATGATCGCTTTCGCCATCGCCTGATGTTTCCCATCTGCAATGGGCAGGGGCAGGTGATCGGGTTTGCGGGCCGGACGCTGGGGGATGAACAACCCAAGTATCTCAATTCTCCGGAAACTGAGCTGTTCAATAAAAGCCAGATCCTTTATGGCCTCAACTTTGCCCGTGAAGCGATCAGCCAGACAGATCAGGCGCTGGTGGTGGAGGGGTATTTCGATGTGCTGGCCCTGCACCAGGCGGGAATTGAACAGACAGTGGCTTCCATGGGCACGGCCCTGGGCTCGGAGCAGGTGAAAGCCTTGCTACGCTACACGCCCTCCAATCGGCTAATTTTCAACTTTGATGCGGATCGAGCCGGGATCACGGCAGCCCAGCGGGCCATCCAGGGGGTGGAGGACCAAGCCCGGCGGGGGGAAATTGAACTGCGGATCCTGACCATTCCTGCCGGGAAGGATGCAGACGAGTTTCTGCGTGATCACTCCCCCATGGCCTTTCAGGAACTTCTGGATGAGGCCCCCTTCTGGCTGGACTGGCAACTGGAGCAGATTCTGGCGGAGAAGGATCTGAGCAATGCCATGGAATACCTCAAGGCTCAGCAGGCGCTGGTCGAACTGCTGTCCGGCTTAAGTGGAGAATGGCGTTCCCTCTACGTTTACAGAGCGGCAGAATGCCTCAGCCGCGGTCGCGGAAATACCGTGATTGCCCGCGACATTGAACAGGATCTCCGCCGACGGATCCGCGAGCGGCGCTGGTCCAACCCCGAACAGCAAAAAACGGCTAAAGGCTCCAAGCTGCTGCAATCAGAATCTCACCTATTACAGATCTTTCTGCACTTCCAGGAGTTTCGCGCCACCATCCGCCAGGATCTGATCCAGCGGGATCTGCAATTTAGTTTTCTACCCCATCGTGAGCTGTGGCACCGCATCCTGGAATTGGTAGTGAGTGACCCCTCCCTGGAGAGTCGCGGAGACGATCTTCTCAATACGCTGCGAGCGATCTGCGCCCACGACAGCCAGCTGAATCAGCGCCTCAGTCACCTTCTCTGGCTGGATGAAAACACGCGGGTGGCCCTGATGCGTCCCAAAATTGTTGTGCGGGCGGCGATCGCCAACATGGAACTGGAAATTCGCCAGAAACGCTATCGCTACTGGACCCAACTGTGGGATCAGGCGTTTTCGGCGCGGGAAACCGAGCTAGCTCAGGAGTATCAGGCCTGTATTCAGGCGGAATATCAGGCAATTCAGGCCCTGCAAAAAGATGCTCAACTTTCCTATGAAGACCTGCTCACCACACCCCTGGCCGATGATTTACTCTGAGATCTGCGTGAAAAACAGTCGAAGCGTATAATATATTTCCACATAATGCAATTTGTAATGTTTTTATACTTGTTCCTGTGAGAGTATAGGGCACTACTTCAGTGATTCCCTAGGTGCTGAGTCCAATGTCCTCTCCAGATAACCCGAATCCTTCTCCACACCCTACGCCCCTGGATGCCCTGGCCCACCTCTGGGCGAAGAAATATACACAGGATCTGCTGAGCTATGCCTGGGAACAGTCCGCAGAACCCGAGCAGACCCCTGAGCAGACAGCCCAGAAACTCCTGGATTCCCTGCGTTTTGCCAGTGCTCAGGCCTGGACCCAGACCGAAACTCTGCTAGCCGAAGAGTTACCCCGACACCGCATTCATTCGGCTCACATTGATCCATGGCGATTTGCGGAGGACTCGCGCCAGCTGTTTGAAAAGGCGGTGAACTGCTACCGGACCAAAATGTCTCCAGAGCGGTTCTCTGTGGAGATTGCTCCCGTTTGCGGCCAGATCCGGTCTCAACACACCCGCCAGGATCCTCGCATTCTTGGGTTTCTCAGTATGCAATTTCACTACACCGGACAGCTGCTGTTGCAAAAGCTGGATACGGCTCAGCGAGGAACCTTTGGAGCCTATTTGAAGGTCATGGATGATCATCTTTACATGCCCCTACAGCGGTCCTATGACGCAGCAGCTCAACTTCCCTACGATTCCCCCAGTCTGAAAGTTGTGCAACAACTGTTGCCCCTGACCACTCAAATTGCGGAAACCATCTGTGCCGAAACCGCTCAGTTGCACCCTGCTCACCAGTGCCGTCATGGATCGCTCCATGATCTGGATATCCGTGTTTCCAGTGTGCGAGATGTGGAAATGTTTCAGGTGTATCTTTGCCTCTGTTTGATGGAAGGCAGTTTGGCCTCGGTGCAGCAGGAGTTATTTCCCCTTTGTGCCATGCTCTATCCCCCCTTGCAGGTGAGCTGGCATCTGGTGCGGCATATGCTGGAGTCCCTGGATCATGCTGTTCAGGATGATCTGGATCTTCCCCACTATCAACTGCTGCAGCCTTATATGCAGGCGCTGAAAGAAATGTTCTCCCTAGAGGTTTTTCCGGAGAGTAGCAGCATCTGGAGTCACCACCCCGACACCCTGATGTATATGGACACGGCGCGAACCATTCTGCAGGATCTGTTAAAAGCCTAAACAGGTGATTTCCACTGAGGTGAATTTAAGACGGGACTCTAAAGAAGAGCAATCAAATCTCATCCTGCGGAGCTGAAAAGTGATCGGATCTAGTTAGAGTTTACCCTTCTCCAGGGCTTAAACTAGGATCCAGTTTCTGCCTCAGTCATGACGGCTCCCTCTTCCCCCTCAGATCTTGACACCGCTTGGAAAGAAACTCTAGATCTGTTTTTCAAGCCTTTCCTGGCCTTCCTTTTCCCAGAGGCTTATACAGCCATCGACTGGGATCACTCGCTTGAGTTCCGCCAACTCAAAAATGAAGTGCATTACTCAGGAGGGCCTTCCCTAGAAGGACT
>CAYMOX010000012.1:0-86152 GCA_964392245.1 uncultured bacterium
ATCATCTCTTCAATTTTACCAAAAAACTCCCATTATCAATTAATCGAAGTCCCCCTAAGTTGTTTTCTCCAATAACAAAGTTCATTTTGGGATGAAACTTTATTGTCACCCCGTCTAAATTCCGATAGTTCTTGATCTCAAGTGTGGAAATTCTCATAGGGTTCAGACTTCTGTAAGCTGCCTCAGATCTTAACTCTAGAAAATAAAAAAACTCGAAACTTTATTAAATGGACAAGAACCTCTCTTGTACTCATAGGTAACTATCGACTACTGCCCCACCAGGGATTCAGCAGCCTAACGGTCGTGTTCAGCGGCAGCAGATAACCTTTGTAGCAACACAAAGATTTATAAACTGTCCGCTGCAACACGGTTGTTATGCTGCGTTGTTTAGCTGTAGAACTGATACTGCTTGCTGACTGCTTTCAGCAGTAACTTTATGGGATGAAGATTCGACCGACTCCCATGTAGTTTTCCAGGTCAAACAAAATCTCAATCAAGCGGGTGGCGCATCTTAGCCGATAGCTACTTTCATCAAAGCGATCAGGGTTTCCAATTGTCAGGATTGGCAGGGAAGCGGGTGTGTTATCTTCACGTATGGTTTGTTCCAGCGAATCAACTCCTTTCATATTTCGATTTGCTGTAATTAAAATCATCTGATTGGTTTGGGCAAATTGCCAAACAACTCGATCGCTACTATCCATCGGTAATCCAACATCCTGAAAGGTGAAGAAGCGGATGGGCAACAGCTCAAGCCATCCTTCTGCTGAGAGAGTTCCCCAGAATAAAACAACATCACCCGTTAAGTTGTAGTCAATCAAGAAGTTCATGATTGAGCTTCAATACGTGCTTTCCACTCTTGAAGCTTTTCACGAATGGTTTCCTGACCAGGCTTAGGGGGCATCGCAGCAATCTTGGCAAATCGTTCACGATTTCGCTCTTCCCAGTATTGACGAATTTCTGTCGCTGTCTGCAAGCATTCTTGGTACTCGGCTTCAACCTCAGTACAGTGGGTCTCAATGTACGCTAGGGCTGAATGAATCTGTCTATCATTAAGACCAAGTTTTTCACGAATCAGCTTGGGCGGGTACTGAGCCTTTAGGTAATCCATGACATCATAAAGGGTGATCCGCGTGCCTGCAATCGTGAGTCCACGTTCTGTACGGATGATGGCTGCTTGCCCATTTGATGCTGGAGTCATACCGTTAGCTCCTCATAATCTAACTTCATAATACCTTACGCACGGAGGAAGGTGGGCAACTGCCCACCCTACCCGCTATTGATTAGGATTTGACAAGCTAACGGCTGAGGAACATGGTGGCATGCAGCCACTCCATATCGTCTTTATGTGCTTCTGCCATAAGCATTCTAAGCCTCTCCTGTCCCCAATTGAGGGACGGATCATGGTTGGGTGAGCGTGGCAACACCTCACAGACAAAGCCGATAATTTGAGTACCAGGACACGTGATTCCATTGCCTGTCTGGACAAAGTCGTGGGAACTTGAACTGGTGCTGCGAGAATAGTTTCCTCTGACAGAAAATGGCCCCCACCCAACAGACGCGCTGGCACTAAATTGGGATGCAGCAGCACGATTGACTTCCGAGGTCATATCAAGGTTGACTCGTAAGTTCCGTGCGAGAATCATCGAAGTCGGCAATAACGGCATAATGCCGGAAAGAGGTGAGCCGCCTGAGCAGATTGAGCCGTCACCACCCAACGTCGAACCACCCTGCCAGCCACGGCTACTGAAGACCCATGTTGTCATCCAAGGACGTTGCAATGGAACTTGTATTAGATCAACGGACAACGAGAAGTTGGACGTGTCGCTGCTTGAATAGCTCTGCTGGGAAGAATAGCTAGACGAAGCACCGAGCGACCACAGTCCGAAAGATACGCCACCCCTACCACCGACCGAAACAGAAGTACTGCTCTGATATTGATGCGTTTCATCCTGAGTAAAAGTAAATGTACTCCAGCCTTGGTTGAACGACGGTTCGAGAATCTGCGGGGGGTAGGCGAAAGTGGGCCAAAAGCTTATGCCTCGGAAGTCCTTCTTCTGTCCGAGTTGGAAATTTGAGCGGAGTCGCTCATAGTATTGGTATGGCCCGCGTGCCATCATTGATGAAATAATCCCGTTCGCTCTGGTCACATAGTCACGGTAACCAAGCGATCCCCATTGACTGTACGCATTCCGAATATTGATTTCATAAAGAGGGCCATTGTCCACCCAGTTCGACACATTTGCTGGGCTTGGGTCGGATATAGCCGTGATCCGAGCAGTATTGTAGACTTTCACTTGAGCTGCGTAGGCAGCATAGAGCTTTTCGTATGCCTCGTAGGCAGCTGTTGGTCGTACTTCCTTTTTGGTTTCCTGCGTAAAAGGATCAGTTACTGTGACCTCTTCCCGGAGAAACGCCTCGGCACGCTGGAGGACAGCAAGCTCTTGTTCTGTCAGATCTGAGAGCGGAAGCTTGATATCAGTGATTGCCAGTTCATAGATTTCCCAGATCTTTTTGTTTGTCGGTTGCCAGAGAACATTTGGTGCAGGGACGCTGTTGATGAGCTGGGAGAAGTCCGAACAAGCGTTGACTTGCTCGGGGGTTAGAAGATTGCCAAAGTTCAACGTATCGATGGCAATCCCAGGTGAACAGAACGAGATGAATGGCGGCTCTCGATTATCTACAGAGATGCGTGCAGCAGGATCAGCTAGGACAGTGTTTGGCGCAGTGATAGCTTTATAGATTTTGCCAATCAACCCTTGCATAACGTTATTGTCTTGAGCAGACATGATTCATCATTCGTTCATAAATATGAATTTACAGACAGCGTGCAACCGGATCTCTTCATTACAGATGCTCCTGCTGCATAAGGACTGCGTTCAGCGGATGCAATTAACATTGAACCAAGCATAAAAGACTTCATTCATTCCGCTGCAACGCACTTGTTAGCCTGCTGCCTCTACATAAAATGTTTAAAACTTCCTACATTTATCCATCACCGTTTACAACAGCTTCAGCATCGACTTCTACGAGAAATCTCTCCTCAGCCAGGGCTTGTACACCAATCAAAGACATTGCTGGAAGTTGACCCACACTGAAGTATTGCTGTAGCACCTCACCAATTATCTCTGCATCTTCAGGCTGATAATTCACCACATAAATAGTCATTTTAATAATATCTGCAATTGTCGCCTCAACACTTTCTAACGCTGTTTGAAGATTCTTAAATGTTTGTTCCACTTGGTCTCGTAATTTACCGTTGCCAACTAGATTCTTTTGATTGTCAACTCCAACTTGTCCAGCCAGGTAAATCATTTTGATGCCATTCTTTTCAACTACAGCCACTTGGGAGAGGTAGGTACTCCAATCTGGCAAAGTTGCAGGGGTAAGATAGTACTTCTTCAAAAAGTGATCCTCTCGCTACAAATTTTCTAAGATACCCTTCAAAGAGGTATACAGATTCCATATTGTTAGCAACAACACTAAATCAACAACACTAAATTATAGAAAAGTTAACTACCCAACGCCTACAGCAACAAAATCATTGAACCGAGACAAAACTGCGATCGCTACCCTGCATCAACTCAAATAAAACCTTAAAGATTTTACTGAGATATCAGCAATGCCATCACTATGAAGATAAAAGGCAGGCTAACGGGGAACTCAGCGGCGCGATCTATCTCATTCAAAAAACTAGCACAGTCGGGGTGATCGAAGCGTCCCTTGCAGTGGATGTTAGAAAATCTTAATCGATCAAGCCAGACTTTAGACAAGAAAACCATCTAACGGGGAACTCAAAGGCGCGATCTAACTCATCCAAAAAACTAGCACACTTGGGGTGATCGAAGCGTCCCTTGCAGTGGGTGTTAGAAAATACTTGATCGATCAAGCCAGACTTTAGACAAGAAAACCATCTAACTTATATTCTACGGCATTATCAGATCCATATAATCCCAAGATCATGGCTTTATACAATGTCTGTGTAGAACGATAACAGTCCTGCCTAGTCCAGGATCTCCTCCTCAACGAGCTCTCTCGCTGTCTAGCCTCCTGATAACGACTTATTTACTCCTCCAGATATCGTACTATGCCTTCCCCCAGCCAACCTTCTCCTCCCAAGCTCATGGATCGGGTTCATCAAACCTCCCGACTCAAGCACCTCAGCCTCAGAACTGAACGATCCTACGCCCGATACATTCGCCAATACATCTACTTTCACGACAAAAAGCATCCAAAAGACATGGGAGTTCTCTAGATCCGAGACTTCCTGATTCATGGGGCTTCAGCAGGCTGTGAAGCAAGCGAGTCAAAAAGCAGGGATCAGATGGAAGAGTACTCTGCTGGAACACGTGCAAGACGCAATACTTCGGTTTGAATAGATCGTGATCATGTAAAAATAGCCCCTCCCGCCTGCCGCTGATGCCGTTGCTGCATGGTTGCCTGTAGTTGCGGATATTTCTCTAACGTTGGATCTGACTCTAAGATCTTTTCAGCGGCTAGACGGGCGATCTCAAGAACATCTTGATCTTCCAAGAGGCTAGCCAGGGCAAAGTCGGGTAAACCGGATTGGCGCGTGCCCATCACTTCCCCAGGACCACGAAACTGCAGATCCATTTCTGAAATAAAGAAGCCATCGTTGGATTGTTCCAGTACCTTCAAACGCTGCCTGGAATTGTCAGAGCGAGATTGGGTCATCAACACACACACCGACTGATCCGCTCCCCGCCCCACACGCCCCCGCAACTGGTGTAGCTGCGACAGCCCAAATCGTTCTGCATGCTCGATCAGCATAACCGTGGCATTGGGAACATCCACCCCCACTTCAACCACCGTGGTTGAAACCAGCAGATCCAGTTGCCGATCCCGAAACGCCTGGATTACTTCATCCTTCTCTACTGCCGTCATGCGACCATGCAATAAGCCAACCCGAAAATCAGGGAAGACCTTCTCCTGCAGTTGCTGGTATTCCTCCACCGCCGACCGCAGATCCAGTTTTTCAGACTCTTCAATTAGAGGTAAGACCACGTACACCTGTCGCCCCTGCACCACCTCCCGTTCAATCATGGAATAAATGTGAGTGCGATCCCCTGGCCCCGCCACCATGGTGTGAACAGGCTTGCGTCCTGGGGGTAGCTCATCGATCTGACTCACATCCAGATCGCCATGCAAGGTGAGAGTGAGCGTACGAGGAATCGGGGTGGCGGTCATGCTCAAGACATCGGGGTGGTTGCCCTTTTGCTGGAGAGTGGCCCGTTGCTCGACCCCAAAGCGGTGCTGCTCGTCAATGATCACCAGACCCAGTTGTGAGAAGTTCACGGTCGGCTGGATCAGGGCATGAGTGCCCACCACCAGAGGCAGTTCTCCGGTTTCTAACTGGCGCAGGATCTCGCGTCGCCTCGATGCCGTTGTGGATCCCGTGAGTAGCTCTACAGGAAGATGTAGCTGACTGAACCAGTCCACCAGTTTGCGGTAATGCTGCTCCGCCAGTACCTCGGTAGGAGCCATCAAGGCCGTTTGCCAGCCAGACTGGATCGCTGCCAGTAAAGCCACCACGGCCACCACCGTTTTCCCTGATCCCACATCCCCCTGCACCAGCCGATTCATGGGTTGAGGGTTGTTCAGATCTGCCAGGATCTCGTTCACCACCCGTTGCTGGGCTCCGGTGAGTTGAAAAGGCAGGATCTGGTAGAAGCGATCCAGTAATTCTCCGGCAGCAGGCTGGTAGCGGGGTAAGGACTGCGCTCGTTCCCGGTAAGCCAGACGCCGTTGCAGGAGGCCCAGCTGCAGGTAAAAGAACTCATCAAACACCAACCGTCGCCGCGCCTGTTGCAGATCTTCTCCGGTATCAGGAAAGTGGATCTGGGTAATGGCATAGGGTAATTCGATCAGATCCAGGGCTTGTCGCATTTTCGGGGGCAGTGGATCTACCACTTTCACAGCCGCAGGTAGAGCGGTATGGATCGCCTTGCGCACCACATCGGCATTGATCCCTTCGGTGAGGGGATAAACAGGCAGGATCTTGCCAATCTTGAGAGAGCGAATATCGGCAGACTCATCCGCCAGCACCTCGATCTGAGGATTATCCAGGGTTAACCCCTGACGACTTTGCTTCACCAATCCACTGGCCGCCACCAGCGATCCACGTGGGTACTGACGCTGCAAACTTTCTTGCCAGCCTTTCTGGGCATACTGACGCCCGGCATAAAAGCGATTCAGCTTCATGATCCCAGAGTCATCCGACAGTTTCAGGTTAAAGATCGCCAGGTTAGGGTTGCGAGGGCTGGAGTAACAGCTGCAACTGCGCACAGTCCCTACAATCGTCACGGTTTCACCCGGTTTAGCCTCCCGGATCTGCACCTGCTGAGCATAGTTGACATGATCACGGGGAAAGTAAAAAAGGGCATCCCTGATCGTTTCCAGCCCCAACTGCCGCAACTTACTGGCCGACTTCGGTCCAATTCCCTTCAAAAATTGCAGTGACTGATCCAGCTCCAGGGTAGTGGAGGGGAGATAGGGACGGGGAGGGGGGGGAGGAGGCTCTTGCAGGCGGCGAATCCGATCCAGCCAGCGCCGTGTTTCGGCCACCAAATGCTGTCGTTCATGCAACGGCAGATCTGCATACACCTGATAGCGATTCCCCAGTTCCCGCCATTTGCGTTGATCCTCTCGATCCAGATCGGGGGGGGGCGAACCCTGTAAACTCTGGGAAACAAACTCGGAAAAGCGTTGCTCCCGTCCCTGCAGATCGATAAACCCCCGGTCTGCTTCCACAGAAAGGGCTTTGTGGAGCCGCTTCAGATCAAGGGGCTCTGGAGTGACGGTGTAGACAGATGCGGGAGGACGAAGTTCGGTCACTGGGGCAGAGAACGCAGACCACACTTTGCCATCCTAAATCAGCCCGGCGATCCAGGTTGTATAGAAGAGCTGATTGAGAGACAAGATCGAGTAGGCTGAAACAGGATTTCGGGTATCGAGGACCTCGGTATGCAGAGAATTGAGGGATTAATTTCCGTTGAGGACTATCTCAAACAACAGATCGCTCTGGAGGAGCGGTTTAAACATGCCATGGTGGTTCATGGTGTCGAGCCCAACGAGATTTCAATTGGGGAAGCCTATCGGCTGCAAACGGAGATGTTGCTTTCGCCCCAGTTAAATGGAGCCTTTACCTATTGTCCGTTTCGCAGACATCGCAGCCGCAAAGACAAGAATAAGTGGTACTGATCAGAGGGTGAAATACAGCGGTAATTGAGCCGCTGCATCCCGATCCAGAAACCAGAGTAACTGGCCTGCCGCCTTCACTTGTTGAGCGGGCAAAGGAGATGGATTGGTGAGCAATGCTTTCAAGATCTCGGCTTTCCCCGATCCCGACACCAGAAACATCACCTGACGACTGTGATTAATGGCCGGAAAGGTCAGGGTGAGCCGGGGTTCCCCATCTTTATTCCCCACCGTGGTCCACTCGTCTTCAACCTGGAGGGCAGGGGTTCCCGGAAAGAGAGACGCTGTGTGTCCATCTCCGCCAATGCCCAATAGCATCAGATCAAAGGCAGGCCATTCAGTTTGGAAAACCTGCTGCAACAGTTGCTGGTAAGTGCGGGCATCCTGGTCAGGATCCGTTGCCGTTGGCCAGGGATAGAGATTTCCAGCAGGGATAGGAATATGATCCAGTAGCGATTCGCGGGTCATGCGGTAGTTGCTGTCTGGGTGATCATGGGGAACATAGCGCTCATCTCCCCAGAACAAAAGCGTGTGTTCCCAGTCTAGATTGGGTTGCTGCGCCAGATAGCTGTAGAGCTGTTTGGGGGTGCTACCGCCTGAGAGAGCAACCGTAAAGCGACCGTGATCGGTGACCGCCTCCTGACACCACTGCCTCCACAGCACAGCAGCCCGCTGGATCATCGCGGTGGGATCAGGGTTGATTTCTAGCTGAAAGCTGGACATGCATTCTCCTCAGTCCTGAACGTACTCACTGCCGTGGATCAGGGCCCACTCTGCCCGCTGCAATTCCCGCCCTAGATAAGCAGCATGACTGAGTTGAGAAACTAGCAACGGATTCTGCTCCTCAAACAGCTTCACACACACCTCCTTGGCAGACCGCCCACAGATCAGGAGTTCTGGATCTCGCTTCACCTTGCCCCGTGCCGGGATCACCTCACCTGTCACCGGATCCGTGGCCAATCCCTCTTCGTTGATCACCGTGCTGAAAAACTTGGCACAGATTAATTGCTGCTCTTGATCCAGGTAAATGATGAAGTAGCCGATCGGATCCAGGGCCAGTTCACGTTTAGATAACTGATCATCCAGAAGCCGGATTTTTTCCGCCAGGGCAGAAGGTGATGGAGTAGACATAAGTCAGGTGAAAGAACTGACAACCTCTCCCCATTCTCTCAGATCCTCTCCCCTGCCCACTGCTTTCCTCAATGCAGCCTGATAACAAATATGATTATGGAAACAGACTATCCTCGATCAACTTACAGCGTTTCCCCATCCGGTGAACTACAGTCAACCCATTGATTAAGCACTCAAGGATCCAGCACTCGTACAGTAAGAGACTGGGAAATGTTGTAGCTTAGTGGGGAAAAACGTAGACATCTCCTGTCCCATTGGGGGCACCCACAACGATCCAGTTGCCGGAGATGGCCGCTGACCAGCCAAACCAAATGCTTTGTCCTGGATCTGGATTGTTAATGGTTTTTTCCCCCACTCCAGTTTCTCCATCAAAGAGGTAAACTGCCCCTGCCCCAAGGTTGTCACGGTAAGCACTTACCAAAAGGGTGTTTTCCGCAACTGCAACAGATGAACCAAAATTGTCATTTTGAGTTGGATTGGGATTGTTGATGGTCAGCCTCAGGGCACCGCTGGCAAGATCAAAGAGATAGGCAGCACCCGCATCAGTTGCTAAGGTGTCATCCTGATAGGCTCCCACCAGGAGATGGCCAGATCCTAGGGCAACCGACCAGCCAAAGCGATCTCCACTCCCCGGCATTGGATTGAGGAGTGAGCGCAAAACCATCCCCGAGTCCGCATTTATCAGGTAGGCTGCTCCAGCCTCCGAAACCCCAGTGTCATCACCAATCGCCCCCAACAGCAGCTGATCTGCCTCCATGGCCAGAGAATGACTGAAAAAGTCAAAATCAGCCGGATTGGGGTTGGGGATAGTTTGTTCTAAAGCTGCGGTGGAGATATCAAAGAGGTAGGCGGTTCCCGATCGTAGGCCTCCCGTATTATCATCAGAGCCCACCAGGGCACGATCCCCAGCAAGTGCCACCGACTGACCAAAGTTATCAAACTCATCCGGATCGGGATTAACCAGGGTTTGCAGAAGGGCCCCCGTGGTTGCATCAAAGAGGTAGGCTTTCCCCACCTCGTCAGTCACGGTGATTTCATCAAAATCATTGGGAGCCCCCACCAGCACCCGATTACCTTCAATAGCAACTGCACTGCCAAACTGATCAGGCGAGGGAACCAAACTGGCATCAGGATTTTCCAAGGTGTATAGAAGTTCACCGTTGCGGGCATCAAAGAGATAGGCTCTGCCCACCAATTTGGTCGTGGTGTACTGAGGATCGCCTACCACCACCAGATCTCCAGAAACTGCTACTGCGTAGCCAAATTGTTTGCCCTGATCAGGATCCGGGTTCACAATCCGGCGAGTGGATGGAGGGGTAGGGGTAGGGCTACTGACGGGCGTGGGGGATGAACTGGGGGCAGGGCTGGGGGTGGGTGTGTTGACTGGAGAGGGAGTAGAGGTGGGGGCAGCTGTCGGGGTAGGGCTTGGGATGGCCGTTCCGGGGGGATTCACAGTGAGGATCTGACTGGCACTATACACCTGCCCCAGGAGATCGCTGACTGAAACAGCAACCGAGTAAACACCAGGAACAAGGCCTTGGGGCGGTGGAACCACCAGGTTGCCAGCACAGGCCACCGCTCCTTCATTACATCCCAATGCTGATGAAGGATAGGAAAACGAGAACATCAGGGGAGGCTGTGTGATTTGAACAGTAAAGCCATCCCCCTTGATGCCAGCGGGTAGAGCTACCGCCAGACTGATCGGCAGTGGGTCGCCCTGATTCACACTGGCAGGAATTCCTAGAATCACAGGAGTTGCCGGAGACGGGGAAGGAGTAACAACCCCTGATGGGATCGGACTGGATAGCCCTGGGGCTGGGGTCGTCAACAGGGGAGTTGAGGTGGAATTCGGACGAGGGCGAGGGGTTGGAGTTGACTGAGTTGCAGCAGGCGTAAACTGAGGTGTGATGCGTACAGTAGGACCTGTACTCTCATCATCGCTACAGGCGTTGGCCAAGATTATCACCATCAGGAGCAGCAACTGCTGCAAGCGGCAATGCATACAGAGATACCTGAGACAAAAAACTGTTAACTCATGAACTTCAACTACCTGTAGAACAATAACATGACTGCAACACTACTGCTAGTGGGACAGGTGGAGCATAAGGATCAAGACCTTATCTGGGGTACTGAACAGCATTAAGTAAAATCATGAGTTCCTGAAACTCAGGGGAACTTCAGAACAGAGTGGAATCATGAACTCTTTTGCTTTGAAGAAAATGGATGATCAAGACTCCGCAGGAGGAGGTACTCCCAATTCTAGAGTTTCTTTTTGCTTGATCACTACCAGGAGAATCGGGATGGAGAACCATACCAGCCTCAGTACACCTACCCTTCTGATTGCGCTTGGGTGTCCATTGCCTCAGGTGAGCAGCAGCAGGCCCAGCCCAATCAGAAACACCAGGACCATCTGTCGAAATCGGTCGGGATCAAGAAACTGGGAACAAAATAGACCTGCGCCGATGCCCAGTCCTACAGCAGGCAGACAGAGAAAAAACAAACGCCAGATCTCCGGTGTATAGCTCCCCTGAGCCCCCCGACTGAGGAGGATACTGCCAGTGGTGAGCAGAAAAAAAGCCTGCAAATTGCTTTTAAAGGTGGTGGGATCCCAGCGCTGACAGTGGGCGTAGATGACCACGGGTGGCCCTCCCACATTGCTGGCTCCGGTCAGTAGCCCCGACAGGCTGCCAAAGAGATAGGCCCAAGAGGGATGGAGCAGGGGTGGCATCTGGGGTTGGAACAGGGTATAGCTGGAATAGCTGACCAACACCAGAGCCAATCCGGTTCTCAGCAAATCCTCCCCCAGGAATGGAGCTGTGCATACCCCCAAAGGAATGGTGAAAAGCGATGCCAGCGACAGACGTAGGACCGGAGCCAGTTTAAATTGCTGGCGATAAGACCAGAAGAGAGCCGCTGTGACAACCGAAGAGACAAGGGTCACCAGGGACAACGTTGATCGCATGCCCAGGACCAGTTGCAGTAAGGGCACTGAGACCAAACCAAATCCAAAACCTGACAAACCCTGGGTCAAGGCTGAACCGAAAACGATGGCAAAAACAAAAAGTTCTGGAGAGGTACCCATATCCGCATTAGTGTTGGAGAGAAAGGATTTGCTGGTAGGTGTTACTGTGATACCAGCGATCGATCTCCCGGGCTCGCAGCACCGGAACCGGATGGGTATGACTCGCCTGATGTTGTTGTTTCAATTGCAGCTGCCATTCGTCCTCATCTAGATCGGCATAGGTACGCGCCTGTTCCAGAAAGGCATCCACATTCAACTGACTGGCCAGTTTGGGAGATCCCCCGCAAAGTTTCATCAGCACTGAAGCCACGGTGCGAGAATTTTGGGCTACCAACAAGGCGGCTCGATCACAGGTGAATTCTGCACATTGCATCCAATGCATGAGCTGCTCCTGCATCGTTTGTTGTAGCAATCCCCCCAAAGGGATCAGTCCCGCTGACAGCATCAGCAGGTTGGCCAGGGTCAGATAAACCCCATGATTGCACTTGAGGTGTCCCAGTTCATGGGCCAGGACCGTCTGGATTTCCTCGGGTTCCAGGAGATCTAAAAGGGAGGTGTGGAGAACAATAAAGGGCTGCTTGCCCCGCATCGCAAATGTATAGGCATTGGGCACTGGATGCTGGCGCACGTAAAGCTGAGGTACTTCCAGGTCCAGAATCCGACAGGCATCGATCAAGAGTTGATGTAGATCCGGCAGCTGCTTCTCTCCCACTTGGATACTGGAGGCGATGTTGTCCAGGTAAAGCATCTGCTCTGCTGTCGGTCCCAGAACGTTCTGAATCAGGAATCCCATTCCAGGCAGCTGCTGCAGTGATCGGGTTGCTTGCAGATCAATAGGGTGGCGAAATTGATCCGCCCTCAGGCCATAAAGGATGCGCGGGGATGAACTCAGCATTTGTATGATCCAAAACAATAGAATTGCCAACCCTCTCCCATTATGGATCAGGGCTCTGCAGGCAGAGGTTGTTCAAGATAAGGCTAGCTTTTCGTAACAGCGGGTGGTAATTAAATAGGGATGGAAAACCTCCAGAAACCGCGTTTGCAGGCAGGAGAAGAATTGCTTGATCAGGGCAGGATCATCTTGATGAAACGGGAATTCCTGTTGGAAGCCCTTAAAAAAGTACCAGTTAAGAATGATCTTTCCTGGTGGGGAGAGTAACTGGTGAAAGTGCAGGAGCTGGGCCGCCGGATCCGGAAGATGTTCCAGCACATCCAGACAAATAATCGTGTCATAAGCGGGAGACTCTGGCAGTTGTGTCGGACAGATGACTTTGGCCTCCAGACCCAGATGTCGGGCGCGTAAGGTAACAAAATCCCGGTGCAAGGGATTGAGATCCCAGAAGATAACCTTCTCTACCCGCGGATTCAGGGCTGCCGCCAGGGTATGGGTGCCGATACCACCCCCAAAGTCCAGGACCTGACCGCAGGCAAACCGATCCACCAGGCGCAATGTATTGCCAATATAGTCACGGCTGGTCAGGTGCCAGGCCGCCAGATCTAGAAGGTGCAGTGCTCCCACCCGATCCTGGTAGAACTCCTGGGCATGCTCCCAGTCAAAATCTCGGCGGCCCATCTGAGCCAGTTCTGCCTGACTGCTGGCCAGTTTGTCATCAAGGGATTGCGGGTTGATCTGGAGAAATTCCTGCAGGTGTGAGCGTAAATCAAAGGCATCTGACCAGTAAGCTTGCAAATAGTCCAAGGTTGCGGGGGCAATCACGATTCCACCAAAGCTCTACATCCTAGGATCAACAGAAGGATCCTGCCGCAACTAGACTACCCCAAGGATTGTGATCAGCGGCTGAAGTGAGCATGACCTGGGCTGGGTGAAAGGGATAGAATTTTTTACAATTGATAAAGCAGTCTCTCAGGCAACAGTCGATGGCACTCTTCGGATTTAACAAAAAGGTCAGTTTACCCACACCCGACCAAGCTCTGCCTGGACGGTCTGAGCCCATGCCCGTGGCCAATCAGCACTTTGTCAATGGCAATCCCCTGCTGCCTCCCTTTCCCGAGGGAATGGAACTGGCTCTGTTTGGCATGGGCTGTTTTTGGGGCGCTGAACGTAAATTCTGGCAGCTGCAGGGAGTCTTTTCTACCTCTGTGGGCTATGCCGGAGGCTTGACCCCCCATCCCACCTATCGGGAAGTCTGCACAGGTTTAACTGGCCACAACGAAGTTGTCAGAGTTGTCTTTGATCCGCAAACGATCTCCTACATGGAGCTGCTGAAAGTCTTCTGGGAGAGCCATGATCCTACCCAGGGAATGCGCCAGGGTAATGATGTGGGAACCCAGTATCGCTCGGGCATCTATGTTTACAATCCCGATCAGCGAGTTCAGGCGGAAGCAACCCAACAGTCCTATCAGGAAGCCCTGAAAAAAGCGGGCTATGATGACATCACCACCGAGATCCTGGATGCTCCTGAGTTTTACTACGCCGAAGACTATCACCAGCAATACCTGGCCAAGAATCCCGGTGGCTATTGTGGTCTGGGAGGAACCCAAGTGAGCTGCCCATTACCAACGGGGGTATCAGTGAGCTAAGCCGCTCTATCTTCTTCTCTGCTCCTGTGTCAGGATAGCCACCAGTAGGTTGCTGAGAGGCCAGGAGCATGGTGCCTTTACTTGATCTGTGGTTGCAGCTCTCACTTCCCCAGGGAGTTTCAACACCTCTTTTCCTGCATCCAGAGAGCCCCGCGCTGGTTATCAGTCAGGAGTACACCGTGGTCAGGGGATCGGGACAGGTGAAAAGAGAAGTTAGATCGGTCAGTTCTTTCCGAGGGATTCGACTGACGGGCATTGGGCAGGTTACCGTTCGACAAACCGGTCAGGAAAGCCTCTCAGTTGAGGCGGAAGACAACATTCTCCCTCTCCTGCAAACCAAGGTGATCAATAATACTCTGGTCTTGGATGTGCAGGACAATACAACACTTCAACCCACAGAACCGATTCGGTATGACATTGAAGTAGAACAGCTGGATCAGCTGCAACTTTCGGGGGCGGGTGTGATGGAGGTTCTGGATCTGTCCACCCCAGCGTTATCTGT
This sequence comes from uncultured bacterium, assembly GCA_964392245.1. Lineage (GTDB taxonomy): Bacteria > Cyanobacteriota > Cyanobacteriia > Thermostichales > Thermostichaceae > JAAUUJ01. The sequence goes on from CAYMOX010000012.1 coordinate 14,412, forward strand.
GTCTGTTTCGGGAACGGGCAGGCTCACCCTTGCCGGAGAAGCAAAAGAGCTGGAGGTCAAGGTGTCGGGCACGGGGGATTTAGAGGCGCAAAACCTGATCACCCAGAGGGCGGAGGTAGACAGTCGGGGGGTCGGGGAGGCCATTATCCACGCTCAGGAGGATCTTAAGGTCGATATCTCGGGTGTGGGCTTGGTTCGGTACCTGGGAACCCCCCGAATCCAGCAGTCGATCTCAGGGCTGGGAACGATCCGTCCTTATCAGCCTTAAGCCCAAAAACCTTAGAGAACTCTTGCAGGGGATCGATGGGGTGAGTCAATAGAACTTGCTTCAGGTTTTCAGGAGTTTAAGAATCTCGGAGGCGGCTCGCTGCAGTACACCCGGTTCTCCCAACATCAAGCGCATTTGGAGATAGTCCTGGAGTAACTGAGACCGCCGCAGGGGGTTGGTGAGCAGTTCATAGCCCTCCCGCGCTACCCGTTCCGCCTGGGCCTCCTTCTGCAAAAACTCGGGAATGATCTGACGCTTGAGGACCAGGTTAGGCGGAGAAATGAAGGGGACAGAAAATCTGAGCACATGGCGTGCCAACCAGTAGGTGAAGGGATGCACTCGATAAACCACCACCTGAGGAACCTTTAACAGGGCTGTCTCCAGGTTGACTGTCCCGGACTTGGCCAAAACCAGATCGGCTGCGGCCAGAGCATAATGAGGGCTGGGCATCGCATGGGGATCCAGCACCGTCACCTTGATCCCCGCACGGCTGGCCTGTTTGAGGAGCGAGTGTCGATAGCGAGGGGAAGCCAGGGGCAGCCAGAACCCCACATCAGGCATCTGCTCCTGTAACATTTTGGCCGCCGCAAAGAGAACCGGAGCCACCTGAGTCAGTTCCTGAGGCCGCGAGGCAGGCAGAAGCATCACCGCCTTCACACCAGGTGGGATCCCCAGGGCCACACGAGCCTGTTCCCGCCGCGGGGCATGCTGCAGAATATCGATCAGGGGATGCCCCACCCAGCGAACATTTCCTCCCGCCTGTTGATAGTGCTCTGCCTCTTGTGGAAAGATGGCCAGCATTAAACGCATGTGTTCCGCCAATCGGTAGGACAACTGGGAGGTCGCCGACCAAACCCATTCCTGGGGAGCAATGTAATACACCGCCGGAATTTTCAATGTTTGGAGCAGGGCACTGATGCGACTATTCACGCCAATGTAATCCACCAGGATACAGAGATCGGGGGGGTGCTGACGCAGGTAGCGGCGGATCTTCCACTCGGCCCATAGGGCTGGACCTAATAAAGGAATGGCCTCGATCAAACCAATCGAGCTGATGGCCGTGGTGTTGTGGATCAGCGTTGCTCCGGCTGCAGCCATCCGCTCTCCCCCCACTGCAGTAATGCTCAGATCGGGACGCTGGTGTAAAAGCGCCTTGATCAGGTAACTGGCCTGCAGATCACCGGAGACTTCGCCCGTGCAGAAAAAAACGTGGGGCATAGAAAATTAAAAATCCGCAGCGTCTTCCGCCGGATTGCGGAGAGGAGGTAAAGGTCGCCGCCGTTGGGGTTGGCTGAGGGATGCGTCCAGAAAATCTAGCAGGTGAGTGAGCATGCGTTGTTCTGGCCACTCCCGCAGGGTTTGCAGAGCTTTCTCAAAGGGTAAACCGGAGCGATAAAGCAGGCGGTAGGCTTTTTTGAGAGTGCTTAAAAGTTCTTCACTGGCATGGGCCCGCTTCAGACCCACAAGATTCAGACCCCGGATCCGGCCTGGGTGCCCCTCTGCCAGCATAAACGGAGGCACGTCCCGATCAATGCGACTCATACCCCCCACCATGGCCAATTCACCAATGTGGGTGAACTGATGGATCCCTGCTCCTCCCCCCAGGCGCGCCCGTGACTCAATGTAGACATGCCCTGCCAGCATCACAGAGTTGGTAATGATCACCTGATTGCCAATCACACAGTTGTGAGCAATGTGGGCATAGGCCATCAGCAGACTTTCGTTGCCGATGATCGTGGATTCCCCTTCACGAGTGGCCCGGTTAATGGTGACACATTCACGGATGCGGTTATGATTGCCAATCACAACCCGACTGGGAGCCCCATCATATTTCAGATCTTGAGGTTCCATACCGATGACGGCTCCCGGAAAAATCTGGTTGTGGGACCCGATCTCAGTCCAGCCATCAATCACCACATGAGGTCCCACCAGCGTATGGTCACCAATGCGCACATGTTCCCCAATGACGCTATAGGGGCCCACTGAGACGGTCTCATGCAGCTCTGCCCGAGGGTGTATGACGGCCGTTGGGTGGATCCCTCCCACCCATGAGCCCCAAGACGAGCGTGAAGTCATGTCCAACCCAGCAAGCAAACTTGTTCAAGCTCCAACTGTCTACAGAAAGTGGGGGCAAAGACCTGGTCACGTCTACTCTGAAACCCTGTCATCATGTCGTGATCTGTCGTTCCACCCCATCATCTCTAGAACAACACTTTAGCAGGGTCTATGCTCAGGTGTTGCAAATGGTGTGCGGGTCTCTCAGGAGCCTCTCAATCAACCAGAGAAAACATCAGTTCCCCTTCAGTCACCAATTCTCCCATCACCTGAGCGCAGCAACGCATCTTCCCTATGCGCTTGCGGCGAATTGTGATCAACTCTGCCGCCAGGATCAGTTGATCCCCCGGAACCACGGGACGGCGAAAACGAACCTCGTCAATCCCCGCAAACAGAGCCAACCGTTCAGCCGCATCCGGCAGCAAAGTCAGGACCAGGCCTCCCACCTGAGCCATGGCCTCCACAATCAAAACCCCAGGCATGATCGGGCGACCTGGAAAGTGACCGGGGAAAAACGGTTCATTGACCGTGACATTCTTGATTCCAATGGCTCGCTCTCCTGGAACATAATCCACAATCCGATCCACCAACAAAAAGGGATAGCGATGGGGGAGCACGTCCTGAATTTGCTGGGTTGTGAAGAGAGCAGGGGCAGTGGAGAAATGAGCGAGATTGGGAAACCCGATCTTGGGAGAGGAACTGGTGGCAGTGTCACTAGGCATGGCGGAGGTATCGAGATGAAGACAAAAAATGAGTTGTGGAATCAGGATAAATCGAATCGGTACAAAAACTCCGATTGCATCAGGGCTTGACTGAACCTGTGATGCAGAGCATGGCCAGCTTTGTGCGCAAGAATATGAGCTCTGACTTGAAAACCCAGCAGACTCAAATCCCCCAGTAAATCGAGGAGCTTATGTCGCACCGGCTCATTCTCAAATCGCAAAGGGGTTAACCAATCTGACTCTGTGCACACAATGGCATTCTCCAGACTCCCCCCCTTGATTAATCCATGCTGACGTGCCTGCTCCACATCCTGCAGGCGAGTAAAGGTGCGCGCTGGAGCAATCTCCTGACTGAATGATGTCTCTGACCAGAGCCAGCTGTGCCATTGCTGACCAATGGGAGAATTGGAAAAGTCAATGGCATAGCTAAGGCGGGTTTCAGAACTGGGCACAGCAGCAATAAAGGCCTCTCCCTCCCATAGGGTCAGGGGCTTATCCAGACGAGCAACCGCCTGTGGTTGATCCTGTTTCTTCACCCCACCAGCTTGCAACGCCTGCACATAGGGATGTGCTGATCCATCAAGGATGGGGAGCTCAGGCCCATCCACGCCAATGATACAGTTATCAATTCCGAGGCCAGACAATGCTGCCAAACAATGCTCCACTGTTTGAATACTCACTTCTCCCCGCTGCAGTTGGGTCGATAAGGAGGAGATCGTGAGGTTGTCCAGACAGGCGGCAATTTCTACGGGCGGGATCAGATCAGTGCGGACAAATACACGCCCTTGTCCAGGTTCTGCCGGATGCAACCGACAGCGCGCGGGCAATCCTTGATGTAGCCCCACCCCCTCAAGGGTACAGGGCTGCCCCAGGGTTTGCTGTAGAGGTAGACTTGAGGACATCGGTGAAGGGGAAGCAGCAGGAAAAAAGCTTCCCTAGCCTACCCTGAATCTGCCACCCATTGGAATCCTCTGGTGGAGGGAATTACGAGCTGGTAATACTCTTCACCATGTACCCGATCACCAGGCCAATCAGAAGTGCCCAAATCTGCCCCGAGGAGACAAACTGATTCCAACCCTTGGCAATGTCACCCAGAACATCCTGATTAAAATTCTGAGCAGGAACAATAATCGCTGCAGTGTGCATATGTTCAGATCCCCCAATCCCGACGGTCGAGGATTGTGAGGCCAGGGACAGAATTATGGAGGGGCTCACGGTCATCAGATCAGCTCCTATCAGGGATGACTTGGACTGGAAAAACGCAAAGAGCACCCCATCTCAATGACTCAGGTGGCAAAAAGGAGCCAGGAGGCGAACAAACCTTTTGAGTTTTTCCTAGACGAGCGAACTGGACCTATTATATAAACTAGGATTCTGGTTCGGGCAATAACTGCAGCGCTTTCTCCTAATTTTCCTGGGATACCTTCAGCACCACCAGGGTCATATCATCTGCAGAACTCCGCAGTTGGCTTGGGTAGTCTTGCCAGTGAAAATCTGCGTAGTCTTCCAACTCCTCGATGAAGTGGGCAGGGATCCGTTTCTGTCTCCGTGTGTTTTCTGGAATAACTTCTTGTCGAAAACTCTCCACCTGCTGAAAAAGACTTTGCAGAATGTCATGGGGATCTTGAAATTGTTGAGAAGCGATCTGGACCGCAGCCTCTAGACCCGATGTCTCCAGTCGTTCTCCCCGGGAGTTTGCTGCTTCGGTAAACCCATCCGTGTAATAGACCACCACATCCCCGGGATGCAATTGTACGCATCGCTCCTCATAGGTACTGTTGGGGTCTAGGCCAATTAAGGGACCTGCGGTATCAAGAGGGGTAATCGACTGAGTCTTAGCACTCCAGAGCAAGGTCGGGTTGTGGGCCGCATTACTGAAGCAAAGGCGACGGGTGGAGGGATCATAATCCGAATAAAACAGACTGATGAAACGGTTAGAATTATCCAGATCGTTAAACATGACCTGGTTAAGATGCTGCAAGATCCGCGAGGGACTGTGGTAATTCAAAACCTCTGCCCGCAGCATCCCTCGAGTCATGGTCATTAACAAACCGGCGGGCACCCCTTTACCCATAACATCCCCAATCACGATAGCCAGCCGTTGGTAATCCTCCTGCCCAGGATCACCGGGGGGACAGGGTATACGGATGAAGTCATAATAGTCACCTCCCACCTGATTGGCAGCCTGACAGCGGGCCGACAGGGTAATCCCCTGCACACGAGGATACTGGCGTGGAAGCAACTGGGCCTGAATTTCTGAACCGATCTCTAATTCCTTTTCCAGAGCCACACGACGGCGGAGTGCCACCGTTAACTCATCATTTTCTATCGCCACTGCTGCTTGATCCGCAATCAGTCGAAGCAGTTGCTGGCGAGCATCATTCCAGAGATACTCAGACTGTTGTGTAAAGATATAGAGTCTTCCTCGAACCGTATTTCGGATCAGGAGTGGGGTGCCGTAGAGTTGCACCTCTTCCCCCAGAACCTGGTGCAGCCTGGAATCCAGAACTTCCTCAACTCCAGCAGCCTGTTCAAAAGACAACCAGGTGGATTGCAGTCGGGTATCTCCCTGTGAAGGGGATGTAATTGAATAGGATGTTGGTGTTGCTACCTCAGGAGAAGTCTGGATCAGGGTCGATAGCGACATCTGGTGCAGGGCCTTCTCAATCCGAGAGCGAATCTCCTCCCGAATGTCCATGTCCACCCAGTGGAGTTGCTCCAGAATAATCCGACCATTGGGCTGAAACAGGATCAGAGCCCCCCCATCAGCATCCGTCAAATGACTGGCCACAAAAGCAATTAACTCCAGGACCTGATTCAGATTCTTAAAGGAGCGCAGGGCAAAAGCGAGAGCTCCGAACAGATCCTGCATTCTCCGTTGCTCGCGGGCGACTTCACGATTGTCCTGTGGCAAAGGGAATAAGCGCTCTCCCCGAGGCTGGAGGGAAAGGACCGCCTGATCTGAGGTCGATTCATTCTCTGTCTCCTCCAGGGGGCTATCTGTTAAGTCAGCATCTGGCAACATCACCGGACCCGAGGGGGCCGGGCCGGGTGGGGTCGGATCAAAAGGGGCAGAGGGGGAAACAGACATGAGAACAGAATAATGGGTGGTCCCGTACTGAATTGGTCACCAGCTACTCAAGCAAAGCATAATTCAACGGCTACAACTAAACTTAGCCAGACAGCTTAGCAAAAATAGCATGAATTTACCTATAGGCATAAACATGAGGGGAGAAAACCGCATCCTCTATCTCTTATCTCTAGAGTCAATTCCCTGCACCAGGAATGGTTGCCTAACGCAAACCCCTAAACCTCCCCAAAACATTCATCCTCGCCAAGGATTAACACCAAGTAAATATACTTAGCAGGAAGTCTCGGCCTTCGAATTTGCTGTAGCTGAAATAATGTTGTTCTCATTGACCCCTCAGCCAGCCCTGATATCAATAGCTAAGAAATTGAGGGGAACCATGACGGGACGATCTCAGGGACGGCGTTCTTTTCTGATGGCCTCAGGGGGGCTGGCGAGCTTCTTAGTGGGAATGGGCTCCGTTCAACAATCAAGAGCGGCTGACGTGGGTAAGCGAATACCCGAATTTGCGGGCATTGATACCTGGCTGAATAGTGAACCCCTGACGATCAAGGGATTACAAGGACAGGTTGTTGGGGTGCAATTCTGGACCTTGGGCTGCATTAACTGTCAGCGTACCCTCCCCCACATCACCTCACTGTATGACACTTACGCAGATCAGGGCTTTGTCCTGGTGGGGGTTCATACCCCCGAATTTCCCCATGAGCGGGATATTAGCAATATTGAGAAAGCCATTCAGAAGTGGGGCATTCGCTATCCGGTCGCTGTGGATAACCAATTCCGCACCTGGAGAGCCTACAACAATCGATACTGGCCCCACCTGTTTCTGGCGGATCGATCTGGGATCCTGCGGTTTCATCACATTGGTGAAGGTCGCTACGGCGATATCAAGCAAGCGGTCGAGCTTCTTCTGCAGCTGAATTCTGCACCCCAGGGCTAATGTCTCTGATTGGATTAGCGTTTCTGGCGGGCCTGGTTACCCTCCTCTCTCCCTGTATTCTTCCGATTTTGCCGATCCTACTGGGGCGATCCGTGCAGAATCATGCCTGGGGTCCGGTGGCAATGGTGGGTGGGCTGACCGTCTCCTTTGCATTCACGGGCAGCCTGATGGGGTTTTCGGCTCAGTTTTTGGGACCGCTGAGTCAGGGATTGAGGCAAATGGCCATCGTTTTTCTACTCTTCCTCGGGGGCCTCTCCATGTTTCCCCGATGGAGTCAGGCTCTATGGCAGTGGCTGCGTCCTCCTCTGGGATTCCAGGTATCCAACACCCAGATGGGATCTCTCGCCGCCGACTTTATTGTCGGGACCCAACTGGGCCTGATCTGGATCCCTTGCGCGGGGCCCATACTCGCGTCGATCATCACCCTGATCGTGGTGGATCAACAATTGTTCTCAGGTTTCACGGCTCTCCTTGCCTATGCCCTGGGGGCAGGCTTACCCATGCTAGGAGTTGCCTACGGAGGCAAACAGATAACCTATCACTTGCGCCAGCTTTATCCCTGGACTGAGTTCCTGCAACGTCTGGCCGGGGTTGCGATTGCAGGAGCGGCTCTCGGCATTCTTCTGGGCTGGGATCAATCCCTACAACGGTGGCTGGCACCCTTGTTTCCGCCTTTGCCCCTTTAGAAAAGATCATCATTGTTTTTCCAATTTGAAACCGTGACAACAATGCTCATCCGCCAAGGATTTATTCTCCCTGCCCAGTCGGATTCTCAGGACCCTTCCTGATAGGCTAGGGGAACTGTAGCGGAGCTCTTGCTGTGCGCCTATCTTCCCTTGCGAACTCACTGGATCGAGATCAGCTCAACCAGCGCATTCGCCGCTTTTACGATGCCTCGTCTGGTCTATGGGAAGAGATCTGGGGCGAGCATATGCACCACGGCTATTACGAGCCGGATCAGCCCCCCAAAGACCGACGCCAGGCCCAAATTGATCTGATCCAGCAGCTGCTGACCTGGGCGGAGGTGACCTGTGCCTCCCAGATTCTGGATGTGGGATGTGGGATTGGCGGAAGTTCTCTAGAGCTCGCGCAACGATTTCAGGCGCAGGTTACAGGGATCAGTCTCAGTCCCTGGCAGGTGGAACGAGCACAAGCACGGGCGAAAGCACAGGGCCTGCAGGATCAAACCTCTTTTCTGGTGGCAGATGCGCTGGCCATGCCTTTTCCAGATCAGCAGTTTGATCTGATCTGGTCGTTGGAGAGTGGCGAGCACATGCCGGATAAAGCCCAGTTTCTGGGGGAATGTCTGCGGGTGCTTCGACCTGGCGGCAGACTGATCCTGGCTACCTGGTGCCACCGTCCTGAACCTCTCTCTTCAATGGATCAGCGACACCTGCAACGCATCTATGACATTTACTGTCTGCCCTACGTGATCAGTTTGCCGGAATATATTCAAATTGTAGAAGGTCTGGGCCTCACGGATCTGAAAAGTGCAGACTGGTCCACCTATGTTGCTCCCTTCTGGAATGTGGTGATCGACTCGGCTCTGGACTGGCGGGTGGTGCCGCAGCTATTTCGAGCGGGGTGGGAGACGATCCGGGCCGCCCTTTCGCTGCGCCTGATGTCGCAGGGCTTTGCCAGTGGGCTGATCCGGTATGGGTTGCTGACTGGAATCAAACCTGCTGTGGAGGGGTGATCCTGATGCAGTTCCTGCAGTCACTCTGGCGCTTTTCAAGGCCCCATACGATCTACGGCACCAGTCTCAGTGTGCTGGGTTTATTTGCCCTGGCGATCCCTACCTGGGACCAATGGGGACAGTACCTGCCGCAACTTCTGATCGGGCTGGTGGCCTGCCTGGGGATGAATATTTATATTGTGGGGTTAAACCAGCTGTTTGACTACGAGATTGACCGGATCAATAAACCTGATTTGCCCTTGGCGGCGGGCAGACTCACCCATATGCAGGCTCTGGGGATCATTCTTTTGACAGGAGTCTTGGGGCTGGGTCTATCACTCTGGCAGTTTCCCTACCTTTTTGCCACAGTCTGTCTCAGTGGGCTGATCGGGACGGCGTATTCATTGCCGCCTGTGCGTCTGAAACGATTTCCAGCAGCAGCAGCGTTGTGCATTTACGTGGTGCGGGGTTGGATCGTCAATCTTGGTCTTTACGCCTACTTCCGCCAGATCTCCAATGCTCCGGTCCAGCTGACTGCACCCCTATGGATATTAACGCTATTTATTTCTGTCTTCGGCTTTGTGATCGCGGTCTTCAAAGATATTCCCGATATGGAAGGGGATCGACGTTTTCGGATTCAAACCTTTTCCATCCGCATGGGACCGCAACGGATCTTCAAGGGCTCGGTCCTGATCCTGTCGGCTTGCTACTTACTTCTGTTTGGCCTCAGCTTCTGGCTCCTGCCACAGGCGAATCAGTGGATTTTGGGGATCGGGCATTTGGGAGGATGTGGGTTGCTGTGGTTTGCCCGAAGAAGGATCAATCTTCAGGATCGGCAGGAGGTGACTAATTATTATCAACTGATCTGGAAGTTGTTCTACCTGGAGTATCTGATCTATCCCTGGGCCTTTCTTTAACTCCGTGCTGCCCTAACTGAAGTCCATGGGGATGGGCTCGAAGACAGTGGTACTTTCATGAAGTTACTCTTCTCTCTCCTGTAAATATGACTTGAGGGAAATAGAGGGATTCTTAACAAAACTCAAGTTGGTCAACAAGTCCTGACTTTAGGCAATCGAAGGTCTTAGAACAGCTGATCTGCGGGAGCACTACTGCTAGCGTATAGCTGGCTTATGGCACTAAATGTGGGCAATAACAGAGTATAGATTAATTTCACATACGGAATATCTCCTCAACGCTCAGTGTTTTTGCGGGGGTTGCGATCTGAAGTGATTGTGTTACTGTTCTTTTGTCTTTGATCGTTGCTTGCTTAACCCAGTTGGTCAATGGGATGAGCTGGCTGAATGTTTTTGATCTGAGCTGCTTTTCTCAAAAAGCTGTGGGGAGTTCCTATGCGATCCTGGGTGCGCCAGTTTTTGCGTTGGTTTAGCCTGTTTGTCACGATGCTCTTCGTGCTGATCTCCTGTAGCACTGGCGATAACCCGATCTCTGTGAATCCCACTCAAGATCCAGGAGGCTCGATTTCGACCGAGATCCAGTCCATCAGCCTCATGAATGCCCAGTCCACGTTTGAGGTGAGCTACTCGATCCGCTCCCAGTGGCAGGATGGTTTTGTGGCGGATGTCACCATTGAGAATTTTGGAGATCCTATCGATGGCTGGACCCTGAGTTGGATCTTTCCCTCCGACCAGATCCGAATTACCAATCTCTGGAATGGAAAGCTGACTCAGAATGGGGCCAATGTGAGTGTTAAGGACGCTGGCTGGAATGCACCGATCCCCACCAATGGACAAGTAAACTTTGGTTTCCAGGCCAGTTATCGGGGAACAGACGTGATCCCCTCCGCATTTAGCCTGAATGGAGAATCGTTAAGCAAGCCCACCCCGATCCCCTTACCCAGTGCTTGTGAGGTGGATTACCAGATCCGATCCGAATGGGAGCAGGGCTTTGTAGCAGATCTAACCCTTCAGAATCTAGGGGCTCCGGTCACGGATTGGGAGTTGTCCTGGGCTTTTCCTGTGGATGGGGTACAGATCACCAATCTCTGGAATGGAAGGGTGAACCAAACCGGTCGCGAGGTAAGGGTTACCAACCTGGATTGGAATGCCACAATTGCCACCGATGGAGAGGTGGATCTGGGCTTCCAGGCGGCTTACACCGGAGGCGGAGTCACACCGACAGAGTTTCGCCTGAATGGACTGATCTGTAATGGTTTGCCTGCCAGTCCAAGTCCTTCCAGCAATCCAGATGGATCCCCACAACCCTCCTCTACGCCAATTGTAGAGATTCCGACTAATGCCGTTATTATTGCAAATGCATCTGAGGTTGATGGTACACCTTTGCAGATAGGACAGAATCTCGCAATAAATGCGGTGGCAGGGGATCTGGAGGGACACAATATTTCCGAGAAAATTAAGTGGACTGATCAGGAAGGAACAGTGTTAGGTACAGGTCCAGTTTTGGTTTATACAGGCAGGGCTGTTAAGGCTGAAACACTGACAGCTAGCATCGATGATCAGTCTGCACGAGTGTTCTTTACGGTCAGCGACGAGTCTGTAAAGGTTGCCCCTCATGTCAAAGTATTACCCGATGAAGCTGAGGCCAACATCGTGACTCTAGACTGGGAAACTGGAACATTAGAGCTAATCGATAATGATGTCCTGCCACCGATCTATGAGGGTGATGTCATTGTTGGGGCAAATACAGAAGTTCCCCCGATGAAAGTCTTGAAATTGGTGCAAGAAGACAATGTTCTAAAGTTAGAAATCGAACTGGCGTTACCCAAAGACGTAATTGAGAAAGGATCGGTACATGTCGAGCGTGATTTTGGGGCTGAAGCAAATGCTGGTGATGGAGTTAATCTTCTTGCTTTAGACATTGGGAACAATTTTAGTTTTCCTATCCAAATTCCGCTCTACTCACAGGCCACAGGCAATAGAGGGTTAGAATTTGAGGAAGACACAAAGTGGGGAGGGTTCGTAGATGCGGGAGTGAGCACAAATGCAGGGATAGATCTGAGTTTGGTTGGAGAGGTAAGTTATAATCCTCGTGTTGTGATCGATGTAGAATTTGATAAGGAAAGAGATCCGTTTTCTGGTCTAAGGCTACTCCATATCGAGCGGACAGGGCAGATGAGTGCTAAAGCCGCGTTAGTATTAAATGGCTATTGGGAGCTGACACAGGATCTGGAGTTTGGGCTCTATAAAGGGAAGGTTGTAGTAAAATTTGCTGCAGGGCCTGTTCCAGTATGGATAAAATTTGTTCCTGAGGCATCTATCGAATTAGCAAACTATCTCCGCTTAAGTGTGCAAGGGGAATGGGGGGTTAAGTATGAAGGAGGAGAGCTGAATGAAACTATCCATTATGAAAATGGAGCCTGGTGGAGAGAGAGAGGTGTTGGTGAAGGACAGGTCTTGCCGATCTCCAGTGCCAATATTGATTTTACAGGCAGTTCTGAATTGGCATTTCACCCAGAGATCGGAGCATATCTTTACAGTGTAGCTGGCTTAAAGACAGGATTAAGATTCTATGTCAGAGGCCAGACCGGATCTAACTTCCAGGTACTGATAGATCAGCCTGAGAACGGTGATTCCTACGGTCCTGGAGATCCGATTAAATTAAATGCAGCTGTTAGTGGAGGGCATAAGATTGATCTGTTTGCTGGGATCCGGTGGACTCTGGGGAGTACTGAGCCATCTCACTATTGTATAAATGATGCATTTTCGGATTTTTCCTCAAGTCCATGTACTGAAAATTGTGTTAGTCTTGTAACAATACCAAACACAAACATTCCTCTTCCTAGCCCACAGCAGAATCAGCTAATTCCTGGATTTACAGAACTATTTATCAAATTAAAAACGAAACCTCCTATTGTGGGTGGAAGTTATACAGAAGTTAGAACTACTACTAGAGGTGGAGAGGTACACCATATGCCAGCAGCCTGTATTACCCGATTCACTCCATTGCTTGGAAATCGAAGCACAACAGTATTGGCTCCAGATCGTACTTCGTCAATACTAATGGAAAAAGAAGATCATGAAACCACACGCAGCTTCAAAAGGCGTGGACCTCCACCCAGAGAGACATATCTAAATGATTGCAGTAAGGAGAAGTTCCTTGCTGCTATGGAAGATGATATTAAGGTTGATGTTACGAATAACTCCAACATAGCCGCAAATAAAAAAGCTATTTATCAAGATGAATTTGTTAATGCGATGAGAGAATATGCTGATAGTCTAACAAAAGCAGATGTATGCCCTACACTAGAAACTCTGAAATCGCTAGGGCTTTCGTAGTGAAAGATAGTATTAGAGGTTCTAATGAGAATAGCTGTTGACAATATGCCATCTAATCATGTGGGTCCTTTTACCCTAGGAACAAAAACTTATGAGCTAGCTGTTGAGCTTTCTCATTTCTTCGGTGATTCTTCTCCTCCTAAAGAAGATCTTCAGAGCTACTTAGGAAGAGGAGGAATTTCTGTCAGAACAGACAAATTAGGCCTCATAACTGAAGTTGAGTTTCTTTCCCATGAAATAGAGGAAAATGATATATCTTTTGAAATTACACTCGAGGGGAAGCCTGTCTTTGGAGCCAGTTTTACTGAGTTTCTTTCCTGGCTTGAGACGAAAGATAATGAACTATATTTTGATCAAGAATATGTTGTCTCATATAGCTTGGGCATCAAGATTAATAGCCACTCTGATGTAGTTAACACATTCGGTATATTTTCTCCTCCTAATCGTGATGAGATAATAATTAACCCTTTCCATAGTGTTGGATCAATACATTTGAATGAAAGTAGTTCCAATATAATTGATATGCTGACTGAATGTATCTCGTCTGAGACTCAGATCAAATATAATGAACGGGATAGATCTATAGGTGTTAATGCAATTACCATCCATCTAGATCAAGCAAGTATATGTGAGGCGGTAAGCGTGGCTTCAAGAGCATCATCCTATCTGAACCTTACATACAAAAATGTTCCTTTGCTTGGTAGAAGGTATGGCCTAATCTATCCATGGATTCTATCTTTAGATCCAAATCTAATACTTTCTGATGTTGGATTGACCTCCCTTGAAACTGGTATATGTTTGTGGGGTTTAGGTAATCCTAAGCTAGAGCCTTATGCATATGTCGAGGCAGTGATTATTTTTAGACAGGGTTATTATGAAGGATCTCCAGTAGTTGGGTTGAAAGATTTGACCTGCAGTTAAGAATAGGTTTCTTATTGATGTTTGGTCATGTGAGGAGCATATGTCAAAGATATGTTTTAGCAAGAATGTAAAACTTTGGTTGTTAATCATTGTATTTCTGGCTCTGATCCTTGGAGCCACAGCCTGCGGATCCAGCCCACCACCAATTAGCCTTGAAACCTCTCCGACTTCCCAGTCAACCAGCCAAGCCTCAACATCTAATTCAGTTTCCTTAGTCGAGGATCAAGTGCAAGAAGTTGATCCAGTGCTTGCCCAGGGAACAAAATGGTTTTCTAGTCTTATCCCTTCTGTTGAAGAAGAGATCTATGGCCCTATTCCAATTGGAGAAATACCACTTTCTTTCCTCAGCCCGGATTATTGGGTTGCTTGGTCTGCATCTAATGTTGAGGAAGAAAGCGATCTACTTGATATTGGCAGCTCAAAATCAGAAGTAGCAATTACGATCCCTCCCTGTAGATTACGGAATGGAGGACATACGATCTCTGCTACAGCATATAACCCCGTTGACTTTTTTCTCCTTGATCCGGTTGCTCAATCTACGGTCACTATCTCAACAAATTGTCCTGATGGTGATTCACCCCCTCCACCTCCCCCTCCACCCCCACCTGGATCTTCACCACCGTCAGGAGGAGGCTGTTTACCACCCTGTTTTGGAGGAGGAGGATCTCTACCTTCTCCAACTCCCAGTCCAGGTTCTCCACCTCCACCCCTACCTCCACCCCCGCCACCTGATGCTCCACCTCCTCTTCCAGAGCTTCCTGACGAAGATCCAGGTCGCAGCTTTGGGGACCCTCATCTGATCACCCTTGATGGGCTCTTCTATGATTTCCAGGCCACCGGTGACTTTATTCTGCTGAAATCTCTGGATGGATCTCTTGAAATTCAGGATCGAATGGTTCCGGTGATTGAAGGTCTATCTCGTAATGAAGCCTTTGCTGCCCGCATTGGGCCTGATCGCGTCGGTTTCTATCCTGATCTCAACCCTCCTCTAGCTATCAATGGTCAATTAGCACCTGCTGGATTCAATCGCTTGCCAGGAGGTGGGCTGATCTACAGAAGTAATGACAGCAATGGCTATCCTCAGTTTAGAGTTGTCTGGCCTACTGAAGAGCAGGCTGTGATTCGCCTTACGCGCTATCCCACCATAGATATTTATGCCCCACCTGATCAGCAAGGAAATTATCAAGGTCTGTTAGGGAACTTCAACAGTAATGTTGACGATGATCTAACCACCCGCCAGGGACAGATCATGACTACTCCTTTGACGATTCAGCAGCTTTATCAGGAATTCGGGCAGAGTTGGGCTGTGTCTGATAATGAATCTTTGTTTGAAGAAGTTTCTCCTCTGGCTCCCAGTTTCCCCACTCAAGTGGTGAGTGTATCGATGTTGGAAGACGATGATCGCCAAGCCGCCCAAGCCAGCTGCGAAGCAGCAGGGATCACGGATCCTATTCTGTTAGAAGCTTGCATTCTAGATGTGGGTGCTACTGGAGAAGCGGATCTAGCTGAGGAAATGCAACTGTTCCAATCGCCTCGGGCTAATGCAGCTCTGGTGAGTCAAATTGATTATGATCCTCAGAATGGGTACATCATTGATATTGAAGCTACAGAAGATAAGCTTTATGCCCAGCAACTCAGACGATATGGACAAGGATTAGTTGAGCTTTTACCCAATGGTGATATCAGAGTCATTCCAGAAACAAATCTTATTCGAGCAATGGGGTCTGATGGAAATCAGCTTTATCTAGCCACTGGTAGGCCATACTCTCTAGATTCCCCGATTCTAATTCAACGAGTGGAGTCCGATGGACGTCTTACTGATCTATTAAAGCTGCAGATCCCTGCAGAAGAGGAGCCAATTTATGGTGGTTATTTCTTTGGGATTGATGTTCTCAATCTTGCAATCAAACAGAATATTCTGTACCTCTTGATAGATGAAGGAGTTGAGCAGCTCATCGACAATGGCAACATTGGATATAACACACGAATTATTGCAGTATCTTTACCATCAGGGCCAGATATCGGAGGAACTATTACTTCAGGCCAAGATCTTTTCAGGTTTTCCGAAGCCTCCTCCTTTATTGGAGATGATCTCTTTTCGATGGCTGTACACAATGATGAAATTTTCGTGATCGGAAATGGATTCTCTGGACCGTTTAGGGGTAGCCTGACTCAGCCTGAAACAGGGCTCATACAATTGGTTAACTTCAGAAACTTAGAAGGGCAACCTACTACAGTTTCATCTTTAGTGATTGATGGAAATAGTTTGCTAATCCCTGTGAGCAAGCGTTACGAAGATGCAGCATATTTATATCGTTTCAGTTTCTCTGGAGAGCTACTGGAAACTTTAAAGCTGACAGAGGACTACTGCTTTGATGAATTTTCCATGACAACTCAGCTCGGGTCTACTATCATAAGTTGCAACGGTACTAATATTCTACGGTTGTACTAACCAATTCAGTACATCCTCAGAAGAGGAACCAGGGCTATGTGGCAGATATAACCCTTCAGAATCTAGGGGCTCCGGTCACGGATTGGGAGTTGTCTTGGGCTTTTCCTGTGGATGGGGTACAGATCACCAATCTCTGGAATGGAAGGGTGAACCAAACCGGTCGCGAGGTAAGGGTTACCAACCTGGATTGGAATGCCACAATTGCCACCGATGGAGAGGTGGATCTGGGCTTCCAGGCGGCTTACACCGGAGGCGGAGTCACACCGACAGAGTTTCGCCTGAATGGACTGATCTGTAATGGTTTGCCTGCCAGTCCAAGTCCTTCCAGCAATCCAGATGGATCCCCACAACCCTCCTCTACGCCAATTGTAGAGATTCCGACTAATGCCGTTATTATTGCAAATGCATCTGAGGTTGATGGTACACCTTTGCAGATAGGACAGAATCTCGCAATAAATGCGGTGGCAGGGGATCTGGAGGGACACAATATTTCCGAGAAAATTAAGTGGACTGATCAGGAAGGAACAGTGTTAGGTACAGGTCCAGTTTTGGTTTATACAGGCAGGGCTGTTAAGGCTGAAACACTGACAGCTAGCATCGATGATCAGTCTGCACGAGTGTTCTTTACGGTCAGCGACGAGTCTGTAAAGGTTGCCCCTCATGTCAAAGTATTACCCGATGAAGCTGAGGCCAACATCGTGACTCTAGACTGGGAAACTGGAACATTAGAGCTAATCGATAATGATGTCCTGCCACCGATCTATGAGGGTGATGTCATTGTTGGGGCAAATACAGAAGTTCCCCCGATGAAAGTCTTGAAATTGGTGCAAGAAGACAATGTTCTAAAGTTAGAAATCGAACTGGCGTTACCCAAAGACGTAATTGAGAAAGGATCGGTACATGTCGAGCGTGATTTTGGGGCTGAAGCAAATGCTGGTGATGGAGTTAATCTTCTTGCTTTAGACATTGGGAACAATTTTAGTTTTCCTATCCAAATTCCGCTCTACTCACAGGCCACAGGCAATAGAGGGTTAGAATTTGAGGAAGACACAAAGTGGGGAGGGTTCGTAGATGCGGGAGTGAGCACAAATGCAGGGATAGATCTGAGTTTGGTTGGAGAGGTAAGTTATAATCCTCGTGTTGTGATCGATGTAGAATTTGATAAGGAAAGAGATCCGTTTTCTGGTCTAAGGCTACTCCATATCGAGCGGACAGGGCAGATGAGTGCTAAAGCCGCGTTAGTATTAAATGGCTATTGGGAGCTGACACAGGATCTGGAGTTTGGGCTCTATAAAGGGAAGGTTGTAGTAAAATTTGCTGCAGGGCCTGTTCCAGTATGGATAAAATTTGTTCCTGAGGCATCTATCGAATTAGCAAACTATCTCCGCTTAAGTGTGCAAGGGGAATGGGGGGTTAAGTATGAAGGAGGAGAGCTGAATGAAACTATCCATTATGAAAATGGAGCCTGGTGGAGAGAGAGAGGTGTTGGTGAAGGACAGGTCTTGCCGATCTCCAGTGCCAATATTGATTTTACAGGCAGTTCTGAATTGGCATTTCACCCAGAGATCGGAGCATATCTTTACAGTGTAGCTGGCTTAAAGACAGGATTAAGATTCTATGTCAGAGGCCAGACCGGATCTAACTTCCAGGTACTGATAGATCAGCCTGAGAACGGTGATTCCTACGGTCCTGGAGATCCGATTAAATTAAATGCAGCTGTTAGTGGAGGGCATAAGATTGATCTGTTTGCTGGGATCCGGTGGACTTTGGGGAGTACTGAACAGTCGCATTACTGTGTGAATTATGCCTTTAAGGATGGTGGTGGGTGTGGAGAAAACTGCGGTGTTTCACTAGAGCAAGCAAACTATAGTAACGGGATATTTCTTCAAGCAGCGCCAGCTCCAAGCCCTACCCCGTATCCTCCAAGTCTAGGAATTTGGCCTAAATACGCGACCCCAACTTTTGGAGGAGCATATAGGTATGTTTCACAAAACTTTTATAAAAATAAGTCCCCTAGAAGTGAGGTACATCACATGCCTGCTTTCTGCATAACAAGATTTACTCCATTGGTTCCAAATGGAAAGGGAAGAGATGGAAGTGATAGTTCTCCATCAATAATTATGGATGCCACAGACCATGCTAAGACAAGATCTTATAAAAAAACTACAGATGCTACCGACTATCTAAAGAATTGTAGTAAGCAGAAATTCCTTGAGGAACAGTTAGTAGATATTCTTGACGTTGTAAATAATCCAAACATACGACTGCAAGGAGAGCCATGTATTCTAACTTTATCAAAGAGATGGAAGATTATACTAATGGGCTAGGTGAGCAGGATGTCTGCCCGTAATCTAGTTTGTGAAACTATAAAGAGAGAAAATAGAGTTTATGTTGTCAATTAATCCATACAAAAGTCTTGGGCAAATTCACTTGTCTCTATCCAAAGATGAGTTAATCAATGAAATTGCTAAAGTGACTTCCGAGAAAGTAGCAGATCAAACTATAAAAAACCTAAAAACATGTTGGCTATCAATAAACTGCAATGATATAAATCAGTTTAAACTTGAGTTTCACCTTTACGATGAGTATTACTTACCAAAGATCCTTGCAATTCAACCGACACTTGATGATAATTTAATTTTAGGCAAGCCAATAAGGAATGTATGGGCTTGGCTCGAGATTTTAGATCCAGAGCTTTTAGCTTATGATCCAGGTTTCATTTCTTATACATATGGCTTAGAGATAGTAAGTTCAGATGGAGATATCACGGACAGTGTTTCTGTCTTTCCTCAATCACTAGTTCCTAATCCTGTTGAATTTGTTTTTGCGCCTAAAAAAGGTGTCGGACCAGTTAAGTTTAACATGTCTGATGCTCAAATTCACGAAATTCTAGGAGGGCCAAGCTACTCTGATCAATCCTCCAGAACTCAAATAAGTTTCTCTGAGGATTATTTCGATGACATTGGAATAACAATTGAATATAACCATACAAAGAAATGCCAAAAAATATCTTTGTATAATAATCTCGGTTATGGTTATCCAATAAAATTAACATATCAGGGATTTAATATGATAAATCGAACCTGTTGGCGAATTAAAAACTGGTTAGAGGCTACTGATTCGTCATTTACATATGACAATTGTTGCTACTACTCGCAAAAGCTTGGAATATCCTTTTGTACAAGCCATGGTATTGATCCATTCAATTATATACAAGCTATACATTGTGTTAGTGAAGACTTGAGGCTGTAAATTTTAGCTATGAGGATCTTATGTCAAGGACAAATGCTTGTAACACAGTGAAGATTTGGTCGCTAACCTTATTATTTATCTTCTTGATCCTTGGAGCTACAGCCTGCGGATCCAGCCCACCACCAATTAGCCTTGAAATCTCACCGACTTCCCAGTCAACCAGCCAAGCCTCAACCTCTAATTCTGTTTCGTTAGTTGAGGATCAAGTTCAGGATGTTGATCCAGTACTTGCCCAGGGAACAAAATGGTTTTCTAGTCTTATTCCTTCTGTTGAAGAAGAGATCTATGGCCCTATTCCACTTGGGGAAATATCACTTTCATTTCTCAGCCCTGATTATTGGGTTGTTTGGTCTGCTTCTAATGCTGAGGAAGAGAATGATCTGCTTGATATTAGCAACTCAAAATCAGAAGTAGCAATTACAATTCCTCCCTGTAGCTTATGGAATGGAGAACATACGATCTCTGCTACTGCATATATCACTGTTGATTTTTTCTTCTTGATCCGGTTGCTCAATCTATGGTTTTATATCAGGCCCAAATTACAACAAGGCTCATGTCAATGAAATGAAAAATCGCTGAACTGGAAACCCCAGAGTTTGGTGGGGAGATTCGGCATCTGGTGGCAACAGATAGAGGGTTTTATACCGCGATCAACAATTTGCTGTACTAGGTTGCAGTGGATCCCTTTTCCTTGACAGCCTCTGAAATCCGGTTGGTGAGCAGCCTGAGTGAGGATATCAGTACCTTAACCCTGGATAGAGATGGAGAACATGTACTGGTAACCACCAACAGGGAAACTTATCGAGTTCATCCCACCGATAGTCGTGTTGAGAGGCTGAATATATCCTCTGTCGGCGTCGGCTCACTGGTGCCGTTGTGTGATGAATATGTGGGCCTGCAAAGAATTGGCCCTGGAACCTCTGTTGCTGAGGGGGAAAAAGGCACCTCTCTGCTAACCTCAAGTTGTGGATCTAGTGGATTCGATTTCAGTCGCTTGCTGCGGATCATTCCCTGAGGATCCTTGGGAAGATAGAGGGCTCACCAGGGCATTCCTTCTGGGAGGCGAGATGCTTTCTCACTCACCAAACTTGAGTCCGTTCTCCATCAAGTGCTCGGTGGGTAGAACCAAGGCATAATCATACTTGGGCTTTATAGTGATGATTTAGAAGCTAGCTGGAGGTAGGAATGCGGAAGTTTATCTTTACTGTGGTGATGGGAGTGCTTTCCCCCCTGATCCTGAATAGAGCCCAAGCCCAAACTCTGATTCCAACCCCCGAACTGATCGAAACTCTGACGCCTGCCGTCGCCGTCTACACACCCGAAATCGAGATCCTATCTCCCCAGGAAGGCGAAACCCTCGACACCACCGCCGTGCCTCTGGAGTTGAATATCAAGCGCTTTCCCATGGCCAAAGATCCAGAAACAGAACTGGGATTGCACGTGAAGGTCATCGTCAATAATCAGGCTCCCATTACCCACTTTGACATTGAAGAACCCCTGATCCTGAATCTCAATCCCGGTACCCACACGATCCGAGTTGTGGCTGTCCGTCCCTGGGGAGAGGCTTACCGTAACCTGCCCGCCTTTGCCCATGTCACCTTTAACGTGGTGGAAGCGGATGGCGACAACTCCCCTAAATTTGAAGTGGGTACGGGCCTGATCACCGTGGTCTCCCCCAGTGGATCCTATGGGGCCGAGCCGATCCTGGTGGATTACCTGGTGGATGGGGTCAATCTTGGAGGGGCACAGGTGCGCTACACCTTGAATGGCGAAAGTGAGCTGACCACGGATCGGGGACCCCTGTACCTGACAGGCTGGCAACCCGGCGAAAATGAGCTGGTGGTGGAACTGGTGAATCGGGATGGCAACTTGCTGGAAAACGCAGGTTACACGCGTGTAGAACGCACGATTACCTTTGAACCAGGGGGCGAGGATGCACTCTCCCAGTTGGTGCGGGGTGAACTCATTCCTGAAGACATGGCCGGAGCCCTGGGGCCGAAGCCCTTCATCTATGACAACCAGGGGAAAGTGGTTCCCCTAAACTAAAATCCTCCCAGTAGGAACGTCGGGGGGTCTGGTATGGTAGAGACTCACTGTTCCTTACCTGGTTACTTCTGAAGGATCCCGCTTCTGATGTCCCAGCAACTT
This sequence comes from uncultured bacterium, assembly GCA_964392245.1. Lineage (GTDB taxonomy): Bacteria > Cyanobacteriota > Cyanobacteriia > Thermostichales > Thermostichaceae > JAAUUJ01. The sequence goes on from CAYMOX010000012.1 coordinate 36,186, forward strand.
TCCAACGACGGTGCCCTCTGGTACAAAGATGCCATCATCTATGAGGTTCCGGTTAAATCTTTTGCCGATAGTAATGGGGATGGCATTGGCGATCTGCCTGGACTGATCACCAAGCTCGATTATCTGCAAGCACTGGGGATCACAGCCATTTGGTTGCTACCCTTCTTTCCCTCTCCGCAGCGAGATGACGGTTACGATGTCTCTGACTACACCAGCATTAACCCTACCTTTGGTACGCTCGAGGACTTCCAGAAACTGGTGCAGGAAGCCCATGCTCGTCGCATTCGTGTGATTATTGAGCTGGTCATCAACCACACCTCGGATCAGCATCCCTGGTTTCAGCGGGCACGGAAAGCGCCAGCAGGGAGTCCAGAACGAGAATTCTATGTCTGGAGTGACACCTCGGATAGGTACCAGAACACCCGGATTATTTTTCAGGATTTTGAAATCTCCAACTGGTCCTGGGATCCAGTGGCTCGCTCCCACTACTGGCATCGGTTTTTCTCCCACCAACCAGATTTGAATTTTGACAACCCGGCGGTACAGAAAGCGGTTCTGGAGATCCTGGATTTCTGGCTGCAATTGGGGGTGGATGGCTTTCGCTTAGATGCAGTGCCCTACCTGTATGAGCGAGAGGGGACCAACTGTGAAAACCTACCCGAAACCCATGTCTTTCTCAAACAACTGCGCAGCTACATCGATCTGAAGTATCCCAATATCATGCTGCTGGCCGAAGCCAATCAGTGGCCAGAGGATGCCGTCGCCTACATGGGAGATGGGGATGAATGCCATATGGACTTCCACTTTCCCCTGATGCCCCGTCTCTTCATGGCGATTCAACAGGAGGATCGCTTCCCGATTGTGGATATCCTGCAGCAGACTCCACCCATCCCCGAAACCTGCCAGTGGGCGATTTTCCTGCGTAATCATGATGAACTGACGCTGGAGATGGTCACCGATGAGGATCGGGACTATATGTATCGCGTCTATGCCATGGATCCACGGGCGCGCATTAATCTCGGCATCCGGCGGCGACTAGCTCCGCTGCTGGGTAACAACCGCCGCTCCATTGAATTGATGAATGGCCTCCTCTTCTCTCTCCCCGGAACGCCCGTTCTTTACTACGGGGATGAGATCGGAATGGGAGACAACATTTATCTGGGGGATCGTAACGGGGTGCGGACTCCCATGCAGTGGAGCGCGGATCGCAATGCTGGCTTCTCCCAGACCAGCCCTCAGCGGTTGTTTCTGCCGATTGTGATTGAGCCTGAATACCACTACGAAGCCGTGAACGTGGAGACTCAACGGGCCAATTCCAACTCCCTCTGGTGGTGGATGAAGCGGTTAATCGCTGTTCGCAAGCGGTTTCTGGCCTTTGGTCGGGGAGAGTTTCAGATGCTTTACCCCGATAACCGCAAGGTTTTGGTCTTTCTGCGCACCTATGCCCAGGAGAACATTCTGGTGGTGGTCAATCTCTCCCGTTACAGCCAGTGTGTGGAACTGGATCTGTCTGCTTATGAGGGGTTGGTTCCCGTGGAGGTGTTTGGCCGCACAGAATTCCCGGCGATTGGGAAGCTGCCTTACTTTCTCACTCTTGGGGCCTACTCCTTCTACTGGTTTTCTCTAGAACAACAACCCAGTGGCATTGTATGTGTGCCCGGACCTAGGGTGCCAGTCTCCACCCTATTGTCCGTGGAAGATCGCTGGCAGGCGGTGTTTACGGGCGATACCCGCACCCAGCTGGAGCAACTCCTGCCCAACTACCTCTGTGGTCAACCCTGGTTTCACCGTCGTACTCAGGTGGTGCAAAACGCCCATATTCTCGATGTGGTGATGAGTGAAGATGGCTCGGATCTGGCACTGGTGATCGTCGAAGTAGAATTTGCCGTGGGCAATCCCGAAACCTATCTGCTTCCCCTGATCTGGATCCCTCGCGATGCCGAACCTCAGCCACTGGAATCCCAGATTCTGGCTCAGATCCAGGTGCTGAACCATTCCACAGGAGCCCTGGCGGATGCGCTGCGTACCCGAGGGTTCATGCTGCAACTGCTGCACCGTTCACAACCCCAGATCCCCCTTCCAGAGGATCTGACCATCCGTTTTCTTAAGGCACGGGATTCAATTCTGCAGGTGGTGATTGGGGAACAGCTCCTGATGACCACCTATCGACAAGTAGAACGTGGGATCCATCCCGCCTGGGAACTGGGGCAGCATTTTACCCATCACCCGATTGATCCCCCGATCCTGCCATTTCTCGCCTCTGTTCAGCATCAATCACTCACGCTAGCGGTGATCCAGGAATATCTGCCGATTGAGGGAGATGCCTGGAGTTACACCCTGGACAACCTGGCCCAATACTTTGAACGACTGTTGCTGCCCGACTCCCCTTCAGTTTTTGATCCCTTACCTGCTCTTCCCGCCGGATCCATTTTGGAGTGGAGCCAGCTTCCCATCCCTGATCTAGCCTATGCCGCCATTGGGGATTATCTGGAGTCCGCTCGGCTGTTGGGGCAGTGTACTGCCCACTTCCATCAGGCTCTGGCCATTCACAGTCAGGAACCCGCCTTTACACCAGAACCGTTTACCACCCTGTATCAGCGCTCCATCTACCAATCCATGCGCAATCTGGTGGGTCAGGTTCAGCCTGCTCTAGAACGACGAGCTGCTCGGGCCGATGAGAATACCACTAACCAGCTAGCTCAAACGGTTCTCCACAGCCAAACCCAGATCATTCAACGGTTCCGTCGTCTTCTCCCCATCACTATTACTGCTACCCGGACTCGTGTGCACGGCAATTATCACCTGGGTCAACTGCTGTTTTCCGGAAAAGATTTTCGCCTCAGTAATCTCAGTGGAGATCTGACCCGTCCCTTAAGTGAGCGGCGGATTAAACGCTCTCCCCTGCGTGATGTGGCGGGTCTTCTCTATTCGCTCTACTACGCCATTCGTCTAGCCCTCAAGGATCAGCAGATCAGTGGGGTGATTGGGGATGAGCAGATGACCGCCCTGGAACATTGGTCTCGCTTCTGGTATTGCTGGGTGGCTGCCGCTTTCTGGGGAGCCTATTGGGAGATCATGCAGCCCACACAAGTCTTACCCCTCAGCTCAGCTGAATTGTATATTCTCCTGGATGTCTTCCTGCTGGAGGAATGTTTTCTGGAGCTCAACTACACCTTGCAACAACCTGCCCAGGCGGCCAATGTCGATATCCCTCTGCGTGCAATTCTTTACCTGCTACAAGGAGAAGCCCTCACCCTGCCCTCTCCTGGGGATCCGGATTAGTCTGTACATGGAAGAAATCAATATGAGTTGGGAGGATGAAAGCGATGAAGCGCAAAGGATGGACATTGCTGATCCTGTTGTTCAGCCTTCTGTACATGAGCCTAGGACAACCCAGTTTTGCTCAGGAACCCCCTCGAGCAGAAGCAACGTTTGCCGGAGGCTGTTTCTGGTGCATGGAATCTGACTTTGAAGACATTCCAGGGGTTGTGTCTGTTATCTCCGGCTACACGGGAGGTACGGTTGCCCATCCCACCTATCAAGAAGTTTCCTCTGGACGGACTGGTCACGCGGAAGCGATCCGTGTTCTGTACGACCCTGAACAGATCAGTTACCGCGAACTGCTCACCTATTTTTGGCACAGCGTGGATCCTCTGGATGCCACTGGCCAATTTTGTGACAGGGGAGATCAGTATCGCTCCGCTATTTTTTATCATGACGAAGCCCAGCATCAACTGGCAGAGCAATCCAAAGTTGAATGGGAAGACTCGGATCGTTTTCACCAGAGGCTGGCTACTGAAATCAACCCTTTGACACCGTTTTATCCTGCGGAGGAATATCATCAGGACTATTACCTGAAAAATCCGCTTCGCTACCAGTTTTATCGGTTTAGCTGTGGTAGGGATCGGCGGTTAACTCAGCTCTGGGGGGATGAGGCGAACATCCATTGAACCAGGTCTCGAATTAAGTCGCAGATTGTTCAGGCTGGGGCACTGCTGGGCAATAGGGAGTAATGTGCAGATCTTGATAAAACTCCTCTTGGTGCAACTCCACCTGAGAACGAGAGGCCATAAGAAGCAGGGACCAAAAGATCTGAATTCGATGCGCCTTGGTGTCATGTTCATCTTCGGGGATTGGATCGCCGTTGATGCGAATCAGCAGATCTTCAAACGCTACCCCTGAGATCCCCTGCTGCCAGAGTTGAGCCAGGATAGACTCTAGCTCAGCAGTCGTTTCTAACAAGTTCTCGGGATGAGCCAGTTCCGTGATTGCATCTAAAGCTTGCTTGCGAGATAAGCGCTTTTTGGCAGGTTTGGGTTCTGCTTCCGGACGCTGCTGCAATAAAGTTTCCAGATCCTGAAGATGTTCAATTAATTCCTTTAAGGTAATCGGTCGGGTTCGAGCTAACCGGGGTACAGCCCTTGTCTGCAACACCTGATCCAGTTGTCGAGGGGGCCATGCGATTTGAGCCTCATCATCTGGTTGTAAATCTTCCTCCGAATCTGATTCATCTTCTGTTGGTACTGATAAAGCCATGGCTTTGAGGTACACCAGCATTGCTGCATAGAGAAAAGCCTGTCCTGACTCAGTGAGATCTTGGGTTGTCGCGCGCGGAGCAAGCTGGGTCAGGAAGCGATCAATGACCTCAATCACCTCCACATCCCAGGGATCGATATCCCCCCGCTCTGCGAGTTCCAGCAGGAGGTCGATGGCAGCTTCGGTAATAGAAACAGCGGTCATGCCCGGGGAATCCTGACTAGAACAGCTACAGGTGGAATCCGGTAATCACTCTTACACCAAGTCATGTTGCCATTCTACTGTTCTGTAAATAGATGCGCTTGGATCAGGTTTTATGTTAACGTACTTATCTAATCATTCTTGGGCGGTTAGCACAGTGGTAGCGCACTTCCTTCACACGGAAGGGGTCACAAGTTCGAATCTTGTACCGCCCATATTCCTGCAGCCCTCTTCCTGAGCGGGTTTTATAGTTTTCAGAGATCCATGCCCCCCTGCGCTTATTGACAATAGGAAGTGGGTTCTCGGGGGTAATGATGGTTGAGGGTTAGAGTGGTAGGAAAATCTGAGGGGTCTATATCAGAGCGAGAGGGTGCATACAGTTCGTTCTAGAGGGAGTGGTAAGAAAGGGGAGGGAGTTCCTACCACTTGGGTGAGGATCCTCAGGTTGTAGATAAAAAGACGGATCGTTTTGCTCTCATCTTCAATCTGCACTACTCGAAGGGTTCGGTAGTTATCATTTAATGTTGAACTCTGATCCGGGCGGCAGTTTCTTCCCAGCTGCCTGTGCTGTTCAAACTGGGGGAATACTCCTCAAAAGTTGCCTGGAATGGCAAGACTTGTTTTAACAATAGAGCTTCGCTGACGTGGATGCGAAACAACCGTTCGGCCCCTTCAAAATTGCTTACCTCATCTCCATCCCAGATGATCTCGGCTCGTCCAGTCAGGGTCACCACATCTCCGGTGGTAAAGTCGGGGAACAGCACCCCAATGCCCGGATCTAACATCAGGTTCCCAACCGTGTTGAAGTGCAAATTGCCAGCAAAGTCGGGGAAAGTGAGAGTGCGTTGATCATCAATCCGCACAAAACCAGGTTTACCACCCCGATGAGAGACATCGACCCCATGCGTGACATCCTGGCTACTGCTGGAGTAGTGGCTGGCCACAAACAGAGTATCTGCCGCCCGGATCCGATCCTGCATTTCTGAAGTGAGGTGATCAAGGGGCTGGGGTTGAGCATTTGGAGGAGTCTCTGACCTTGACTGAACAAGGATGCGACGCTTTTGAATGTACTGGGGGCAATTGCCAAAGGCCTGCTTCACCTGAATCGTTAATCCATCCGGATCCAGTGCCCTAACCACCCCATTCATGCGATTGCGGCGTCGAGTGGCTGGCTCTATTCCTAGAAGTCCCAGATCCACTCCTACCTTCAACGTTGAGCTTAGAGGATCGCCTGGTAAAGGATGGGCCTGAATTCTTAGGGTGCGATCATCCGGTGAAGAAATAAAACCAAAATTGCCCACTAATATGGAAGCCCAGGGTCGGTTTCCTTCATCCACAGATCCTAAGAGGAGAAAGGAGAGACTCTCATAAAACCGGCGATGCTGGTCGGGCATAAACTCACGGATAACGCGGCGTCCCAGTTGTTCTACACGATCCCGTAAACCCAACCGTGTCTGTACCGCCTTTTCCCCTTCATGAAACGGTGATCCTTCTTGGGTCCAGCCATCCATATTGAACCTCTACTTCATCGGAACAAATTCTAGAACGGGGGAAGAGATGAAAAGGGAACCAACTCACCTCAATCCCCTCTCGGAGCTGTATTCCAGATCTAGGATCCAGAGGCAATACATTCCATCCGAATGCCGCCTGGGATATAAAACATCATATGGTGAGTGGGTCCACCGCCCAGAGGTTCTGGAGCAAATTCAATTTCTACACCTGGGGTAGTTTTCAGGGTTTCGTGCAACTGGTGCAGGACATCAACATTTTCAACCTTGAGGGCAAAATGATGCAAGCCGATCACTTTTTTACGATCAAAAGGGACTGCAGTTGCGGGATCCGTGGCCTGCCAGAGAGTAATCAACACGGTGCCATCCGAGAGAAATACCGCCGGGTAACTGGGCACTTCTCCCACCTGCTTTAGCCCAAAAACATCGGTAAAAAAGGTGCGAGTTGTATCCAGATCGGGCACGGTTAAGCCAATATGGTGCGCTCCGTGGGTTTTAACGGGGGTGGGCATGAAAGTTCTCCTGAAGAAAAAACGATTCAACAGTTTGGGATGGATCGACCCGCTATCCTGAGTTGCGAAATATTCAAGAGTCATGCCCCAGATGCCAGTAAATGAGGTGAAACCTGAAATGATCTGAAGCTTCCACGGCTCAATCCATGCTTCCACTATAGTGGAGAAGCGACAGGAGTAAATGAGTAGATCTGCGTGACTTACATTAAATTCGCCTCAGAATCTATTGGGACCGCGATCCAGTTTCACTGATCACAAGGATGAACTCGCAGATCTGATCATAAGGATTCAGGTAGGAGTGGGTTAGATCAGCACCATAAAAGAGGCTATCGCCACACTTGAGGGTGAGCTGCTGGCTCCCCAGCTTGGCAATCAATCCTCCTTGCGTTACGGCAATATATTCCATCACGCCTGGTGGGTGAGGCACAAAGGGTCCGGCTTTCTGGCCAGGTGGAATCCGGTAGGAGACAAAGTCGATGGTTCTACCCACAGCATGAGGCCCCAGAGACCGACGCTCAACTCCGGTTTCAGGATCTCGAAACAACAGTTGTTCTTCCTGACGGATCAGGACAATCTTCTGTTGGGTTTGCTCGCCCAGTAGAAACGAAATGGTCATGTTCAGTCCCTCCGACAGTTGGGCCAGAATGCTGGCCGTAGGGTTCGCTTCCCCCCGCTCGATTTTGGAGATCATGGAGCGACTTACACCCGATAAAGATGCCAGTCCCTCAATGGTTAAACCTGCCTCCAAGCGCAATTGCCGCAGACGTTGGGGTAGTTCATCAACAACACTCGGCATAAACAACTGTCCTGATCAATCGAAAAGAAGGTTCTCCAATCTTATTCCCCTATGATGGAATCCACTATCGGAGAAAATACTGCTTAACAGTGGATTCTTGTCGATCCTGATCTAGCCAGAAGCAGACAGACTAAAACACTAGATAGCAATAAAATAAGTTAACGAAGTAGCCAGGTTGATCATGCTAGGCTCAAAGTAAGCTGATGAGTTGGCCTGCATTCTCTGATCTCCTCCTGGCTGGAGCCATCATGGTTGTTCAGGCTGGTGACTTCCACTAGGACCTTGAGAGAGCAAGTTTGCATTGCATTGCCTATGTCCCAACTGATCTGCGGACTACAGGCTGGCTGACTGATTAGCCATAACCCAACAGATCTGCACTGAAGAAACGCGATCTTTTTGGAGGTGTTATCCATGAGTCTTATCACTCGTCGATCGGTGGCAATTAACATCCCTCTGATGTGGGAGTCCTTCTGCCGCTGGGTTGTCAGTACCAACAATCGTCTTTACGTGGGCTGGTTTGGAGTGTTGATGATCCCGACGCTGCTAACTGCTGCCACGGTATTTATCCTTGCCTTTATTGCGGCTCCTCCCGTAGATATGGACGGGATCCGTGAACCTGTCATGGGATCGCTACTGAGTGGAAATAACCTGATCTCAGCGGCGGTGGTTCCCACTTCTGCGGCGGTAGGGTTGCACTTTTATCCCATTTGGGAAGCCAGCTCTATTGATGAATGGCTTTACAACGGTGGGCCTTATCAGCTGATCGTGCTGCATTTTCTTATCGGGATCTGGGCCTACCTGGGCCGCTTGTGGGAGTTGAGTTACCGCATGGGCATGCGTCCCTGGATCGCTGTGGCATTTTCGGCTCCAGCAGCAGCAGCAACAGCAGTTCTGCTGGTTTACCCCATTGGTCAGGGAAGTTTTTCGGAAGGGTTACCTCTGGGCATTGCCGGAACATTCCACTTCATGCTGGCAGTACAGGCGGATCACAATATGCTCATGCACCCTGCCAGCTGGTTGGGGGTCGCTGGAGTGCTGGGGGGTGCACTGCTTGCTTCTCTGCATGGATCGCTGGTTACGTCCACTCTATTGCGGGAAACCTCTGAGCTGGAATCCACCAATGCGGCCTATGATCTGGGGCAGGAGGAGGTCACCTATCACTTTACCGCCGGGCACTATGGCTATCTGGGGCGTCTCCTCTGGCGAGGAGCTGGCTGGGAAAATAGTCGTGCGGTTCACTTTCTCCTGGCCGCGTTTCCCACGGTGGCCATCTGGGGTGCAGCGATCGGGTTGGGTGCAATTGCCTTTAACCTGAATGGCTTGAATTTCAATCAGTCTCTCCTGGACAGTCAGGGACATATGATCCCCACCGAGGCGGATCTAATTAACCGTGCCGATCTAGGCATCCAGGTGATGCATGCTCCCAATGCCCACAACTTTCCCCTACTCTTGGCCGCTGAGGATGGTGGTCCTGTCGTGAATCTGGATCTGGGCTAAGTTCAAGCACCAGAGAATCTCGGTCTGATATACGTTGAGTCTGTCTAGCAGGGATAATCAGTAATCAACATGGGGATATTCACATGGTCTGGTTCTGTCTTCCACTGCTAGATTTTTATTTTTCAGATCGGTTAACACTTTCTATAATCAAATCACCTTGGGAATCCAGTGTCTTCGATTCCATTGGGACTTGATCATCAACCAACCTTATAGTCTGTTCGACTAGCATGGAGCCAGCTACCAGCCCCTGATCCATCATGGTTCAACTTAAACCTCAGACCCTCACTGTCCGCACATTCCTCGATCAATACGGGGATCTCCCCCAGTACGAACTCATTGATGGAGAATTGTTCGATTTGGAACCCACAGGACTTCATGAACAAGTAGCTGCCCTGATCGGTCGCAAACTCAATACAGCTATTGACCTGCAACAACTTCCCTACCTGATCCCCGATCGGTGTCTCCTCAAGATGTTAGGCACAGAAACCGCTTTCCGTCCCGACCTGATCATGCTCGACCAAACTCAACTCTCTCAAGAACCCCTCTGGCAAGAGGAACCTGTAATCTGTCGAGGAGATTCCGTCAAGCTGATCGTCGAAGTGGTCAGCATTAATTGGCAGAACGACTATGCCCGAAAGACCGAAGACTATGCCCTCTTTGGGGTTCCCGAATACTGGATCGTAGATTACTTGGGACTGGGGGGGCGAGACTACATAGGGACTCCTAAACAACCTACTCTAACTCTCTGTACCCTGGACAATGATCGATATCAAAAACACCTGTTCAGGGCCAGCGATCCGATTGCTTCTCCCCTCTTTCCCAATCTCCAACTCACGCCAGACCAGATCTTTGCCGCTGGTCAATAGAGCCCCAGAGGTGGAAAACTTCAGGAGAATCAGAGGTAGATCCATATAATGATAGACATTCTTTTGCCCTACTCCTTGAATGGGAGCCCTGATGACTTCCTCCCCCCACCCGCTTCTCCACTTTCTGCGACGCGAATGGGCTCTGATCATTTTCAATATTATCTGGGGATTTTTGACCGGAATCTTTTTTGCTCTCCCTGGGCTTTCTCCCTTTACTGGAGTTCTGGGGCTGCTCCTCGCCTGTATTTATGCTGGCCTTATCGGTTTCTTCCAGCGATCCGTTATGTGGATTGCTCTGGCAGGTGTCTGGATCCTTTTCCTTCTTCAGATCCCGGGCGCAAGCTCATTGATCAGTGAGTACGCCATAGCCATGGTCGTTTCTTTTAACCTGGTGGGATGGGGAGAATTAGGGCTGCGGATCCGGAAGCAGACGACACCGATTCGAGCCTCTCTGATCACAGCAGTCACCAGCATGACCAGCCTAGCTTTGGGGTGGGTGGCGGGAGTGTTGGGTAACTGAAATGAAACCCGGTTTTCCAGCATCAGGTGCAGGATTTCAAGCCAGACGGAAGCCAAGTTTTAAGGCTCGCTCCGTGGATAATTTTCCAGAGCCTGTGTCTTTGGAGGTCATGATCCGAATTTCCCCATCCGGATAGACTGGGTAACGATTTTGTCCCGCTCGGCCATAGATCGTCATCCCATGTAAACTTGTCAAGGGTTGACGTTCAGTTAGATGGGCAAGGATGGGAGCAAAGTCCTCATTAATTTTTGCAATAAAATCTTGTCCTTCGATCTGCTGCAACTTTCTAAATGCATCTGGATCGGAGATGTAAACTCCACCGGTTCGCGGAGGTGGTGAGGGTAAGTTACCTTTATCAGGACGTTCACGCCTCCATTCCCCCAGAATTGCATCTCGCAATTGGACCTGACCAAGCCAGTTTTTCCCCAGCTGAGGGATCAGATTTTTCCAATAGTAAGATAGCTGAGACGCTGACCAGAATTCTGGCTTGCTTGGATAGGTCAGCCAGCAGGCAAAAACAGATTCGATATTGTGATCAAACTGGATCGCCAGGCTGCCTTTGGCCAAACCAGCACCCAACACATACCCAGGACGGTTATGGTAATCCTCCTGCAAAGGAAAGACCAGATCACCACGTTTGAAGGCATCACTCTTGAGAACAAGAGGGCTCAGGTCGATAGGCTCGTTCTTACTGAGTAGCATTGTTACTCACTTTCGTAGTCGATTTTCAAGGAACACTTAGTAATCCAAAGTACAGACACTGAGACTAAACGTGTATGCCCAAAACCACCTTCCCCGTCATATAGGTTAATTTCTTGTAGATTATGGGTACTCTCATGCTTTTACCCATCTAATGGGATGCTCTCGTCCCTGAGGTTTCATTTGCTGGCTAGCACTCGCCAATGCAGGAGACAGGATCGGCAATCTCCTCAAAGTCTTCCTCAAAGGTGAAGTCCTCCTCTAGGACCACATCCTCAGGGATGGCCAGAAGTTGCTCTTTCCAGTACTTGAGCTCCGCTTCCGACAGCAGCCCCATATCGTTAAGAGCGACTACCCGATCCAGTAGACCCCGTTGTTGCTCCTGTTCTGCCAGTTCTTCACACCAGTTGGTATCCAGTTTCCCCTTGGTGAGAGGAATGGAGAGGGACAGGGCTACGTATGCCCCATTCCCCTCCGCACTGTCAGCTCCGGTGGAAACATCCAGAACAGGCTGCTCGCTCTGGGCATAGCGGCAGATCGCTCCATTCGAGGTTTCGATCGAGAAGCTGTACCCCGAGAGCTTATTGGCTCCGCTCCTGGGATTGGCTTGCACCGGAAAAGCTAGGGCATGGACACCAAGGCACAAACACCCAAGCGTAAGAATTCGGTACGCTGTTTGCGGAATGTACATAGCTTGTAAGGTTCTCCAGGATTTGGGACAGAAACGAACACGCGCTTGGAACCACCATTGCCTGCCACCCAAAATTCACGGGGGTTGTACTCGGTGCCCTGGATCAATTCGGTGCGTTCCCCCGTTTGCGGATCAATGCGCCAGGCTTCCATTTCAAAAGCAGTGCGGTTAGCATCTGGATTCATCACGTTCAAAGAGAAGCGGTGGGTGCTCTGGGTTCCACTCGCGGATAACTCCATGGGTGAGAGCCCCTGAGCCTGACCCGGAGGCTGTAAAGGAGACAGGAGGGTCAATGCCGTAAATCCAATCAGCGCAGGAATCTTCATGGTTACTCCAAGAGAATGCAGAAGAAATCAATGTTGACTATTGCAAATTCATCCAATTAACCAATGAATAAGAAGGGGGGCAGGTGGTTGACTGCCTGGATCAATCTCACCAACTATTCAGGGAACTTCAGCTAACAGACCTTTTGTTCACCTGATCCCCCTTCAGAAATTCATCGGTACCTCAGCTCAGACTCTTCCTAAGGAAGGGGAGACTGAAAGGGCTCAGGAGCTTGGTCGCTAGGGCCAGCATCAGAGCTGGATCCAGATCCTTGAGCAACAGTGCTCTCCAAGACGGGGGTGCAGGTAATCTCTTTTTTCACCTGGTAAGCACCAGCCTGCAGAGGGGTACCATCGCTGGTTTCCAGGCTCATGTGGTAGAGGCCAGTGGTCGCACCCACGTTCAGTGTGGTGGCCTGTTGCTGGGCATTGGAGGCGGAGGTCGCTCCATTCAGGCCCAGTTCACCGGTCATCACCGCATTGCTGGGGTTAAATCCTTCAGGAAATACAGCCAGCTCATTGGGGAACTGATCATCCAGGGTAGAAGCATCGTTGGTGGTCACCACAAAGCTTACTGCATTGCCACCACTGTTTTGGGAAGACAGGGCAGACAGATCGGCGTTGGGGGTCATGAGACCAGCATTGCTCACTTCAATTACACAGTAGCCACCGTTTTCCCCATTCCAGAAGAGGGTTTCAGCCTCTGCAGAGACATGGGTAGACATCCAGGTGCCAGCAGCAACCATGGCAGTGGCAATCAGCTGAGTTGATTTTTTCATGTTAGTCCTCGGTAATAATTGAAACTACGAACAAATTGGAAACAACCTGGGCTCAACTTTGTTGAAGAACTTGATTGATTTCGCCCACAAATTCAACGTAACAAAGCTAAGCTTCTGGATCTATAGGCCATTTGTCTGAACAAGTCTGAAAGTTAAGCAGCGATCAACCCCCCTCATGTTGAGCCATTCTTCAGGACTCAATCAGCACTTATGCTGACAGCTGATCCATTCATTTCCGGATTAGAGCCTAAGTGCATGAGAGAAGATCGATCCTGCGGCAGGAGAGGGTACTCTACCGCAATCTCCTTTTGAGAACCTCCCTGATCCTGAGCGATTCACGGGAAACACGAACGAATACATGGCTAATCCGAGTTTTTGCGTAGAGAAGATGCGCCGATCGGAGATATCCACAAAAAGTAACAATTGCTACGTTGAGAGTGGGTGATCGAGATATGCCACATGGATCCATTGCAGAACCAACAGCCTTCCGCGGAGTCTCATCCTTTGCCAACACCAACACCGGAGTTCCCAACTACACCCCACCGCCTCCATCAGGAAAACCAACCCTGTAAGTTGATGATTCAGGAGTTGCGACAGTACCTGAACAATATTCAGGGGATCACGGCTCTGCTACCCGTTCTCGAGGGTGACGAAATTCATGAGTATGTGCAGCTGCTAGCCCAGGAAGTGCGCACGATCTCTGACCTGATCAATCGGCAGGCGCGGCACTAGGGAATCAGACGATCAATGGGTGGTAGGCACAGAAGTATGTTGATCCAGCCACTCATGCAGCAGGGCCACCACTGCTTCTGGCTTTTCATCCTGAGGGCAATGTCCGGCACCTTCAATACGGACAAACCGCTCCACCGATGGGTAGGCAGCCAGCGCTTCCCCCAGATTCACGGGCTCCCAGGGATCCGCTTCACCCCAGGCCACCAGCACCGGACAGCGCACCTGTGGGAGCAGATCCTCAGGCAAAGGCCCCTGCGAGTAGCCCACAAAAGCCAGAAACACATCCGCTGCGCCCGTATCCAGAGCCGGAGTTAACAGCAACTGCACCAGTTCATCCGTAACCGCCTGTTTTTCCCCATAGGCCTCCAGAAGAATGTTTCGGATCACATGGGGGCGAGCCAATTGGCGAAAGAAAAGATGGCCTAAAGGCTTCACACTCAGCAGTTTTTGCATCACCGGCGCTGACCAACGGCGATACCAGGGCAACGTGATCCGTTTGCGTTCGTGCAGAAGCCGCAAAGAACAGTTGAGCATGGCCACCCCCCGGACCCATTCTGGATCCTGAACCGCAGTTTGCAGGGCCACGATACAACCAATAGAATTCCCCACCAGAAACACCGACGTTCCAATCACTTCTCGGCAAAAGGCCGCCACCTGATCCCCCCAGGTCTCAAAGGTATAGTTCACCTCAGATCCAGGACAGGGCTTGGCCGAGGCCCCAAAACCCAGGAGATCAATGGCATACACTCGGGCCTGGGAAGCGAGCTGGGGTAGCGACTTGAGCCAGTGGGCACTGGAGGCTCCAAACCCATGGATCAGTAGCACGGCAGGGCCTTCTGACCCCATCTGCAGGTAACGAATCGGAAACCCTCGCCAGACCCAGGTCTGAGACGGGAGAGCCTGTAAAGAATGCTGTGCAACCGTGTCCATAACCTGATTGATCTCATTGGCGCTAGATGCAAACAATTGTAACAAAGGTGAAAATGCGCAGAGAATTGGTCAGCAGAGCCCTGGGAGCTTTACGATACCCTGCTGCTGCGGGTTTACTAAGGTGTAGGCAATCAGGATGGCCTGGCATGAACAATGATGAAAGAACCACGCTAGAGGTTCAGCACTTTACGACGAACTCTGAACTGGAACGCACCTTCAGTTGCCCCATTCTGGTGGTCTACACAACCGAAAAGCCCAACTGCAAAAAATATGAACTGACCCAGCCTGTGACGATTGTGGGGCGACAACGGGATCGGGTGCATATTTGGATCGATGATCCCAGCGTCTCCCGACAGCACTGTCGCATTGATTACCGCAATGATCAGGTTTTAATCACGGATCTGGGCAGCTCCAATCATACCTATGTGAATATGCAACGGATTGAGCAGCAGCACCTTTTACGGCATGGGGATGTGTTACGCCTGGGTTCAGCTCGCCTGCGCTACTACTCCCGCGGCACTATTGATCAGTCGCTGTTTGAAGCTGTTTACGGCATGGCAATTCAGGATCGGCAGTTGGAGATCCTGCGGCGAGAGTACTTCCTGGTCAAGCTAGGAGATGAATTTACGATGGCCCGGAAAAAATCCCTTCCCCTCTCGCTCCTGTTTCTGGATCTCGACCATTTTAAGGCTGTGAATGATCAGTACGGTCATGATGCGGGTGATTACGTCCTGCGAGCCATCAGCGATCTGATTAAGTCGCTACTGGAGCCACAGGATTCTCTGGGTCGGTACGGAGGGGAAGAATTCTGTATCTTGATGGAGCAATCCCCCCTTGAGCGAGCCGTGACTCTGGCAGAAACGATTCGAGCTACTGTGGCCTCAACTCAGATTCAGTACAAGGATCAGTTGATTCCGGTCACCATTAGCATTGGGGTGGCCACCCTGCAGCCAGAGATGACCATGCCTTCAGACTTGCTGCAACAAGCAGATAATATGGTCTATCGCTCCAAGCAACAGGGGCGAAACTGTGTCTCTGTACCCCAGCAGGCTTAATGATCAGTGGCAGTTATTCTCGTTCCATTGCCACAACTTATTATCGGAGGGCCTGACACGGAGTGCCAAATCAAAAATGAAGTGCAAGGGAGATGGTTAACATAGCATTGCAGAAGATCGGCGGGCCAACCTGGTAAAGTTGTTCTTAAGTTTCTTCTTACAAGCTAGCGAGTTGCCCTCTTAAAAGAGCAAAAAGCATAGGGGACTTATTGTTGCGGGTTGTATTTTCCCCTTGCCATCGCTTTCAGCACAAGTTCTTGCGGCGCATCTGACAGTCATCGATTGTCGTCTGCACAGGAGCGTTCTGATCAAATGAGCACTTCATCATCCCCCAACGGTCGCTATTGGGACCCTACTTCAGCACTTTACGCCCAGTTGCCATCTGCGGACAGATCTTTACTGGAGAACATTGCGCCACCTGATCCCGCAGATGAGGCATACGTTGCCCAATTGGATCCACTCATTCTCACAAATGCTAAGCATTATGTGGAACATCATTACGATCTGGGGGCGGAATCGACTGATCTACCCAGGACCAGGGTGACTGCCGCCCGTAAGACAGGACAGTATCTTTTCCTTGATGTACAACGCTTCGGGATATTGGATGGCAACATACACCTCCTGTACTCATTGAAGGAGCAACGCATTTTTGGTTCCTTTTGCTGGTATGTCCAGGGCTGATGTTCTGCGCAGAAGGGTTGGGCATTTGTGTATCAGTGAAGATAGTGGGCAGTTCAAACACTGGCACATGCGGTCCAGAACCTCACTGGGGATCAGACCTACTCTGGAACTATTCCCATGTGCGGAGCGAGACCTGTGTCAATCCTCCAGATCCAGACTGTTGACCAGTTCCCCAATCTTTTAAGGTCTTATGAACAGAACCTCCCCCTGCTTTCAAAAGCAGAATTTGAACTGCATGCCCCCACCAGTCACCTGATATGGATTCAAGACGATCAGCCACTCGCCCGTTGTTCTCTTTGGGCCTCGACAGGATTGATCTGGCAAGAACAAACGCTTGGGGTACTGGGACATTATGCGGCTCTTGAAGAAGAGGCCGGATCCGAACTGTTGAAAAATGCCTGCCATCAGCTTGAGGAACGTGGATGTTCAGTGGTCGTGGGACCCATGGATGGATCCACCTGGTTTCGCTATCGACTGATCACAGAGCGAGGAGATCACCCTCCCTTTGTACTGGAACCGGATCACCCTCCCGAGTGGCCACGGCATTTCCAGCAGGCTGGTTTTAAACCACTTACCCATTACGTATCTTCTCTAGTAGAGGATCTGGAAACTGTTGATCCTCGCCTGTGTGCTGTCAAGCAACGCCTGGACAAGCTGGGGGTGGAAATCTTTAATCTGGTGGATCGATCCCTGTCGGATTATCTGGGAGATATTCACCAACTCTGTCTGCAAGCTTTTGCTCACAACTTTCTTTACACGCCGCTGGAGCGGGAACGATTCCTCAGCCTTTATCAACCCATTGCCAACATCCTTGAACCGCGTTTAGTCCAGCTGGCCTACCATGCTGAAAACCTGGTGGGTTTTATCTTTGCCCTGCCGGATCTGGCCCAAATTCAGTGGGGCGAGCCCCTCGATACCGTCGTCATCAAAACTGTGGCCGTCAAACCGGGCCGATCCTACGCCGGGCTTGGCAATTGGCTGGTGCAGCGCTGCCATCACACCGCCAGGAAAATGGGACTGAAACGGGCGATCCATGCCCTCATGCATGAAAAAAACGCCTCTCGCAATGTTCTGGGAGGACAGGCACGTCCCTTTCGCCGTTACACCCTGTATCTCTGGGAGGCAGGCCAATGAATATCGCCCAACTTCTGGTTGAACAGACCCACCAGCACGGATCCGAGGCAGCTCTGGAGGAGATCTGGTGGGGGCAGCAGTGCAGACTTAGCTTCGCGGATCTGAATCAGAAATCGGCTCAGGTCGCCGCTCTATTTCGAAGTCTGGGAATACAGCCAGGGGAGAAGGTGTTGATCTTTCAAGCCATGTCCTCTTCCCTCTACCTCATCCTGCTGGCCTGTTTCCGACTGGGGCTGGTGGCCACATTCATCGATCCTGCTGCTCCGGCAGATCAGATTGCAGCCTGCTGTCAGCGGATCCAACCTGTGGCGTTTGTGGGCTCCCTCAAGGCTCACGTCCTGCGCCTGCGCCATGCCACGTTGCGAGCCATCCCTCATGCCATGGTGATCGGACCCGGGGTGCCAGGAGCAACTCGACTCTCCAACGCCTGGCACCTGCAGCCCTGGGATTCCATCCAGAAAGTAGAGGGAGAATCTCCGGCGCTACTCACCTTCACCAGCGGCAGTACAGGGACCCCCAAGGGAGCGATCCGCAGTCATGAATGTCTTCTGGCCCAGTACAGGGCACTTAAAGAAGCGATCCAGCTGCAACCTGGCGAACGGGATCTCTGCACTCTGCCCATGTTTGCTCTGGCGAATCTGGCCGCTGGTGTCACCACTCTGATCCCTAATGGGGATCTGCAGCGTCCTGGTAACTTGCAACCCGCTGCGGTGGTGGCTCAGATCCAGCGTTGCCTCCCCACTCGGGCAGCCGCCCCTCCAGCATTCTGGGAACGGATGATCACCTACTGTCAGGCCAGGGATCTGCGACTTGAGAGTTTACAACAGATCACCACCGGCGGATCCCCTGTTTTTCCCCCTTTGCTGCAGCAGTTAGCCAGGATAGCTCCTCAGGCAGAGATCACCGCCCTCTACGGTTCTACAGAGGCAGAACCCATTGCCCACATGCCTTACTCCCAGATCACGCCAGAGGATCTGAACCGGATGGGCTCAGGCCAGGGGCTATTAACCGGATATCCTGTACCCCAGATCCAGCTGCGTATTCTTACTCATCAGGAGGAGCAGCCAGTCCCAGCCTTCACCCCAAACTCCTTTGAAAAACTCTGTCTTTCCCCGCATCAGCCAGGGGAGATTGTGGTGTGTGGGGAACATGTCCTGCAGGGATATCTGGATGGCCAGGGGGATCAGGAGCACAAATTTCGAGTAGGAGAGCAGATCTGGCACCGCACCGGGGATGCAGGCTATCTGGATGAGGCCGGACGCCTCTGGTTGCTGGGGCGGGATCGGGCCAGGGTGGAGGATCGAAAAGGAACGCTGTATCCCTTTGCGGTTGAAAGCGCTGCCATCCAGATCCAGGGAATCCACAGAACGGCTCTGATCCAGGACCGAGATCAGCGACTGCTGGTGGTGGAGGCCGATCCCGTGCCATCCAGAAGCCATTTGCAATCTCGGCTGCAGGAAACTCTGAGCTGGGCTCACCTGGACCGGATCCTGTTCTTACCCCACATTCCTGTGGATCGTCGCCACAACGGCAAAATCAACTACCCCGCTCTCCGGCATTTGCTCACCCATCACCCTTCCCAGCCTGAAAAGGAGCCCACCCATGTCAACTGATGCCACCCGTGTCCAGATGTATCTGCAACGCCTGCTGCAACAGCATCCTCTTACGGATCTGGAACAGCGGTTACTCCCCTCGGAGGAGATTCTTTCCCCTCGCATTGCCCACCCCTCAAGGATCACAGCCACGGCGATCCAGCAACGCTGGCAACTGCTGCAGGTGACGGAGGAGGTTCAGCAACAGCTTCTGGATCCACGCAGTCTGGAGGAAGCTGCCTGCTATACCCACAACATCGAGAATTTTATTGGGGTGGCGCGGATGCCCCTAGGTCTGGCGGGACCGCTGCGGATCAACGGCATCTTTGCCCAGGGCAACTACTATGTGCCCCTGGCCACCACAGAAGCCACACTGGTTGCCTCCTACACTCGTGGAGCCCAGATCCTGACCCGTGCCGGGGGCTGCACCTGTGCGGTGGTCAAAGAAGGAGTCACCCGTACCCCGGGCTTTGCCTTTTCCACTCTGCTGCAGGCGGGGAAGTTCATTCACTGGATCAGCGAGAACCAGGAACCAATCCGGAGGGTGGCTGAGTCCACCACTCGCTATGGCAAGCTCACCAATCTACAGATCCATCTGGAGGGCAATCACGTTTATCTCATTTTTGAATATTTCACCGCCGATGCCGCAGGTCAGAACATGGTGACCATTGCCACAGAGGCCGCCTGTCAATACATTCTGCAGCACACGCCCGAGATCCCCCAGCACTGGTATGTGGAGGCCAATATGTCTGGGGATAAGAAGGCCAGCTGGAGCTCTTTTCAATCGGTGCGGGGCCGCAAAGCCACTGCCGAAGCCCTGATCCCTGCCAGCCTGATCGAGAAGCGGCTGCACTGCACTGTGGCGGAAATGCTGCACTACTATCAATTTGCGGCGACGGGCGGCGTGATGAGTGGCAGCTTTGGGATCCAGGGGCACCTGGCCAACGGACTGGCTGCTCTCTACATTGCCTGCGGTCAGGATGCCGCCTGTGTGGCAGAGTCGGCGGTGGGGGTCACTCGCTTTGAACAACAGGGAGAGGATCTCTACGTCAGCCTCACGCTTCCCAATCTGATGGTAGGGACCGTGGGGGGAGGCACCCGGTTGCCCACTCCACAAGCCTGTCTACAGATCTTGGATCTGGTGGGGAGCGGACAGGCGAATGCACTGGCAGAGGTATGTGTGGGACTGGCCCTGGCGGGAGAAATTTCATTAGTAGGGGCGATGGCTGCGGGTGAGTTTACCCGTGCCCATCAACGACTGGCGCGTGGCAAGGCTGAAGCAGTGACTCAGGATCACCACCATGCTTAAGCGGGGCTGGATCTACCTGCAGGAACGTTTTCCCCTGGCCGTCCAGGGACCCCTGATCTTGATCTTCAGTGTTGCGGGGGTGAGTTATTCCGGACTGTTACGAGGGGAACCCCACCGGTTGCTGCTGCCAGTGGGGATGGCTTTCGTCAGTTGCCTGCTGCTTTTTTTGCAGTTGCGCATTGCCGATGAATTTAAAGATCTGGAAGAGGATCGCCAATTTCGCCCCTACCGTCCGGTTCCCCGGGGACTGATCAGCTTGCGGGAATTGGCCTGTGTTTTTGTTCTGGGTCTGGGGGTAGAAGCAGGGCTGGCCTGGTGGTGGCATCCCCATCTGCTGGGACTTCTGCTGGGGGTCTGGATCTATCTGGGGGTGATGAGCTGTGAGTTTGGTATTCCCCACTGGCTGAAGGCTCATCCTGGGGTTTACCTGCTCAGCCACATGGGGATCATGCCCCTGCTTCACCTGTATGCCAGCAGCTTTGACTGGTTACCTCAGCAGGGATCCCCTCCCCCAGGTTTGGGGTGGTTGCTGGCCACCAGCTTTGTCAACGGCATCGTGATTGAGATTGGGCGCAAGCTGCGCAGTCCTGGGGACGAAGAAAACGGGGTAGAAACCTATTCACGGCTATGGGGCGTCAGGCGAGCCGTGGGCCTCTGGTGGGGGATGCTGCTCCTGACATGGATCCTGTCCGCTTTCACCGCCGCTCAGATTCGGTTCCTCTGGCCTGTGGTGATCAGTCTGGGATTGATCTGGCTCATCGCTCTGGGATCAGGACAACAATTCCTTACTCAGCAGGCCCCGCAGCAGGGGAAACAATTGCAATCCCTCTCAGCCCTCTGGACCCTGGTTCTTTATTTCATGCTGGGCCTTGCCCCGCTCATCTGGAGATCCCTATGACCGTTATCACGACACCCAAGATAATCCAACGGGCTAACGAGGCCAGCGATGCAGCAACTGTCGGGGGTAAAGCGGCTGCCTTGGCTCAGCTGCAGTCCAGGGATTTCCCCATTCCCCCCTGGTTTGTAATTACACCTGAAGCATTTTTTCAAAGTCTGACCCAACCGCAGCGACAGGCCTTTCAGGAAACTAAAGATCCCCAGATCCTGGCCACCCTTGTCTCCCAGGTGATTCCCTCTCAGGTGGTGATGAAGGAGATCGAAGCCACGATCCTGGCTATGGGGTGGTCACCGGAAACTGATCTGGCGGTGCGCTCCTCTGCTTGCGATGAAGATGGCCACAGCCACAGTTTTGCTGGACAGCTGGAGAGTGTCCTGGGGATCGGTCTGCCTCAGATCATGACAGCAGTTCAGCAGGTCTGGCGATCTGGCTTTAGCGAACGGATCCTGCTCTACCGTCAGCAACAGGGGTTAGATACTCGTCCCCCCGTGCCCGCAGTGATCGTGCAGGAACTGATCCCTGCAGAGGTGGCTGGGGTAGCGTTTGCTGCAGATCCGATGACAGGTCGACGTTCGATAGCCGTGGTCTCCTCCGTCTGGGGGTTGGGATCGAGCCTGGTGAATGGGGAAGTCGATGGCGATACGTTTCATGTGGATCGAGAAGGGCAGATTCTGAAGCGCGATTGGGGAGAAAAAACACTGGCCCATGTCCTGTCGCCCCGTGCATCGATGGCTACTGTCCAGCAGCCGATTCAGGTGATTCCGCTCTCCCCTGAGCAGGCCAAACAGGTTACTTTGCAGGATGAGCAGATCCGCGCCGTAGCTGCACTTGTTAGAAAAACCAGCACCCACTTTGGCTGCCCTCAAGACATTGAATGGGCTTATGCAGGGGAGCATCTTTACCTGCTGCAATCCCGCCCCATCACCCACCTCCCTCCCGATCCGGATGGTCTGCCGATCCTCTGGGACAACTCCAATATTGCCGAGAGCTATAGCGGTATCACCACTCCCCTCACCTTTTCCTTTGCCCGTCGGGCCTACGAAGAGGTCTACCGGCAGTTTTGTCTGCTCCTCGGAGTTCCCCTGGATGTGGTGGCGGATCAGGGCAATGTTTTCCGGCACATGATCGGGCTGGTGCGGGGACGGGTCTACTACAACCTCTACAACTGGTACCGCGTTCTGGCTCTGCTACCTGGCTTTAGCAGCAACCAACGGTTTATGGAACAGATGATGGGGGTCAAGGAGGGATTGCCTCCTGAGATCGCAATGGAATTAAAATCCAGTGTGCGGACCCACCCCTGGCGGGATCGGTTGCGTCTCGGAAGGACCCTGCTGGGCTTGCTGGGCAACTATTTCACCCTCAACCGGACGATTGCCGCTTTCTATCAACGACTGGATGCAGCACTCCAGCCTCCCGATCCACCTCTCAAGGACATGCGCAGTGATCAGCTAGTCGCCACCTACCGCCTGCTGGAACAACAGTTACTCACCCGCTGGGATGCCCCCCTGATCAATGATTTTCTGGCCATGATCTTTTTTGGGGTCTTGGGCAAACTCACCCAGTCATGGGGTCAAGATCCAGACCGAACCCTGGCCAACCAGTTGCTATGCGGGGAAGGGGGGATGATCAGTACGGAACCTGCTCGCCTGATTCAGCAGATGGGAAACCAGGCCGCTCAACATCCAGATCTGTTAACAACTCTTGCTGAGGCGGATCTTAACGGGATCCAGACGACGCTGGTTCAGTATCCAGAACTGCAAACCCAGATTAACAACTATCTCAATCGATTCGGTGATCGCTGCCTGGAGGAGTTAAAACTGGAGTCCCCCACCCTGGAAGATGATCCCCGACCTCTCTACCGTTCAATCGCCGTGGCAGGCCAGCGCAATCGGATCCAGGCTCAGCCTTCCTCTCATGCAGATCGAATCCGCAAGCAAGCGGAGGATCGGGTCCAGCAGCTCCTCAAGAATCCCCTCAAACGGTGGATCTTTCATGGGGTGTTGCAAACTACCCGCGCTCGGATCCGCGAACGGGAAAACCTCCGTTTTGAACGCACCCGCCTCTTTGGTCGAGTTCGTCGCCTGTTTCTGGAGCTGGGGCGGCGCTACGGGATGGATGGAGTGTTAGCAGATCCGCGCGATATTTTCTACCTGGAGGTGGAAGAAGCCCTGGGATTTGTGGAAGGATCCTCCACCTGCACCGATCTGAAGGCCCTGGCAGCCGTGCGTCAGCAGGAGTTCACCCGCTTCCAAATCCAGGCTCCCCCTCCGGATCGGTTTCAAACCCGTGGCACAGTTTCCCTGGATCCTCTTGCCAGTCCTCCTTCAACGCCCTCCGCAACCGATCTCGCCACCTCAGACACCCTGCAGGGATTGGGCTGCTGCCCAGGTCGGGTCCAGGGTCTAGTCAGAGTCATCAGGGATCCGCGAGGAGCGACGCTGCAAGCCGGCGAAATCCTGGTGGCGGAACGCACCGATCCAGGCTGGATTCTTTTATTTCCTGCCGCTGCCGGGATCCTGGTGCAACGGGGAAGTTTGCTATCCCATTCGGCCATTGTGGCCCGAGAAATGGGTATTCCGGCGATTGTCGCCGTCCCCAACCTGCTCGATCATCTTCAAACCGGGGATTGGGTGGAGATGGATGGAGCTACGGGCCAGATCTATCTCAGGGAAGCGCCATAGCCATGCCCACAGATCCCAGTGTTGCCAGTAGCATCCTGCTGATGGTGGGAAACCCCTGCCAGCGATCCAGTTGATAAAGCCAGCTCACCTGTGTGTAGAACAGTCCCGCTGAAAGACCAGTCAGGATCAGCGCCACACCTGCCACTTGCATTAACAGGATCCAGGACTCTCCGGCCAGACCTCGAATCAGGAGCAGAGGGAAAAAGGCCAGACCCCAGGCCAGATAAATTTCCCTTCCCATCATCCGCAGTGAAAAGTGGCGGTGATCCTGGCGGGCCATTGCCGAGATCTTGAGGGTGGCCACATGAACCGCAAAGCTGAGCCCATAGGGAAACACCAGCAGCGGATCATGATTCCAGTGGTACATCACCAGCCAGAACACTCCAGTGATCACAGTGGCCAGAACCAGGGGAATTGTATCCACAGGCCCCTGCAGGACAGAACGAGGCCAGAACCCGAGATGGAGCAAAAATAAACTCAAGGGAGTGATCAACCAGGGCCACCCTCCCAGCATCCAGGCCGCATAGCCAAACAGGGCCACCCCCAGCAGCGCCCCATCATCCAGTCGGGATCGCCCCCGCCAGGCCAGGGCAAACACCACCAGCACCACCGTCGCCAGCAACCGTCCGGTCAGGGCCTCCACAGTTTTTTCTAAATAGAGGCTGAGCAGCAGATGACTCCCCAGAGGGATAAACAGATTATCCAGCCCCTGCCAGGACACCCCCTCAAACAGCATCACCAGCAGGGCAATCACCATGGCGATCAGCAGGGTTTCCAGCCGCCCCACCTGAGTGAAAAGGAGCAGAGGCACATGCACACTCAAAAAAGCCACGATCAAAAAGCCCACCGATCCCTCCACACTCTTGTGGCTGTCACAGGTGGAATAGGTGAGCTGACCGTACCGTACCCCCACCAGGGCCGCCACTGCATCCGCCAGACTCAGGATCAGGATGGGGATACAGAATCGTAGCGGATCGCCCTCCGTCCACCAGAACAGGATCCCCACCGCTAGAGGGTAGTACACCTCTCCCCAGCCAATGCGATTCACCCCTGTCAGAACACTACCCACCCCTTCTCGCAGGAATTTCAGCAGCCGCATCCCCACCATCGCCAGAGCCGATAGACCGGCCAGCATGAGCACAGGCCAGGGGGAGGTAAACACCCAGGGGAAGGACAGGATCACCATCCCCATGCCCACATGCAGCAGCTTGCGAGCCATCTCCGGATGCAGCTGGTAGTGCAGAGTGAGCAGCTTCAGGCCCCCAATCATTACTCCCAGAATGGCGGTCACACCAACGATGCCCACCCAGGCCGGGATCATGCCACTTCCTCCACCACCAGTCGGTTGTAGAAAAAAGCTTTGTCCTGCTGGTGCAGAGTTTGGGCCAGATCGTTAAGGGGAATCAGGGAATGAGACAGACTCTCCGGACGGCTACGGGGCACCAGCATATTCCAGTACACCAGTCGTCCTCCTGATAGCGACCGCTCCAGGATCAGATGCAGCAGGTGCTGGTAATTGGCGGGGGACATGTATTCAAAAATGTCACTGAGGTTGAACCTCTGGAACCGTAGATGAGATTCGGTCTGCAAAAAATCTTCGAGACTGCTTTGCCGCCACTCCAACCGATCCAGGTTCTGGCGAATCCTCTGAAAATGCTGAGGCCGCAGTGCCAGAGGAAGTGCGGTGAGATATCGTCCTGTGAGGATCCACTGCAGATAGGGATTGTCGGCTGGGTTAAGAACCGTAAGCGCATGCTGAGTCCGCTGGTAGATCCGGTCTGCGACCTTGCCCTCCACGTACTGAAAGAAGGCCGGATCTCGCCCCAGCCTGCCCATGAGAGTCCGAGAAAAAAACACCCGAAAGAGCGTGCGCCAGCGCCAGCTATTCCAGATCTGGTGATAGAAGCGATGCCGGATCTCAGCTTCTCCCCCTTGTAATAATTGCATCACCACCTGCCGGGAATGGATCAGGGGCAGACACCATTTGCGAAACGAGTTGAAATAGCGTTCAAATTTTCCCGCAGATCCGATACCGGCTTGAATTTGTTGGGGCCGCTGATCCCAAAATCCTCGGGCCTCTGGAGCCAGATCTGAGCGGCAACGCTGGTAGAGAGATAACCGCTGTTGACTGGGAATCGCCCCAACCAATTCCAGAACTTCTTCGTACAGCAGAGTTCGGTAGGCTGCCACTCGCAACTGTAAGCAGGCCAGCTGAGCAGGATTGAGATCAATGGCGTATACCCTGGCAGGATCGCGGGTAAGCATCGCCAGGGCATTGTCCCCCGCTGATGCAATGGCCAGACAGTGGTCCCCGGGTTGAATATTCAGCCCCTCTAGAAGCACATCTGCATCTTCCCAGCACTGGGCATAGCGAATCTGGGAAAAGTCAGCTCGGACCGCCGCTTCGGTTGCCATCTTGACTCCAGGAGAGGTTGCATACGGGTGAGTTCAACCTTAGTGTAGAAGGCTGCTTCAGGGGTGGAGATCTGCGTAGGACAGTTTTCCGGCTGGCAAAGCGAGAGAGGCGGGAATCCGCAAGTCGAAGCTGCGGTGGAGTGGCATTATCCTATGCTTGAGATACACCGCTCGTTTGTGAGTCATCATGATCCAATCTTTCTTTACCCATATTGTCACCACACTCCTACTGGTGGTTTTGATCCTGGTAGGGTCGATCCAGTCCAGCCCAGCTATTACCTTCACGGGAGACTATCAAACTGATGGGCAGGCCGTCATTACCTCGCTGAGAGAGTCGTTGGACCAATTTGAGACTGAAGAAGAAGGGGCTGCTGCCCTGGCGGATGCCAAAGAAGCGATTGAAGGGTTTTATGCCCGCTATCACGGCCCTCGCTATACCAAAATGCAATCTTTCACCACACTGCGCACCATCTTCAATACCCTGGCTTCCAATTACCGCACTGAGCGCCCCCTTCGTGACAATCAATCGGATCGAGTGCTGGAACAGTTATCTCAGGCAGAAGTGGCACTTCAGCGAGGTCGCTAAGCCTCCTTGCCCTCAACTCAGATCCTTGACTCGGAATTTGGGAGAGCTTTCTTCCTGCTCCGGGTCTTTTTCGCGCAAAATGAGAGTGGTTTACATTTCTTCGTGGTAGATCGGGAGTCGCAGCCATGCATGTGGCAATCATTGGTGGGGGTCTGGCGGGACTGGTGACGGCTGTGCATCTGGTGGATGCGGGCTACAGCGTTGAGATCTTTGAATCTCGTCCTTTTCTGGGAGGAAAAGTGGGTAGCTGGCAGGATCCGGATGGGAACCACATTGAGATGGGCCTGCATGTCTTCTTTGGGAATTACGAGCAGCTGTTTATCCTGATGCGCAAGGTGGGGGCCTTTGATGCCCTGCTGCTCAAGGACCATACCCATACATTTATCAACAGGGGGGGTCAGGTCGCCGCTCTGGATTTTCGCTTTCCACTGGGGGCTCCTTTTCATGGACTGAAGGCTTTCTTCACCACCGCTCAACTCTCGATCCGCGATAAGTTGCAGAATGCAGTTGCGCTCGGAACGAGTCCAATTGTGCCAGGCCTGGTGAATTTTGAAGGGGCGATGCGCCGGATCCGCTCCCTGGATCGGATCAGTTTTGCCGATTGGTTCCGTAGTCACGGGGGATCGCAACAGAGTCTGAAGCGCATGTGGAACCCAATTGCCTATGCCCTGGGCTTTATTGATACAGAAGCGATTTCAGCTCGCTGTATGCTGACTATCTTTCAAATGTTTGCCAGTAAGACTGATGCCTCAGTGCTACGCATGCTCAAGGGATCTCCAGACCAGTACCTGATCCAACCCATATCGAATTACATCCAAGCGCGGGGTGGACAGTTACATACCCGTCGGGGAGTGAGTGAGATTCTGATCAGTGAGGATGAATCACAGAAGGTGACTGGGTTGCGCATGCATAACGACGAAGTGATTACGGCTGATCTCTATGTCTGTGCAGCAGCGGTGGACGGCATCAAGCGCCTGATCCCAGAATCCTGGCGGCGCTGGCCCCAGTTCGACAACATTTACAAGCTGGATTCAGTACCTGTGGCAACCGTGCAATTGCGATTTGATGGCTGGGTAACAGAGCTGGGATCTGCACGAACCGTGAAGGATCAAAAAGCAGCAGTGGGAATCGATAATCTACTCTACACAGCCGATGCTGATTTCTCCTGTTTTGCTGATCTGGCCCTAACCAGCCCCGCAGATTACTACAAAGAGGGGCAGGGATCTCTATTGCAATGTGTGCTTACTCCCGGGGATCCATTTATTCCCATGTCTAACGAAGAGATCGCCCAAAAAGTCCTGAAGCAGGTACATCAACTCTTCCCTTCCTCCCGCAAGTTGAATATGACCTGGTTCAATGTCGTCAAGCTGGCCAACTCCCTTTACCGCGAAGCTCCTGGCATGGATCCCTACCGCCCTCAACAGCAGACACCGATCCCGAATTTCTTTCTAGCTGGCAGCTACACCGCCCAGGACTACATTGACAGCATGGAGGGAGCGACGATCTCAGGGAGGTTAACAGCCGATGCCATTCTGAATGCTACATCACCAGCTCTCCAGACAGCAGCTTGAATTGAAGCGGTGAAGGCGCTTATTCAGCCCTGCTCATGAAACTTCCGCCTCCACTCCCTTCCCGTGCTCTGCCGAGATTGCCTAAAGGAGAACGGGACTCTCAGATCCTATCGCTTGCGATTGGTGAGAGAGCGTCAATTGCTTCGTCTCCTGCGCACACGTGGAGTGGTTTTGGCCAGTTGACTGGAGACGAGTTCCACAATGGCTTGAGCTGCACCGGAAGATCCCCCAAGTGCCCGCAACTGCTCGCGCATCTGTTCCCGTGTTTGAGCATTCTTCAATAATTCAGCGGCCTTCTGGGCGACGTCCACAGGTTTTAACTCCCCGCGCAGTTCGGGCACAACTTCTTCTCCTGCCCAGATGTTGGGCCAGGCCAGCAATCCCAGCCAGCGACTGGCAAACCAGTTGATCCAGCGAGCAAACCTGCTTCCCACCAGAGGGAGGCGTGTCAGTAATCCAGGGAGCCCATCCCAGGCCCGCATGGCATCCAGTTTATTCAGCGGGATCAGGACCAACATGGGAACCCCTAGGCGAGCCAACTCTGCGGTATTGGCACCAATCGTTGTAATACAGAGATCGCAATTGGCCAGAACCGAGTAAGCAGGAAAAGAGGTCCAGAGATGCACCACCGTCCCGTAGGGGGTGACGAACTGAGCCCCCAGATTGGTCTGTTCCAGAACTGCCGAAGTTCCTGTCACCAAGGCAATATCTGGGTTGGTCTTGGGGAGTGCATAACTGGCCAGCTGCCGTGCACTTAACGTGGGGGCCACAGGAACCACAAATGTGGTTTGAGGAATGAGTTGGCGCAATTCATCCGCAATGGCCAACCCCAAGGGAACCCCCAGAGATAACTTGGCGGGCTTCGATCCTGGTAAAATGCCCACCTGGAAATGGGTTCGTCCCTTTTCCGTCAGCCGTCGCCAGCCCCTGGGGAGTAGCAATACATCGGTCATGCCCTGCCGAATGGCTCCAGGGATCGTCGATTCTTCCATCATTCCCTGTGGGGAGGAGTTGCCCAAGAGCGGACCATTCGCCTGATTCTGAGGCATGGTGGGAGTGCTGGTGGTTCCTGAAGTGGCCCAACCCGGAATGGGCAGGCCGGGAAGATAGGTGGCACTGGCCACGCCATCCACCATCAGATCCCCGACCACCACCATTTTTCTCTGCCAACGGTGTCCAAACAATAAATGGCGACCGTATTGCTTTTTGATCGCTTCGGTCCGCACAGCAAAAGCATCGATCCAGATCCGCCAGCGCGGCTGATGCTCGGCATAAACCACCACACGATACCCCAGCCGCTGCCCCGCAATCAGGGCATAGAATTGGTCTCCCCCCAGAAAGATCACCACTCCTCGAGGGGCCCAGTCCCAGGCTTCTTCCGTCTGCCCCGTCAGCAGAAAGGCCCAAAAGTAATCCACATCCTGAACCCGATCCACATCCAGGTAAGTTTCAATAATCCGGTGTTCCTGGCCGGATGAGTGAGGGCAAGGGCTGAGCATCAAGGAGAGGCGGGCTTGCGGAATGCGCTGGCGCAGTTCCAAAACAACAGGCCTTACCCAGGTTGTCAGCTCACCCGGGCCATTGGAGAGAATGAGGATGTCGTAGGGCTGGGCCCCTTCGTTAACAAGTGCGGACATGAGAACTCATCGCCATGCAATGCAGATTACCTCATCATTCCAGGAGCGGCGATCCTGGGACATATTTTTTCGTCTTCTCAAGGAAGAACGCACTGGCCCCTTGGCCCTGACAACCTAGGGCTATTGTAGGGTGCGAACGGTACAGGGGAACAGGTTTGCCCTAACTCGATACAGCACTGCAAGGCCGCGAAGAAGAAGGCCGATCCTGAGCACGCTGCCGCGACTGTACTTCCAGATAGACTAGCAGCGCATTGATATCAGCAGGACTGACCCCCCCAATTCTGGCCGCCTGCCCCAGCGTTAAGGGTTGGATCGCAGCCAGTTTTTCACGAGCTTCTTTAGAGAGGGTCGTGATCTCGGCGTAATTGAGCTCTGAGGGTAAACTGCGGTGATACTGGCGGCTGATTTGATCAATCTGGATCTGCTGCCGTTGAATGTAGCCTCGGTACTTGACAGCAATCTCTGCTGCTTCTTTCTCCCAGGGGGTGAGGTGGGGGCGTCCCAGACCCTGTTCCTCAAGGTGAGCATAGGTCAAGCCACTGCGCCGCAGCAGTTCGGCAAGGGTGGCCGATCCTTTGATCTTTTGGTCATTCACCTGACTGAGGGCAATCCCAGCGGGATCATGGGCCTTCACCCGTTCGGATTCCAGTCTCTCAATTTCGGCCTGGATGCACACCTGTTTTTGCTGAAACAGTTGCCAGCGCTGAGGGGTAATCAAGCCCATCTCATACCCCAGAGGGGTCAGCCGTTGATCGGCGTTATCAGAGCGCAGCACCAGTCGGTATTCGGATCGGCTGGTCAGCATCCGATAGGGTTCATGCAGTTCTTTAGTGCAGAGATCATCGATCAAGGTGCCGATGTAACTGGACTCCCTGGGGAGCGTAACCAGGGGCTTGTCCTGAGCCCAACAGGCTGCATTGATACCCGCAATCAGGCCCTGAGCCGCCGCCTCTTCATATCCGGTCGTGCCATTGATCTGACCGGCACAAAAGAGACCTGCCACCCGTTTGGTCATTAAGGTGGGGTAGCACTGGGTAGCTGGCAAGTAGTCATATTCCACCGCATAGGCAGGACGCAGCATCACACAGGACTCCAGACCCGGCAGAGAGCGCAGCATCTGGATCTGGACAGGTTCTGGCATCCCGGTAGAAAAGCCCTGGATGTAAAGCTCTGGGGTATCCCGCCCCTCCGGCTCAATAAAGATCTGATGGCTATCCTTGTCGGCAAAGCGCACGATCTTGTCTTCAATACTGGGACAGTAGCGGGGACCTTTAGCATCCACCCAACCTCCATACACGGGGGTCAGATGCAGATTTTCGCGGATGATGCGGTGAGTTTCTGGGGTAGTTCGAGTGAGATAGCAGAGCATCTGCTCCCGCTTGACCCAGGCCTGCGGATCAAAGCTAAACCAGCGTAGATCCGAATCTCCAGGCTGAGGTTCTAATCCTGTGAAGTCCACACTGCGGCGATCCACACGAGCGGGTGTTCCAGTCTTCAGGCGTCCTGTCTCAAATCCCAGGGTCTGTAGCGTTTCAGTGAGCCCCTCAACCGCAAACTCCCCGGCTCGTCCAGCAGGCTGAGAATGGCGACCGACCCAGATCCGCCCCCCCAAAAAAGTTCCTGTGGTCAGGATCAAGGAGCGGCAGGCAAACGTGACTCCAAAGTGAGTTTGCACTCCCACAATGTCATCGTTATTGCCCAGGACCAGATCAGTAACTGTGCCTTCCCGTAGATACAGAGAATCCTGCGTTTCCAGAACCCGCCGCATCTGACGTGCGTATTCCCGTTTATCCGTTTGTGCGCGTAGGGCCCAGACGGCAGGTCCACGCGAACGATTCAGAACTCGCTTCTGCAGATACGTCTGATCGGTAACCCGACCAATTTCCCCCCCCAGGGCATCAATTTCGTGCACAAGCTGGGATTTCGCCGGACCCCCTACTGCTGGGTTGCAGGGCTGCCAGGCAATCTTATCCAGATTCAGGGTCAGCAAGAGGGTACGACATCCGAGCCGAGCCGATGCCAGAGCCGCTTCGCAGCCAGCGTGACCGCCACCCACCACGATGACATCAAAGTGATCCAGAAAGGGCTGTGGAGCAGTCAGCATAGGCTAGGACAGGGAGATCATTCCGGATGAGAAGCGATTTAGACAGAGGTCAGAACGGGTTGAGCTCGCTTGACGATCACCCGATCAATCAGGCCATACTCCTGCGCCTGATCAGGGGTAAGAAAATGATCCCGATCAGTGTCCCGTTCGATGCGTTCCAGGGGTTGACCCGTGTGATGGGCTAACAATTCGTTCAGGGTGCGCTTGATATAGAGAATCTCGTTCGCTTGAATTTCAATATCTGTCGCCGGTCCCTGAGCTCCCCCCAGAGGCTGATGGATCATAATCCGTGCGTGAGGAAGTGCAATCCGTTTGCCAGCCGCCCCCCCGGCCAGGAGAAAGGCCCCCATGCTGGCAGCCAGGCCAATGCAGATGGTCGAGACATCCGGTTGAATATGCTGCATGGTGTCATAAATCGCCATGCCCGCGTAGACAGATCCCCCTGGGGAGTTGATATAAAGGAAGATGTCTTTCTCAGGATCCTCGGATTCCAGATACAGCATCTGCGCCACGATCAAGTTGGAAATGGTGTCATCCACCTGAGTCCCCAGAAAGATGATCCGATCCCGTAGGAGCCGCGAGTAAATATCAAACGCTCTTTCGCCTCGAGCTGACTGCTCAATCACAGTGGGTATCATGCCACGTTCCTGTGTGTCCCGTAAGTTCTAACATTCTAGTCCAGGTCTTTACCTGCCGTCCTGGCCATACCCCAGCAATGCCGACTGTTCATGCCCTTCTCCCCTTCCCCACCTCCCCTACTAAGGATGGTCTCAAAGGAGAACGACTGGATCGCTGGGTGGCACAACAGATCCCTGATCTCTCGCGATCTCAGGCGCAACGACTGATCGAACAGGGACAGGTATGGGTCAATGGTGTTGTTTGTGCTCAGAAAAAATACCCTTTACAAGCCGGAGATCAGGTTGAAGTTTCTATCCCAGCAGCCACACCCGTTGATCTGCAACCTGAAGCCATCCCCCTGGATATTCTCTACGAGGATGAGGATCTGATCGTGATCAATAAAGCCAAGGGAATGGTGGTGCATCCGGCTCCTGGTCATGGGGAGGGAACCCTGGTTCATGCCATCCTCGCCCATTGTCCCTCTCTGCAGGGGATTGGGGGAGAACAGCGGCCCGGAATTGTGCATCGGCTTGATAAGAACACCACAGGCGCGATGGTAATTGCCAAAACAGAGATGGCTCTCCAGCACTTACAGGCTCAGATCCAGGCCAAAACAGCTCAACGGGAGTATGTGGGACTTGTCTTTGGGCGACCCGCCACCGAAATGGGCAGCATTGAGGCTCCGATTGGACGTCATCCCGCAGATCGCACCCGCATGGCAGTGGTTGATCCCCCTCGCGGTCGCTGGGCGCGGACCCACTGGCGGGTGATGGAGCGTTTGGGCAACTTTACACTGGTGCATTTTTGGCTGGATACAGGACGCACCCATCAAATTCGAGTTCACTGTGCTCACATGGGCTGGCCCATAGTCGGAGATCCGGAGTACACCTCGAGCAAACGTACACCCGTCAGATTAGCGGGACAGGCTCTGCATGCCTGGCGACTGACCTTTCAGCACCCCCGCCAAGATCGGCAGATTCAGTGCACCGCTCCTTACCCACCGGAGATGGACCGTCTCCTGCAGCGACTACGGCAGATCTGTGGGAATTAATTCTCTTGGGATTGGTCCGGTTGGGGTGGGATCACCTCAAGCAGTTCTCCAGTTTCTGGATCAACCCTGACAGTCCCTAATTGATTCAACTCCTCCAGGATCAGCTCCCGCGTTTCAGCCTCAGAGGTAGTTCGATAGGCGTAGAGCCAGGTTGAGAAACGAACATTTTTACTCAAAGGATTATTGATAATATTGTCTCCCACTTCCCGCATACCCTGAGCCGATCCATGACCAGCAGCTTCATACCAGTCTGCAGCATTGTAGAAAGCCTCTCTGGCCGCCTCCTCCTCCCCTAAAAACAGGAAGTAGATGATTGCAGCGCGGAAGTAAAGGGAAAACGCATTAGGGTTATTTTCTGGCGTGATGAACTGTGTCCCCGTTTCCAGAATATCGACAGCTATTTCTGGCTGTGCAGACTGGAAGGCTAAGGCATAGGTGGCATAGAGGTAAGCAGGAAAGAAGAAAGGATCCTGATCGGTGATTTGCTTTAAATAGTCAGCAGCCAGGGCATAGCCCAGCTCGGCTCGGGCTGGTGTGTCCCCCATATACTGAATAAAATCCAACCACAGCCATGAGGCGGCAAGATTGCGGTATCCCATTAAGCCGAGACCCCGAGCAAAAAGGAATCCTGCCTCGCGTCTTGTCTGATCCTCAACAACCAATACTTCTGAAGGACTCCGATCCGCCAGCCATTGCATGAGTGCCGCAGAAGATAACAGTCCCCCCGTCAGCATAAGCGGCAACACATACTTACGCAAAAAAACCATAGCCGCCACCGTGACCAGCAACACCCAATCATTAATATTCAGCAATTATAAGCTGAGAAAAAACAAGTCTCCTTCCCCATGCATCCAAGATTTCCTGGCCAATAGAAAACGGGGATCTTTCTCGATCCCCTGGCGCAATAGTCATTCAGTAAAAATTATAACATAATGAACCCAGGGATTTCACTCATAGAGCCAGAGGAAAAGTAACTGAGTTCCAGCCTTAGGAAGACCCAATTCAGGTTCTTGGACTCTGGTTTTGATTAGGGACCCAGATGGCAGTTAGCTCTGCTGGGGTTAATGACCGGGATGCCAGCAGCGATATCGCCAGACTGGTTTGTAACAGCAGGGTCTCTGTATATAAGAGCAGCTCCTGGGGGTTTTGAGAAAAAGAGCTCATTTCTTCTGAGGTGAGGCGGGAAAACAGACATTCTCTAGACATCACCGGTTCAGGAATGCGACTCACTGATTCTAGGCAGCTACTTCCGCGTCTCATGTAATAAATCTCACTAATGTGAGGTGATCTCGCGCAACTTTAGGGGTGATGAATCTCCACAGCAAGAAGTGCTGTCCTGGTCAGATAAGATGTTCTCTATGTCCTTAGCCCATGAACGCCTCCTGATCTCTGTTGTCCTCCCCTGCTTTAATGAGGTGGACAACCTTGATGTGCTTTTTCAAAGGTTGCTGCCTGTCCTCGAAAGCCTCGGCACACAGTTTGAGATCATCTGCGTCAACGATGG
Source organism: uncultured bacterium (assembly GCA_964392245.1). Lineage (GTDB taxonomy): Bacteria > Cyanobacteriota > Cyanobacteriia > Thermostichales > Thermostichaceae > JAAUUJ01. The sequence continues at coordinate 71,612 of CAYMOX010000012.1, forward strand.
TAGCCGTGATCAAACCCTCTCCGAGTTAATTCGCTATCATCAACGCTGGCCCATGATTAAAGTTTTAGATTTATCCCGCAACTTTGGCAAAGAGATCGCACTTTCTGCTGGCATTGACGCTGCTTCCGGAGATGCAGTGATTCCCATTGATGCAGATCTGCAGGATCCCCCCGAACTGATTCCGGACATGGTGGCCAAATGGCGAGAGGGATTTGATGTGGTTTACGCCGTTCGTCGGAGCCGTCAGGGGGAAAGCTGGCTGAAGCGAATGACTGCTGATTGGTTTTATCAGATTATTGATCGCCTGAGCCGCGTGCCGATCCCTCGGAATACCGGGGATTTTCGTTTGATGGATCGACAGGTTGTGGCTGCGGTGAAACAGATGCGAGAACGAACTCGCTTCATGAAAGGCATTTTTGCCTGGGTGGGGTATCAACAGGTCGCCATTTACTATGACCGCTCCCCTCGCTATCAAGGGCACTCGAAATGGAACTACTGGCGGTTATGGAATCTGGCCCTGGAGGGAATCACCTCATTTAGCTCTTTACCCTTGCGTATCTGGAGTTACGTCGGGGTTGTGATCTCTTTGCTGGCGTTTGTGTATGCTTGTGTCCTGATCACCCGCACGCTTCTTTTTGGTGTGGATGTGCCGGGCTACGCCTCTCTTGTGGTGATGATTCTCTTTCTGGGGGGGATCCAATTAATCAGCCTCGGCATTATTGGCGAATATATTGGACGGATTTTTGAGGAGGTGAAAGCACGACCTCTCTACCTGATCCGACAACGCTATGGGTTTCATCCTCAGACCCACTGTGATCCTTCCCTGCAAGAGACTGAGACAAATCACATGATTTCCGGTGAGGGTTCGCTAAACTAAAGCTTTGTCTGCTTACATAGTGTTGAGTTGCAACTGCTGGCCTGCAGGATGGGAACCATGTCAAATGCCGAACGACGTGCTGTGAAACCAGATCCACTGCTGGGCCGGATTGTGGGGGATCGTCAGCGCTACCGTCTGGACAGGTGTCTAGGTGGAGGCGGGATGGGGGTGGTCTATCTGGCCATGGATTTATCCCTGGGTCGCACTGTGGCATTGAAACTGTTAAAAAGTGATCTGGGCGATCATGAAGATCTGCGCAAGCGATTTGAGCGGGAAATTACAATTTCAGCAGCCCTTGACAGTGAACACATTGTGCAGGTGACTGACCACGGGGTGATGGATGGCTACCCCTTTTATGTCATGGAATTGCTGCGTGGCCAAAGCTTGGGGGATTTGTTGCGACAGGAACGGCAACTATCACTGGTCCGTGGAATTCGCATCGCTTTACAGATTTGTGCTGGGTTGCGGGTTGCTCATGAGGGGATTACCCTCTGGCGAGAGGGGGCAACCACTGCTGAGTTTATTCGTGTTGTCCACCGTGATCTCAAACCCGATAATGTTTTCCTGGTTCCCCATGAGATTATGGGGGAAATGGTCAAGCTTCTGGATTTTGGAATCGCCAAGATTTGCAATGAACAGCTGACCATGACCAACCTGACCAGTATGGGCAGTTTCCTGGGGACCTGCCGTTATGCTGCTCCCGAACAATGGCGGGGGGATGAAGATATCGATGGCCGTGCAGACATCTATTCCCTGGGCATTATCCTGTATGAGATGTTCAGTGGCACCGATCCGTTCGGTTTGCACTCGGATACTCGTGGAGTCAACCCCACCTCCTGGTTAACAGCCCACGCCTTCACCGATCCTACCCCGCTGCGGCAGTTGTCCATCTGCCAGGCGCTGCCCCCATTGCTGGATCAGATCATTCTCCGTTGCCTGCAAAAAGATCCTGCCGATCGTTATGCCACTGTTGAGGAGCTGAGTCTAGACCTTCAGGCCCTTCTGGATCAGGATGTTGTTTCTCTTCTACACCACGATCCCACCAAGGTGGATCGGCACCAGGCCACCACGCCTTCTGCAGACGCTTCCCCTAATGGGTCCTCTGAGCGAGTGTTCAAGGCTCAAGCCCCTACACGTCCTTCTGGACCTGCGGGCTCGGCATCGGGTTCAGAACCCACTAGTCAGATCACCAGGGCTGATCGCACGCAGGCCACCACGCCTACTCCCCGCAAACCCAGGTTTAAACCGGAGACCCAACCCCTTCCAGCTTCTCTGCCCAGAGAGCAAACCGTTCAACCAGAGAAGGGTGTAGACACCGCAGCAAACTCTGCAACCGTGCAACCTACCGCCACGATCAAACAACCCCCCATTTCCCAGCAGGTCAAGCTTTCTCCCTGGCAGCGCTGGAGCCTGATGGTTGGTGGTGCTCTGGTCATCGCAGGTGCGGGGGGGGCCTTCTGGCTGATGCGTCCCTCTTCAGAACTGCAGGAAGCTCGCATCCATGCCGGAGAAGGGGATCTCCTCAGTGCCATTACCATCGGTCAAACAGTACCAGGAACGAGCCCTGATTATGAAGCCGCTCAAGCGCTGGTCAGCCAATGGCAACTGGAACTAGCTCTGGATGCTGCTACTGCGGGAGATCTGATCACCGCGATCACTCGGGGTCAGGAGATCGCTAGTGATCAGCCAGCCCATGCAACGGTGCAACCCCTGCTGGCGGAATGGATCTTCAAACAGGCCACCAACGATATCCGGGCTCAGGATTTCAGTCGTGCCATGGCTTTTTTATCCCAGGTTCCAGAAAATCAGCCCATGACTCCTCAGGCTGCTGAACTGGTCAGCGCTTTAAATCAGCTGGAGCAAGCCCAGTCACAAGCCCGCGAGGGCAGATTTCAAGAGGCCATTGCCACAGCCTACGCATTGAATCCCAATGGTTTACTGGGTTCAGCAGCTGAGCAGGTGATGTGTGAGAGTATGGCGGCGTTGTTGGAGCGGGATTTCCGCAACAAGGTTGATCTGCCCTCAGAACCTGGTAAGTTACCTCCTCTTTTTGAAAACTACCGTCTGAGCAACTGCACGGCTCCCACCATCACCATTGCTACGGATATTATTCGTTTAGAGGATCGCGGTGATAACAATCTCAAACTCAATGCCCTGGTGATGGGAGGGTTTGTCTGGGCTCAGGTCCCTGAATCTGCCCAAACTCGCCTTGGTCAGGGGGAAATCCATGTGGAGTTCTTTGAACAGGAGCAGATGGTGTTTCGGGTCGTCATTACCCAACCTGCTCAGATCGATGCCGGAGCGGATCAGTTGGAGGCCATGTTAGCTTCGATGCGTATCCAGCGAACCTAATGCTACTCAGGCAAAATCAATGTTTACAGGATTAATCCAGAGCTTGGGAACTCTGACCTGGCTCACTCCTTCCCAGTTGCAAATCGAGTGTCCATCTTGGGGAACCCGGATCGAGATCGGAGACAGCATTGCCGTGGATGGACTCTGTTTAACAGTGACTGAGGTTCTGCCAGACGGGTTTCGCGCCGATGTGTCTCCAGAAACCCTGAATCGCTCCATCCTGGGCAAACAAAGGTCAGGGAGCCGCGTCAATCTGGAAGCGTCTCTCCGAGTGGGAGACAAGATCGGCGGTCACTTTGTCAGCGGTCATATTGATGGAGTTGGCCAGTTTCTGGCCCAGCAAGCTTCGGATCAGTCGTGGATCTTGACGTTTTGTGTATCCGAGAACATTGGACGCTATCTGGTGGAGAAAGGAAGTGTGGCTATTAACGGGGTAAGCTTGACCCTCTCTGAACTGCGGCAGGAGGGGACCTGGTTTCAGGTGGCTGTGATTCCCCACACCTATCACTCCACCAATCTCTGCTATCTCCAGCCTCTGGATCACGTCAATGTAGAAACAGACATGCTGGGCAAATATGTGGAGAAGTTCCTGCGGATCGGAATTGCTCCTTTCTCCGCAGCGGAACCTGTCTCACTGGAGTTCCTGGCTGAACATGGATATTCCTAATTACTCCTTCTCCGGCTGTTTAGGGGTCATGTAGCCGTCGTCATACCGAGGATGCAGGATCACCATGTACAGGTCATGACGGTACTCAGGATCAGAGTAAAGGAGTTGGATTTCTTGCCAGGTTTGGAGAGACTCCAGTTGTCGCTGTTGCAACAGGTGTTGCAGATGGGGCAGTTTACTGTTGCGGGGCAGAGATTTATCCAGCAACCCTTGGAGAACCTGGATGTCCTGAACAACCCCTAATTGATCCTGAAGGGTTTTTAATTCCTGCAGCCAAAGCTGAAAAGCTTCTCCGTAGTATTCGCCAAAAAACTCACATTGATAGCGCACCTGCTTACAAGTTTTGCGCAGATCATGCAGTAGCTCACTAACTTGTGTAGAGAGGGGAGAGCTCACATCCTTGGGGGTCAGCAACCAGCCTGGATGCAACAGCAAATGGGAAAGCAAGGGGGTGAGCAGTTCTGGTAGGGTGGACAGCAATGGAAACGCAGCCTGAGATCGAAAGGTGGGGTGATCTAACCAGGAAGAGTAGGTGGTCTCCAGCTCCGGGAACTTATGATGCAAAGTCTTACGGGTTTGGTCAACGGCCTTGCGCCGCCGCTGCTGTAGTTTCTGTAAGACTTGATCCACGAGGTTCTGCTCTGACTCAGGTAGCTGGGGATAAAGATTGGTGCGCAGATCCTCCAGAAGGACATCCAGATCCCGCTGCTTGCCCAACAGAGAACGAAGTGCCTTGAACTGCTTTCGCCGAGCAGCCTTTGGGAGCTGTAGTGATGCTTTAAACACCTGTAGGGCTGTGGTCAGACGGCGCAGGGCCACCCGCATCTGGTGCAGATCTTCTGGATTGCGATCATTGATGACCTTGGGCTGTTTGTTCTGTAGCTGACGATATTGATGAGACAGGATTTCGTAAGCTTGACTTCCCAGCGTAAGAGGGACATCATCCGCCATGACTCCTGACCGAGTCTTTGGTTGAACTCCTTGCATGATTCAACTCCCATCAGTATCTCTCAATCACATCTTAACCACTCCTTAACTTTAAGTCCAGAGCCTCTCTACGGAAGACCTCAGAACCCTATATCAACTGTCAAGCCCACAGAACTGCCAACTTGGGATCTGGCAGAGACAGGATGACCTGAGCTGGAGTAGTGTAACAAGAAGAATCTATCCAACCCCGCTTCCTCTATTCGAGGGTTACTGATGACTGCATCCTCCTGGACCCCAGAACCGATCCAGACCGTGAATCAGCTGCTGGAACGGTATGCCGCTGGTGAACGTAAGTTTGATGGGGCCAACCTGCTGGAAGCCAATCTGGAAGGGGTGGATCTGCATGGATCGGAACTCTTAGCTGCCTACTTGAGCCGGGCCAACCTGCGGGGGGCCAACCTGCGCCAGAGCAACTTGTTCGGGGGCAATTTAGCAGGAGCCAATCTGAGTGAAGCGGATCTGACTGGATCGGATCTGCGCAGCACGGATTTGGCAGGAGCACGGCTTTCCCTCTGTCGTATGGGGGAAGTGGATCTGACAGGCGCTAATCTCAGTGGAGCAGTGCTGGGGGGAGCCTGGCTGGGGGCTGCTAAACTCGTCGAAGCCCGTATGCGGGGTGCGGATCTGCGCAATGCCGTCCTGGAGAAAGCCAACCTCTTTGGGGCCAATCTCTGGGAAACCAACCTCAATGGAGCCAATCTACGGCAGGCCAATCTGGTGGAAACGCGCCTGAGTGGAGCTCAGATGGAGCACAGCCGTCTGGAAGGCGCGGATCTGAGTAATGCCAAACTCTGGGGAGCCAAGCTACGGGAGGTCAATCTCACTGGCAGCAATTTGCGCGGTGCCTTTCTGAGTGGAGCCAATCTCTGGTCTGCGGTGATCAAGGAGGCCGATCTCAGTTTTGCCGAGATCAAGGAAGCGGATCTGATGGGGGCGGATCTGACCAATGCCAACCTCAACGGTGTGAGTCTGAAGGGCAGTGACCTGAGCGGTGCCGATCTGCGGCAGGCCAACTTAACCGGAGCTAATCTGGGAGGGGTCGGCCTAAGTGGAGCTAACCTGCGGGGCTGTAACCTCTCAGGAGCCAATCTTTTGGGGGCCAGTGTGGTAGGCGCAGAACTGCGGGGAGCTCGTTACACCATCAGCACCCGGCTACCAGAGGGACTGGATCCAGCCAGCATGGGCATGATCCTGGTGAAGTAGAGCAGGGTTAACTCAACACAATATCTTCAGCCGGGCGCTGGGCCAGCCGTTTCAGGTTCTGGTAACGCAACACATCCAGGAACTCATTGCCAGAACGCCCCTCCAGACGAGCTTCCACATGGAGAGCCTGTCCCAGAGCTTCCACCGCCTGCAGGCGTGGCATTCCGCGTAACACCAATCGATCGACCGCGTAGGCATCCGCTGCTAGTAATCGCCGATCATTCGTCTGATCGCGGCGCAACTGCCAGAGGGCTAGACCACTTAACCCTCCCGAAACGGTGATCCCCACCGGATCCTGTTGCAGGGCCTCAAACACCAGGCTCAGACCTCCTAGGGCTGAAACCGCAAGGTAAAAATCCAGTTGCCGGGAGACGGCACGACCGTAGTAGCCTACCTTGTGGAGAAACAGGCTGGCCCGTTGATTGGGGGTAAATTGCTTCCATTCATAGGGCTTAATAAAAATGCGCATCTTCTGCCGCCAGAGGAAAGGCCGTTGTCCCCGGATCACCTGCAGCTGCCGCTCTGGGGCCGCACTGATTTCCACAGAGGAGCGTTGACTGGCGGGTAAAAGATCCAAAAGCCGCTCCACCTCGGCAAGATCCAGCTGGGGCTCTTCATAAAAAGAATTCGAGCGATAATCCGCATTCATTGTGGGTATCCCCCCAACCCCATCGCCTGTTTCATCTCCCGCACGGCCCGCTCCATCCCCACTAGCAGGGCCCGACTAACGATACTGTGACCAATATTAAGCTCTTCCATCCCTGAGATGGCGGCAACCGCAGCAACATTCCAGTACGTTAACCCATGACCTGCATTTACCCTTAATCCTAACTTTTGGGCTTGCTGGGTTGTGTCTCGTAGCTGCTGCAATTCCTGCTCCCGCGCCGGTTCTGATCGAGCCTCGGCATAGCGTCCAGTATGCAATTCGATCCAGTGGGCATGGGTAGAAGCTGCGGCTGTGATCTGGTTTGGATCAGGATCAATAAACAAACTGACCGGAATATCCGCTTTCTGCAATTGGGTCACCACTTCTGCCAGGCGAGACTGCTGTCCGACCACATTCAGCCCCCCTTCCGTGGTCACTTCCTCCCGTCGTTCCGGCACCAGGGTGACATAATCAGGTTGGATCTCCAGAGCCATACGAACCATCTCTTCAGTGGCAGCCATTTCTAAATTCAAGTGAGTACGTACCGTCTGCCGCAGCAGTTTAACATCCCGGTCCTGAATATGACGGCGATCCTCGCGCAGATGAACCGTAATGCCATCCGCCCCTCCCAATTCTGCCAACACTGCCGCGGCCACCGGATCGGGTTCTACGGTTCGTCGTGCCTGCCGTACCGTTGCCACATGATCAATATTTACACCTAAGCTCAACAAGGTCCTGCTCTCCAAGTATCCAGATTCCCACTCTAATCAATTGCTCTTCCGTTGAGGGAAGGAGGAAGCAGAGTAGGATCGCTGCAAGTGTTTCTCCATTTTCACCTATTCCATGTCTCAACTCCTCAGGTTGTTCAGAACCGGATTGTCGCTGCTCTTCCGCCGTCCACTGGTAGGGGTCAATCTGATCCCACTCATCGGGGAGGAGCAGGTGATCCTGGTACAGCGGCGGGATACCGGGCAGTGGGCTTTACCTGGCGGACTGGTGGACTGGGGGGAAACCATTGAGATAGCGCTGCGACGGGAACTCAAGGAAGAAACAGGGCTGATCCTGGTCAGGATCGAGAAACTGCTAGGGGTTTACTCCCATCCCCAACGCGATCCCCGCATGCATTCGGTGTGTATCACAGTGGTCGCCCAGGTGGAGGGGGTGATTGCAGTTCAGGATCAGGGAGAAATTATCCAGGCAGCAATGTTTGGCCTGCAGGAGGCGGCTGCTCTAGATCTGGCCCATGATCACAATCAGCAGTTGCAGGACTATCTGGATCAAACTGAGAGCGCTCACCTACGCTAATGGCTGCTGCCCACGGTGACCGATTACGCTCACAAACATACTTATTAATGTGCTAGGCTTACCACTCGAGCTAGTCTGGCGACCAGTGAGTTAACTTATTATATCTTATCAACTCATCCTGCTAAGATGCGCTTACAAGAGCCGATCCTTTGAATGAGACAAGATATCATCTTATTTAAACAAATTAATAAGGTATTGAAATGATTCTTCGAGCAATAACGATGGAGCTGATGGCGAGCCCTGAAATTCAAGACGTTGATTTTCTAAAGGACCTATGCTCATCAACCATCACCATGTATTCCCAATCGCCGCCACCCTTGCCATGGGTGGGCTATTTGGCCGAAGAACATGGCGTTATTGTGGGTACATGTGCCTATAAGACCCCACCTATCTCTGGTGAAGTGGAGATCGCATATTTCACTTTCCCAGAACATGAAGGGAAAGGGGTAGCAACCAGGATGTTGCAAAGCCTGATCGACCTTGCCATCGAGCATGGTGTGGCGAGTATCAGAGCCCAGACGTTACCAAAGCAAAATGCGTCTACTCACATACTTGAAAAACTGGGCTTTGAGTTTTCAGGTTCAGTGATTCATTTAGAGGATGGTGAGGTATGGGAGTGGCGTAGATCAGGAAGGGTATAACGTGGGGCAATTGAGGAGGTGGACTGTAAAATCTCGGCTGTATGCGGTTGAGGTCTAACTTTTTAAAGTGGATTGCCAGGGAATAATCTGAAAATGGCTTTCTGGCTTTCAGGATGAGATTGACCTAAGCCTATCAATGGAAAAATCGGGCAGGTCCCCCATTAAAAGTTGAGGTTGATTAAGAGCTATGCGTATGTATCTAACTCACTGCTCCAAAGAAAAAGAGCCGACTCTTCAAGGAACTGGTATTGCAGTCACCCCTGATAAGCTATACACAAATTATGATATTCAGAAGTTCATGAAAAAGTGTCAAGAAATGAATGTATGTTGGGCTGTTCTATCCGATCTTTATGGAGTATATCTATCAGATGATCGTCACGTCTGGTATGAAAAGAGTCCTGATACTGTTACACCACAAGAAGAGGAGAGTATCATCGATGATTTTAACAATAAGTTAGATTCTTATGATGAGATCTACTTTTTTGTCAGGCCAGAATCCTTTCACCCTTTTTACGAAAGGATTTTAAAAAAATCAGCGTTAGCGGACAAAGTCAAACTTTTCGATAACATCAAGGAAGTTGTAGAAGCTTGAGAGAAAATGAGTTGAGCAGCATAACAATCCGGCTGGAGTAGACTGAAGGGAGATCTCGATAGAGAATACAGCGTTTCCCAGTTATCTGTGAGAGGCTCAAGCGATGAAGAAAGTAGAAGTTGTCCCACATGATCTAAAGTGGCGAGATTTATTTGATGTCGAATCTAAGTCTGTCACCGATGCGCTGGGCAAAAATGTTGTTGCTGTCCATCATATTGGCAGCACAGCTATTCCTAATATCTATGCAAAGCCTGTCATTGACCTGTTAGTTGAAGTTAAAGACATTATTCAAGTAGATGGACAACATTCAGCAATGGAGTCACTCGGTTATAAAGTGATGGGTGAGTTTGGTATTCCTGGTCGTCGATTTTTCCGTAAAGACAACCATGAAGGTGTCAGGACACATCATATTCATATCTTTGAGATCGCTTCAGCACAGGTAGAACGTCACCTAGCATTTCGAGATTATATGCTCGCCCATCCTGAAGATGCACAGAAATACAGTGAGCTAAAGCGCGAGTTGGCAAGAAGATACCCACAAAACATAGACAAATATATGGATGGCAAAGATGGATTTATCAGAGAAATGGATAAGAAGGCAGCACAGTGGCGCACACTACGAGGTCAGCAGTCGGTATAAGGATTAGCGGGGCTAGATACTATTGGTAGCAGTACTATTGATCCAACGAGAAAGAAAGAGGAGCTAATCGATCACATCACTAGATCCTCCACAGATAAAGCGAGTAGGTATTGATGACATCTGAGACTGTTGTGACAGCGGTGGGTTGCCAATCATCAAAGTCGAAAGAATGGGTGAGGATGCGGGCTCCCTGTCGCATTTCAGTCTGTAATTTCTGACGAAGCTTCATATTGGTAGAGGGCAGAAGATAGAGAAAGACAACGGTGGCATGCCTCAGATCTAATGTCAGCAGATCCTGACAACGGAAGCTAACCAGATGACTCACCTTTGCCTCTTCAGCAGCCTGCGCGGCTTCACGGATCCGCTCTGGATCTATATCAACTCCCAACCCACGAGCTCCACAGGTGGTTGCGGCCTGGATTACCACCCGTCCATCCCCACAACCCAAATCGTAAACAAGATCATCAGAGGTCACCTGACCCAATTTGAGCAGCGCTGTGATCACGTCGGGAAGGGTACGCACGTAGGGGGCAAGACTCTCAGGCTGAGTGGGTTGTGGATACCCAAATCCTTTACTGGCTCGCTTCCCCACAAAGACATCCCTAATTGCTACTAAGATCCACTGACTTGATCGATAACTGCAGGAGTAGAATCTAACATATCACTGTGCATCTGTAATGCACTGCATTTTGGAGTTGGCAAGGAGCACTCAAGTTTGATATTGCCTATTGAGGGGAGTAGCAGAACTTGGAGCTGTCTCATCCTTAAGTGATCTACTCTTGTAAACTCTCAATTTGCTCAGTAGTCAGACCCGTTGCCTCCTGGATCGCTGAGACGGCAATGCCCATACGCAAAAGATTACGAGCAACTTTCTCTTTTTCTTCCCGCCGCCCGATCTCGATTCCCTGTTGTTGACCGATCTCGATTCCCTGTTGTTGACCGATCTCGATCCCCTCTTCTCTGGCCAGTTCTTCGATACTGCTGATCAATGGCATCTTTGCCTCCGCTTCATATTGCTCTAGCTCTACCTTAAATTGTCGCTTAAGTTCAGGGGGTAAGGTCAAGATCCGATCGATTACCCTGAATAACCTGATCACATCTTCCCGACTGTATCCTCGTTCATAAAGCTGTCGGGTCAGGATCCATTTCCACTGTTTCCGCCTCTGGGCATCTGATTTCGTCGTTCTGGATCGCAGATGAGCCATGACCACAACGGCCATCAGGTTGTTACTGGCCTCCAGCTCTAACCACCGATCCTCGAAATCCACCAATTTCACAATCGGAAATCTCAGACTCAGCTCACATCCCGCCAGGGTGTAGGTGTAGCGATCCGGTCTCCAGCTACTTCTCTCATCCCCTAGTACCGCCAGACTCACCACCCGCTTCTGATAAAAGTCAAAGATCCGGTAGTGGTAGACAAACATCCGCTGGGCAAATCCACTCTCTTCCTGAGATTGAACTTCGACATGGATCAAGATGAACGCTTCTTCCTCGTTGTTGAGCCAGGCTTTCACCAGTTTGTCAGCATAGCGGCGACCGATCTCCGCTTCAGGGATCAAGTCCTGAAACTCTTTGTCGAGGAACTCAACCGACCGATCCCAGTTGATGGCGGCATGAGCTTCTGGGAAAAGGAAGGCCAGGAAAGGCTCGAAATAGAGATCCAGAGCTTCTTTCCATGCGGTGTCAAGATCTGAGGGGGGGCTGGGATCTAGCATCAGGTAACCGAGAGGTCAAGTTCAATTGTAGTGAGAAACAAGTGAGATCCGGTTTCTGAACTGCGTGTCTCTCAACACCACGGAAACAATGATTACCTGGCCTAGTGAGATTTCTACGGTTTTCGTACACCGTTGAAAGCCTTACATTGAGCACATTCAATTCTATTGAGTTATCACGGCTTTCATCGATAGGGATCTCTCTCCTGTCGTTGAATTGGTGTTGCAAAATGTTGAGGAGTGGCTGTGGGTCTGATTGCCTGGTTGAGTGAGATCGCTGTTCAACGTCCTCTGGCCTGGATCTGCTGCCTGCTTTTTTGCTGTACGGTTTTTCTGACTAGCTGTGGGGGCAGTGGCTCCAATCTCCCAACGGCTCAGATCCAGCCACAGTCGGAAACGATCCAGACTCCCGTCCCTCGTCCCCAAACTTCAGGAACTCCCATACCACAACCTGCTGGATCTCCTCAAATCGTGGCTCAACCCACCAGTGATCCAGCTGCCGTTGGTAATGCCTCCCCACAACCTCAACCCAGTCAATCCCCTGAGATCCCTGCATCCAGCCCGACTGCCAATCCAGGAAGTTCTCCTTCTCCAGGGGCATTGCCCAGTCCATCTGGATCTCCTCCAGCGCCTGCTCCTTCCCGAACACCTCGACCGTTCCCAACCTCAACTCTTAATCCTGGTGAGATCCCTGTAGGCGCGGTAGTGATCACCAATGCGGCAGAGCAGGATGGAGTTCCTCTGACTCTGGGGCAGGAGATCGTTTTGTCAGCAGTGGCTGGCAATGATCAGGGACGCGATATTTCTAACCAGATCCAGTGGTTTAACCAGGCTGGGGAGTTAATTGGCCGTGGACCCACTCTGACCTACAGAGCAGATCAGGTGGTGATGGAGACGATCACGGCACAGGTGAGATCTGTTGCTGGATTGGATTCACGCTCAGGGACTTCTTTGTTGACAGATCCTGGAAAGGCTTCTCGGGTGAGTTTCACCGTCTCGCCGGAAGATGTACAGGTAGCCAGAAGGGTTAAGGTCTTGCCTGATGAAGTTCAGCAGGATGTTCTGGCTCTGGACTTGCTGGCCGGTAATCTTGACCTCAGAGATAGTTCACTGCTGCCCACAGTCTATGAAGGTGATGTTGTTTTGGGTGCACTAGGTGCGGTACCGCCTTTGCGCATTCTCAAGGCAGCAGCTGGTGAGGGTATTCTCAGCTTTCAGGTAGAGAGAGCTTTACCACGGGACGTTATCGAATCAGGAGCCTTTAGTTTCCAAACTGATCCGGCTGATTTAGGAGCCAAGGCAGAAGGAATTGATCTCATCAATATTCCTACCACTCCGACTATTCCAGATGTAGAGCCACAAGACAACCGATTTAAGGTGGCTGGAGAGCCTGTGCCTTTGGGGCTAAAGGTAACTGAATCAAGTTCCTTAGAATGGCAGCCCCAATATGAGGGTATTATTGCCTTTGACAAAATGGTTGGGAATGGACTCAGCCAATTTGCATTGACTAGCAGCGCTCCTTTCTCTGCTAATTTTAGGGTTGAGTTAGAAGGGGCCTATCAGTGGAAAAACAGAGAAGGGCAAAGCTTTGATTTCCTAACTCCAAAGGTCCAAACAATACTTGTCTCAATTGGGCCGATACCATTACCCATCATGATCATCGAAAGAGGGATCATGGTGTTAGCACCCGACCTTGAGGTTGTTAAGTTTGCTGGTTTTGAGGCAGCTTACACTGAGGGTCAACTGCAAGAGACCGTTACTTTTAATCAAGAGCAAGGGTGGGTCCATCAGGGACAACTCAATGGTGGGCAATGGACTGGAAAGATAGACGAGAACTCCAACATGAGTGGTGTGTTGGGAGTAGCTCTTCATCCTGATGTAGTAATCAGCCTGTTTGAGCAGGAAGCGCCTGGGGCAGGGATCAGTTTGTATGCAACTGCTGTTGGACAGCACCAGGATGTAGAAATTGACGATTCGGGAAGTACTGGAACTCAGCTATTAGGTACAGTCAGTGGGCGTTCCTGGCTGAACTTGGCAGGGAAAGTTACTTATCTAACAACAGAAAATAATATTCCTTTTAGTCTGGATACATCATCTGCTCCAAATTCAGAGGGTCTTTCATCAACATCTCTACAGGTTGAAACTGAGACAAAGTCTCCAACAAGAATCATTATTGAGACTACCGTAACAGCAGGAGCATTTCTTGGAGTTGCAGCTGTAGCCACGCCGGTTGCGCCAGTGGTAGGCACGATCATTGTGACGGCGTTTGCTTTGGCTGGAGGGATCGGGATCGTCTTTTATGCGACACCGGTAAATTTGGATGAGGTAGACAGCTTACCTGGACCCGGAGATCCACTTCCGATACCAGATCCTACAGATCCACAAGTGATTGATGAGATTCTCGATTCCCTCTTGGAACCAGAAGCTGATCCGGGTGGCGGTCAATGTACCCCTCCTCCTACGCCGCCAGTGGGTGAATGTGATCCAGATTCAATCGCAGAACTAGAAAATGAAGACCCGAAAGCGAGAGACAGTTATGAGGAAATAAGAAACCTTACTGACGATATCCAGAGAATATCAGAGAACACGGGTATTCCTGAAGATGTAATAGGTCAAGTACGTGAGCATATATTCTTTAATGTATATACTAGGCCTGTGCTGGTCGATGGTTCTATTCAAGCTATAACTGGTCGTTTCTCTGCTATTGGGGAAGTAGCTAGTTTATGGCTAAGTGCAGTTAATGGCTCCTTGACTGGACAAAATCTTCAAGAATTCACACGCTTTATTGCACATGAGTATATTGAATCACAACTAATAGAGAATGGGATTGACTTCAGATCATTTGATCCAGAATATTACAATGATAGCCTGGAATGTTTCTTGGCGACTCCGAATGCGTTTGGTGCTCATGACCTTTCC
>CAYMOX010000013.1:0-84584 GCA_964392245.1 uncultured bacterium
GTGGGGTTCAGAGTAGCCTCTTTGTAAAAGAATTCTCGGTAGGCTGGATCCTGACGCAGGTTCTCAAAGACCTCTCGAGCGGAATAACCGGGAACAGTAACACGGATAAATTCAGATTCGGTTTCCAGACGCTCCGCCAGCTCAGGATTCACCTGCTCATTGGTGTACTTTCGGACAGAATCCATGGTTTCCATCATGATCAACGCTTTGCTGACCACCTGTTGCTGGGCATTTTGAGCCAGAATGGCAGCAAAGGCACTGCCTGTGAGCAAAACCCCTGCGATAAACACAATGAGCAGGAGTAAATTAAATTTTTTACTTAACTTAAGGTTCTTAAACATGACGCAACCGGATCCAGAAAAAGACTAGGCTAGGAATCGAAAGGGTAGTCCCGTACAAGCCTAGTCAAATTATCCTCAATCACAGGGCCCCTTGTCCTCCTATTGAGGCAAAAACTCAAGGGTCCATTCTGGAAATGAAGCAGCCTATGCTTAAGCGGCGAAGATTTTTGGTGCACTCCTCAGCACTCCTGCTGGGATCGAGTGCGTGTTTTTCTGCACAGGAACAAGTGCGAGACAAGATGATCATTGGTCTCATTGCCTTTGATCAGGGAACGAGATCTGTTGAGCAATTTGCCCGCTTCAATCAAATTTTGGGGGAGGCCACCCAAAGTGTGGTGGAGCTGGAACCCACCTTTAATGAACGCCAGGCCCTGGAGCAGATCCGAAAAAAGGTGTGGTCACTAGTTTTTGCCCCTCCAGGGATTGCGGCTATCGCCATTGATCAACACCAGTACATCCCCCTTTATCCCACTTTGGGGCAGAATCAAACGCGCTCAGTGTTGGTGGTCCGCGAAGATCATCCGGCTCAATCTTTAAGTGATCTCAAGGGGGGGGTTGTGGCGCTTGGCCAGGTGGGATCAGCAACAGGCTACTATCTTCCCCTCTACGATCTGTATGGCTTGACCCTGGCGGAAATTCGGTTTGCGGGTACCCCCCGCTCCACCCTGGATTGGGTTGCCAAAGGGAGTGTGGATGTGGGTGCCCTGGCCAAAGCTGAGTTTGAGCAATTGCAGCGGGAATTTCCCTCCACCCGGTGGCGGATCCTGCATACCAGCCGTCCCATTCCCGGAGGAGCGGTGCTCCTGGGGCCAACTGTGGAACGGAATAAGCAGGAACAGATCATGAAGGCCATGAATGCTGTTTCACCTGATATTGCGGAAGCAGCCGGATATATTCCCAATGCAGCAGTTCCGGACTACTCTTATCTGATTGAGCTGATCCGCCGGGTGCAGTCGATTGCCGATCGGGTAGAGGAGCAACCGGCGATTCTGTTTGAGAGTTAAGCCTTCTACCTCTAAGCAGTTGCCAGCCCTAAAGCCTGAACTTTAGCTTCCAGCCACATGGCCACATCAGCGGCCAGATCTCGGCCCTCCAGCTGACTGATCTCCTGCAGCATAGTGGGACTGGTGACGTTCACCTCAGTCAGTTTTTCCCCAATGACATCAATGCCGACAAAATAGAGGTTGTCTGCCTGTAGTCGGGGAGCCAATGCCGCACACAGTTCCCGCTCCCTCTTGCTGATCACGGTTGATTCGACGCTGCCCCCTGCCGCCACATTGCCGCGAAAATCTCCCCGTCGTGGGACCCGATTCACCGCTCCCAGAGGTTCTCCTTCCAGAAGCAAGATCCGCTTATCCCCCTTCTGGGCGGCAGGCAGATACTCCTGAACCATCACCGGGATCTTGCCCGCCTGAGTGCTCAACTCCAGCAGTGAGTTTAAATTCGGATCACCCCATTTCACCCATAGGATCCCTTCCCCTCCCTTTCCTGCCAGGGGTTTGAGAACCGTCTGTCCTTCGCGCTCTACAAACTGGGCCAGGATCTGGGGATTTGAGCTTACCAGGGTGCGGGGTGTCCAATCCGGAAAGTGCAGGGCATAGAGCTTTTCGTTGGCAGAGCGCAGACTGGAGGGGGAATTCAATACAAGTGTGGTGGATTCAGGCACCAATTCCAGAAGCTGGGTGGCGTAAAGATAGGCGGCATCCACAGGCGGATCCTTGCGCATCCACACCGCCTGCATGCTACTGAGAGGCTGTTGGAGTGTCGTCTCAATCTCGTACCAGGGATCTCGATTCAGATCCAAAGCCACTTTCTGGAGCCGAGCCCAAGCCTCCCCCTGAATGGCATAAAGATCTCCGACCTGGAGACAGTACAGTTCATGTCCTCTGACCTGCAGTGCTGACATCAGAGCAACACTGGTATCATGCTTTACCTGAAGTGATGTAAGGGGATCAAGAATAAATGCAACCTGCATAAGACTGACCTTCAAAAAGAATAGAGAGTAGGACTTGAAGAAAATGGCGTCAATGAAAATACCGTAAAGAATAATTGCAAACCGTGATTCCGTAAAGCTTCTGTGAAGTCCCTGCTGGATGTAACATATTTTTCTCGCTAGTGACCGTCACCTCACTGTACCTTAACGCTTAATTAACCTATTTTGTCTGGTAAACAGCTACCTTATAGTCAATCGTGTTCCAGTTTCCTGATGATAAGGGGATCGGACGGCTGTGACGACATCATTCCCTGGACAACGGCCTGACCCTATTCGCATCGAGACGAGTCGAGAGCTCTTAGAGGCGATTAAGAATAAGCAATCATTGATTGGGGCTGACCTGGTGGATGCCAGTCTTGCGCGTGGCTTGTTCGATAAGGTGAAAATGCCAAAAGCCAGTTTTGTCAAGGCTAATCTGCGGGGTGTCAGTATGAAGGAAGCTGATTTACGCCTTGCTAATTTTCGCCGAGCAGACATGGAGCGGAGTAACTTTACGAAGGCAGATCTGCGTGGGGCTAGTTTTGGACAGGCTGTTGGAGACTACTGTAATCTCTCTCAGGCCAAGCTTGATAAGTCCTCTTTTCAGAATAGCCGCTTTAACAGTGCTGATTTTAAACAGGTGAGTTTGATTGCGGCCAGTTTAGTGGAGGGCAACTTTTTTGAATCTAGCTTTGAAGAGGCCGTGCTTCAGAGAGCAAATTTAGCGAGTTGTTCTCTGGTTAGTTGTAATCTGACCGGGGCTGATCTTCGGCAAGCAAATCTTACAGATGCCAATTTGCAAGGGTGTACTCTGGCTAACGTTACCATTGAGGGAGCTGATTTCTCTAACACGAAAATGTCTGATGAACAAAGGGAATTTCTGTTGTCGATCGCCTCGGGAACCAATGAGTTTACTGGCAAAGACACCGCTCAGACTTTGCGTGATGGCATGCCTCCCAAGCAGAAAAAGCTGTTTGGGATCTTTTAGGCTACTCCAGGGATTACAACTCCACTTGATAGATTGCCGATCCTGAGGCAGGTTCACCGTAGGTGTTCAGATCAACGCCTACTGGATCAGGGGGAGCAGTGGGTTCAGGAGAGGTACCATTGCTGCCGTTATTGAGATCTTCATCAAAGACTGATCCGTCTGAGGAGCCATTGCTGGCATCAAAATCAATCCCGTCAGAGTCAGTGATCACGACGTCGTTGTTGATCTCAGTGTTGATAACATTATCCGTAACATTGATCTCGTTGTTCACTAAGGGAGCATCAACAATCGTGTCAATGTCAACAAGGTCGTTGTCTCCACTGATATTAACGGTAACGTTTCGATCGGGGCGTCCTGGCAGCGGCTGGGGAGGCGGAACAGATCCGGGGTTGGTTGGTGGAGCCTGACCGGGAACCACCACGATGATCGGAGTTTGTGGCTCTTGAAATGGCCCAGGATCTGGAATGAACCGGGGAGAGTTTACATCAGTGGCAACCGGATAGGAAGGATAACTAGGTGCTGCGGGATACGGATACGGTGGATAGGGATAGGGTGGATACGGATACGGTGGATAGGGATAGGGTGGGTAAGGATACGGTGGATAGGGATACGGATAGGGATAAGGGCTTTGGGGATATTCAGGAATCTCTGACTTGTTGGCGGCCTGTGTTCCAGGAACCTGAACAGCCGTTGGGACAACGACTTTCTCCACACAAGCTGTCAAGACAAAGCTACCCGCTATGGTTAAAAAGGCGACAAGCCTGTTGTTGACCGACACTTGGATTCTCCTCACACGCTCTGGATCCATCCTCACGCTCCCCCCTGACACAGGGGAAAACAGAGGAGAGTGGTTTGACCGAAAATACCATACTTGGAAATCACCTCGAAAAGGAGTTGATCACCCTCTTGATTGATAGTGCCAGAATTGGGATCAATCATGGGCAACCAACTCCCTATTGATTTCATCGAATCAGTTTGGACTACACAAACAGACTGGGGGTCTTGGCCTCATCGACTTTTTTCTGACTGAGACTGTCCCGCATCTGGATGGCTTTACCCACCAGGTAGCAGGTTGGTTCCAGAACAGCACGATAGAGGCGACCCAGGGGATCGCGGTTGGTTCCACGCATTTCTGCGCGTAGATCCATACTGCGGTGGCGGGCGATGTGTTCCAGGGCTTTGCGGACCAAGCGGTTGGGGAGTTGATCACCCTGCTTGAATCCGAAGTCAACCAGCGGCAGGAAGAGAGCGTGATAGCCAACTTCGTGCTCCTTGGTGAGATGATCCTTGGCGTACTTGAGCCAGATGCGGTTACGGAAGAGACCAAAACCGTAAGCCTCGTTCATCGCAGTACAGACGATCTTGCCACCCAGGTTGACCTCGATACCAGGCCCTTCGTTGTCAATACCATCGCAATCGGCACCACCATTATCGCAATCGATACCATCGTCATCACGCTGGGAGTTGTCGATGCCAGGCCCTTCGTTATCAATGCCATCATCATCACGGCCCTGGTTGTCGTTGATGGGGGCTCCATCCGTATCAACGCCATCATCATCCCGTTGAGAGTTGTCGGATCCAATCAGTCCCCCATCGGAGTCAATGCCATCGTCATCGCGCTGGGAGTTATCGGATCCAATGACACCACCGTCTGAATCGAAGGTATCTCTGTCGCTGTTATCTATAAGAGGCCCTCCTTCTACATCAATCCCGTCGTTATCTATAAGAGGCCCTCCCACATTATCAACGTCGATCCCGTCATCATCGCGGTCCGTGTTGTCAGTGATAGGTGCACCCCCGGTATCGATGCCATCTCTGTCGCTGTTATCTATAAGAGGCCCTCCGTCATTGTCAATGCCATCGTCGTCGCGAGCTGCATTATCAACAATCGGGGAGCCACCTGTATCGATGCCGTCATCGTCACGTCCGGCATTATCCACACCCGTGAAATCTCCACTTTCATTGTCAATGCCGTCGTTGTCTATAAGAGGCCCTCCGTCGTTGTCAATGCCATCGTCGTCACGACCACTGTTGTCGATATCAGTATCGGCTCCATCGTCGTCACGACCGGTATTGTCAACTAGAGGTGCCCCTCCCGTATCCGTGTCGTTCCTATCATTGTCAAAAAAAGGTCCGCCCTCATTGTCAATATCGATGCCATCGTCATCGCGGCCTGCATTATCTATGTCGTTATCGATGCCATCGTTATCAAAAAAAGGGGCATCACCATTGGTGGTAATGTCATTGTCAACGCCATCATCATCACGTCCGGCGTTATCTATAAGAGAACCTCCGTCAACGTCAATGCCATCCCGATCAGAATTGTCGATGTCATTATCAATGCCATCCCGATCGGTGTTGTCTATAAGAGGCCCTCCGTCATTGTCGATGCCATCATCATCAGAATCATCGTCAATGAAATCATCATCACGTCCGGCGTTATCTATAAGAGACTCTCCAGCATCAACATCGATCCCATCCCGATCCTGGTTGTTGGCATCGTTGTCAATGAAATCCCGATCTTGGTTATCTATAAGAGAACCTCCATTGTTGGTCTCTATATCGACACCGTCGTCATCGGAGTTGTCATCAAAATCTACGCCATCGCGATCGGAGTTATCTATAAGAGAGCCACCATCGACGTCAATGCCATCCCGATCGGAGTTGTCAGCGTTATTGTCAACATCAATACCATCGCGATCGGCGTTGTTGACGTCATCAATATCAATGCCATCCCGATCCGAGTTATCAACATCGGTATCGATGCCATCCCGATCTTTGTTGTCAATGATGTCAGTATCAGTCAGCGGACCTTCAATCAAAGAGCCACTACCACCCTCAACATCTATGATCGGAGCTCCTCCAGTATCCAGGTCAAAAAAAGAGCCTTCCCCACTGTTGGTATTGCCGCTAGCGTCTACATCTAGACCATCATCATCAGAGTTATCATCGATGCTCTCGATATCGAACCCGTCATCATCGGAGTTGTCATCAACGTCGAACCCATCATCATCGGAGTTGTCGTCGATGCTCTCAACGTCAATGCCATCGCGATCGGAGTTGTCAATTCCAGTGCCATCGATATCAATGCCATCATCATCAGAATCATCATCAATACCGTCGTTGTCACTATCTCCGTTTTCGAGATCGTTGACATCGGGGTCAAAATCTCCCTCAACATCAAACCCATCATCATCCGAGTCATCGTCGAGGACATCATTGTCGGAGTCGCCTTCCACATCATTCCGATCAGGATCGAAATCTCCCTCGGTATCTACACCATCTGGATCAAAGGTTTCGATATCTACACCATCGCGGTCAGAGTTGTTAACTCCATCGCCTTCGATATCGATGCCATCTCGATCCGTGTTGTCAATTCCGTTTCCCTCAATGTCAACGCCATCCGGATCATTGTTCTCGATATCGATGCCATCCCGATCGGTGTTGTCAACCAACGGTGCATTGACAGTATTATCGGTATCAATGCCATCTCGATCGGTGTTGTCAATATTAAAGTTAAAGTCGCCCTCGGTATCGATCCCATCCCGATCATTGGTGGCATCCCCTTCGATATCAATGCCATCCCGATCAAACAGGTTGCCGAATAGGCGAATTCCGCCACGATTGGTGTTGTCTACCAGGGGTGCATCCCCAGCATTGATCTCAATACCATCCCGATCATTGATCACAGGGGCATCAACATCATTAACGTCATTATCAAAGAGAGGAGAAGTAATGACGACTGGCGCTCCCGCATCAATGAAGTCATCATCACTGTCAAAGTCAATACCATCCCGATCCGTGTTGTCGATTAGAGGATCATTGATCAGGCCATCGTTATCAAAGGCATCGTTATCGTTGTCACTAAAGTTGTCGCTGATCTCAACCCCAGTGCGGTTTGTATTGTCAATGAGGGGGGATTCACCGTCGTTATCAATGCCGTCGTTGTCAAAGACAGCCCCACCACCCAGGTTGCTGAAGTCCTGATCAACCAGATCTGGATCGGTGATGGTCACATTGGTATCAGTATCTACGATCCGATCATTGCCAATGATGTTGGTATTGGTCTCCATCAGCGGCCCTCTGATATCGGAATCGATATCTACCCCATCGTTGTCTCCGATCTGGGTGACGTTGCGGTTACGGAAGGGACGCAGGAAGGGAAGGACAGGAACGAATGTTGTGCCGGGAAGACCGGGAGCGCCTGGAGCACCTGGGATGCCTGGAGCACCTGGAGAGGAAGGAGTAGGAGCACCACCGCCCGGAACTCCCCCAGGAACGCCTCCATTGTTAGGGAACCCAGGAGTTACAGGGATCGGCTTGCAGCCAGCAGGGGTAGGAATGGGATCGGCGCAGATCTGGGCTCTCCACCAGTTTTGGATTTGTGTAGTGGCTGCATTGTTTCCTGAAGGGGCAGGACTGGAAGGGGGTTGATCAAAGGTGTTGTTCGTAGTCCGATTGAATGTTTGTCCGGAGATAGTTAGTGCAGAGGTGCTTTCCTCCGAGGGAATACTGATTGCCGTTGGGGAGGATCCCCCGTCTCCACAAGAAGCAGCCAGGGCCAGACTGCTGGCGATAGTCAATAAGCTGATCAGACGAAATTTCGGCGCTGCCATCTTTAAACACTCCTCACAACAATGTTCCAAACATCAGGGAATCAGGTTACTCAACTATGCCAGTCCAAAAGCAAGTAAACTGCCTTGATGACGGCTAAACTGATCCACCATAGGAAAGCCTGACAAACTTCTTTTTAAGAATACAGGCTACACACACCTGCGCAAACACCTCTGCCAGGGCTAAAAACTCCAACCAGGATCCGCTGCGCAAGGATTAGGGACTTCAGAATGCTACCAATCAGGGGCGACGTAAAGGCCCATCATTTTGAGCAATCTGACTGTAGGACTGAGGGGTAAAGAAATATTGAGAAGCCTAATTCAGTGATGAAAGAGGGCTCCCCGTTGGTGGTTAACAGGATTTTATCCCCTGATCAAGCGCACGGACTAACCTGATCAGAATTGCCGAGCTCGGAGCACCGCTACCATAAAGGCAACAATATCCTTAGCCCACAAACGGTGTAAACAACATGATGATAGCGGATAAATCTAAATTTGCAACAGCATTGACGACCTTAAAAGCCTCTTCATAGATAACTTATTGACTGGCAATAGTTTATTGGTTTTTCATGAAGACAATAGCAGCAGAGCATTTATATAGTATAGTAATATGGTTGTTGCCCCGTCCTAAATATGGGGCAGGGAAGTCAAAAACGGAGCTTTTGTATCCAGAAATACACTACCCCTAGTGCTGGTGGGAAGCTGATGATTTTGACACTTCTTTGCTGAGTTCAGGGTTGAATGGAGTCTGTTCTGCCCCAGGGGCAAGAGTAGAAAGTTTTGTTTCGTAAAGGTTGATCGTTGCTCAAGTTGCTACAAATTTGATCGCTGTTCCTCTCAGCGACTCCTCAACATTATTGGATAGGTTAAGCGCTCGGCACCCATGGATGAAATTGAATCTGATTATAAGTGTCTCAGGCAAGCTATGCACTTATCATATTCAACAGAGACCTTGACTCCTCCACCCTGAGTAGGGGTCACTTGGTTTATTGATTGTCTGAATGTAGTCAAGGCTAGGTGGTTCCATTTTTTAATTTTATTTTAGGAAAATGCAATGCAGTCTCTCGATCAACTTGAGGTTTTGTTCAGTCAGCTGAATGCCGTAAAAGAGGTTGCTGACAAGAAGTTCTGGCTGACTACGGACGAACTTCTCATGTTGCTTGACCCTCGAATTGAACTTTTTGATGATTCAGGTACACAATTGACGATTCGGCAGTTTCAGTGGCGTAACTTTACCTGTACCTGGCAAGCTCAGCAAGGGACAACTCATTTTTGGCTGATCAGTGAAAATCAGACAGGTGGAGATCTAGTTTATCCCGTGCATTTCTTGCAGTTTGATGATGCACTCCCCAGTTCTGAAGCCGATGAGATTTTGACCTATGCTCTCGAGAACCAGTCCAGATTTATTGATTCTTTTACTGCCGATGGGGCAAACCACAGACGTCAATCGCAGGTGCTAATGCATCCAGAGGTTGCTCCACTGATTATTGAAAAAGTACAGCAACTCTTGCCTCAGATCCGGCAGGAATATGGGTTGGAAGAGTTTACCATTGCTCACTTTGAAACCCAACTGACAACCAGTAATGATGGCTCTTTTTACCAGATCCATAGCGATAGTGGCAGCGGCTTAAACAGTCGCTTTATTACTTATGTTTATTATGTACATCAACGCCCGAAGGCCTTTACGGGTGGACAACTCCGCATCTATGAAACCAGTGTAAGTCCCGGTAAGATCTCATTTACCCACAATTACACTCACATCGAACCTGTGCACAATCGCCTGGTTATTTTCCCCAGTTTTTACCATCACGAAATTTTACCCGTCAGCTGCCCAAGCCAGGCCTTTGCCGATGGCCGCTTTACCCTGAATGGCTGGATCCACAAAGGGGCCTAAGACGTGGGGGAGGATCCGGTCTGACTTTGATTGACTTCTTCGGGAAACCAATACTTGACCCAGTCCTCTCCCACCTTGACTGTGATATCTGATTCCAGTGCCCCTGTCGATTCAACTTTGACCTCACCTAACCCCAGGAGAGCCTGAACTTCGCGAGCACTTTTACTGTCTCCCTGCTGGGCAATGATCTCGGTGGTGGACTGTACCTGGGGGTTATCGACGATGGGAAAAACATAGCGAAATCCCATCCGCTCCAGATCTTTAGACATGCGGCGGGCCATTCCGGCATAGCCAGAGGCATTTTGAACTGCAATGCGTAACTGTGAAGGCGGTGGGGATTCCACCAACCCATGGCGGGGAACAGCATCAAAATAATTGACGGCCACCTGATAAATATTTTCGCTATCCGGGATCCAATAGCTGGTGGCATATTCCTGGGGTTGACTGAAGCGTCCCGGTAACATGACCAGATCCATGTGCTCCTGCCCCGACTTCAAAAGAAAATGGGCAAGCGAGAGCAATTCTTCCCAGGTGAGATTGGTATCCACATGGTCTCGAATCGCCTGCAAAATTTGAGGGGTGCGGGTCCAGGTGCCAGGATTGAGAAGTTCACGACTGAGAGCACGGATCAGTTCCTGCTGTCGTTGCACCCGACCAATATCCCCTAACTCATCATGGCGAAACCGGATGAAGTGATGGGCCTGTTCTCCGGTTAAGCGCTGACGCCCCGGTTGCAGGTCTATATAGAGTCCCTGGGTAACATCTGTGTAGACCATGCGAGTCGGGACAAAAACTTCTACCCCACCTATGGCATCAATCAGAGCCTGAATGCTGTCGGTACTCAGCCGCACATACCGATCAATCGGGATATCTCCCAGTAAGTGGCTGACCACCCGTGCCGTCAACACAGGTCCACCCACTGCATGGGCCATATTGATCTTGTCCATGCCTCGATCAGGAATCTCAACGCGGGTGTCTCGCGGAATTGAAAGCAGAGAGAGTTTGCCTGCGTCTGGATCAAAGCGGGCCAGCATAATGGTGTCGCTGCGCCCGGCCAGTTCCTCTTCACGAGTTTTATTTTTGTTGGTGGGATCACTGTCATCTGCGCCCAGGATCAGGATATTCAGGGCATAGTCCAGTTGGGCATTCCGCAGATCATCGGGGCGAAACACCCCCATCCCCTCGATCCAGGCATCTTCAGGCATAATGGGGCGGGGAAGCAGCAGAGCTGCCAGTGCACCCAGAGCTCCGGCGGAAACAGCTGTAAACCCTAGCATGGCCCAGAGCAACCATTGCCCCCAGCGCGTGCGATGGTGTGGGAAGCGGTGATCAGGGTGAGGGTAGAGGGGCATGCTGAGTGCAGAAGAAAAGTTGCTAGGCGACAGCGACCCCACCAGAGGAGGGCTACGGAATGTCAGAGATATTTTATCGCATACGTAGGGGAATTCTATGCAAGCTGTGATCCTGGCCGGGGGTAAGGGAACTCGTCTCCGACCTTTTACTCTGCAACAACCCAAACCATTGCTTCCGTTGCTGGAGATTCCCTTTCTGGAGTGGATTGTGCAGCGCTGTGCTGCTGTCGGGATTGAGGATGTATTGATCAGTGTGGGTTATCTGGGGAATCAGATCGAAGCCGCCCTGGGGGATGGCCGCCGCTGGGGCTTGAAAATCCGCTATGTGGTGGAAACCCAGCCCCTGGACACTGCTGGGGCTCTGGTGATGGCCCGTCAGTATTACGGTGGGGCTCCTTTGCTGGTGTTTAATGCTGACATCCTTACGGATCTGGATCTGGAGGCGTTACTGAACTGGCATCTAAAATCAGAAGCAGCGGTAACCCTGACCCTGACGCGGGTAGAAGATATTACTGCTTATGGCCTGGTGGAAACGGATTCTGAACAACGGATTCTCTCCTTTCGGGAAAAACCGTCCCCTGAGGAGGCCGCTCAGATCACCACCAATACCATCAATGCAGGAACCTATGTCCTCAACCCCTGTATCTTTGAATCGTATGCGGTGGGCGATCCCCTTAGCTTTGAGCGGCAGGTGTTTCCGGATGTGTTGCGGGCAGGGTTACCCATGCGCAGTTATGTGCACGAGGGCTACTGGCGAGATCTCGGGACGCCCGCCAGCTATTACCAGGGGCAACTGGATATTCTCCTGGGAAAAATGAAAACCTTTCCACTAGCGGATGTGGAAGAGCGGGAACCCGGGATCTGGATCCACCCCACAGCGGAAGTGGAGGCTGCAGCCCAACTCACATCCCCCAGCTACGTGGGAGTCCATAGTCGCTTAGGCGCTGATGCGGTTCTGCCTGCTGGCACGATCGTCGGAGGCTACTGCTGGATCAATCGCCGTCTGGAACCGGGGGTCTATGCACCCGGAACTCTAGCAGTTTAGACAGGAGATAAGGATCAAGATTAAAGTAAAAGGGACATCATCTAAAGACAACCAGGAACGATGGTCACTGGTTCAGGGATCGGTGAAATCATCACGACATTGAGTGCCCTGCAACAGCGACTGGGGCTCACACAGGCTCAGAGGGAGAACTTCTTCTTTGAGTGAGTGGAAGATCTGCCTGCGCTTACATCTCAAGAAGAATTAAGTATCGATCGTCTGAAAAATCGCTACGATTATCATCGCCTTGATGGCTTACTCCTGGAAGGCACCATCAATCTCGTGGTCACCGGACCGCTAATGGATCTTCTCGGCTTTCTGGATCCTCCCTTCCGAATGAAGTCACCCTATGGGATTACCCTTGAACTGGAAGACCCCGAAGAAACAATCCGAGGGTTCATTGATGTCCTGGTTGTGCAAGAACAGATCTGGATCATGGCGGTTGAATCCAAGCGGACCAGTATTTCCGTACCGGCTGCCTTTCCTCAACTTCTTGCTTCTATGGCGGCCAGTTCAAATCGTGACCGTCCAAATTATGGGATGGCAACCAACGGAGATGAATTTGTCTTTCTCAAGTTAGAACCGAATAACGAATACGACACCTCACGATCCTTCTCTCTTTTTCCTCGTCAGCATGAACTGCGGCAAGTCGCTCAGATCCTCAAGGGACTGGGACAACGGGTTTTAAAGGGTTGAGTAGAAAAAACGCTCCCCATTCAGTACTCTCCAGCATGTTGCAGCCAGAACCAGAATTGGGGGGAAGGCTCATGGATAACAATGCGGTTCCCATCGGGATCACGGCAGTCTACCTCTTTTCCATGCTCCGCATGCCGCTCAGATGAAAGTTGCAGTCTTTGCAGACTCGGGTTTTGGAGGAAAGCCTCTAGACTCTTCACCTGTATGCAGATACTGATCGCCCCTGCCTGCGGGACAAAATCAGGATGGTGACTGCGGTAGAGTCCAAGCCGAAGTCCAGAGAGCTGAAATTCAACATAGATCTCCGGGATCACAGCCACAGGCTCAGCGCCCAAGAGTTCCTGGTAAAACGCCTGCAATCTAGGCAGATCAGGGGTGGCAATACTCACCAGTCCCAGGGTCATGGTCTTGGATTTCCCCTGAAGTTTACGGTTCCGAGAAATCAGCCTCGATCACCCCACTCTCCGCCGAACCATTGGCTGCAGGTGCCTCGCTGAAACCGCTAACCTGCACATTGCCGGAGGGAGACAGGACCTGGGGACGGAACTGGAAGAGGCTGTACACCGTGTTGCGGCGAATATTGGCCATCATATCCAGGAACAGCTCGAAGCCCTCGTTTTTGTATTCGATCAGAGGATCCTTCTGACCATAGCCCCGCAGACCCACCGATTCCCGCAGAGCATCCATCTGTTGCAGGTGCTCCCGCCAGAGGGTATCGATCTGCTGCAGCATAAAAAATTGCTCTGCCTGTCGCATCAGCCCTGGTTTGACGGTGTCGATAAAGGATTCCTGAGCGTCGTAGGCGATGATCACCTGTTCCTGCAGATGGGTTTTGATCTCTTCTGCGGACATCTCCTCCAGGGATTTTGGAGTCAGATCGGTAAGGAGGGGAACAAATTCTTTGGTCTTGCCCACCAGTTTTTCCAGTTCCCATTCCTCGGGGGGTAGCTCAGGATTGATGTAGGCATTGACGATCTCACCGACGGTGGTGCTGGCGTACTCCAGGATCTTGGGTTTCAGGTTTTCCCCTTCCAGGATCCGTCGCCGCTCTGCGTAGATGGCTCGCCGTTGCTTGTTCATGACCTCGTCATACTCAAACACCTGCTTGCGGATGTCGTAGTAGTAGACCTCCACTTTGTTCTGGGCATTTTCCAGGCTGCTGGTGAGCATGGGGGATTCAATTGGCATATCTTCCTCCACGCGGAAGAAGTCCATCAGCTTGGATACCCGATCTCCCCCAAAGATCTTGAGCAGCGGATCTTCGAGGCTGAGGAAAAAGCGAGTAGAGCCCGGGTCCCCCTGCCGTCCGGAACGGCCCCGTAGCTGGTTATCCACCCGCCGCGACTCATGCCGTTCGGTGCCGATCACATGCAGCCCCCCCAATTTCACCACTTCATTGTGTTCCGCACTGGTAAAACGCTCGTACTCCCCCTTGATCAGGACATAGACATCCCGCAACTGCAGGATCAGGGCATCTTGGACGGGAGCTTTTTCTGAGGCTACGGCAATCAGATCCTCCACCACCAGCTCCTGCAAACTGTTGGCTCCGTATTTACTGACGGCAGCAGTGACGGCATCCTCCAGGGCTTTGCGGGTGCTGTCGGAAAGTTCACAGGGATAAAGAGAGGCTGCGGTTGCCCAGACTTTGGGCTTGGTGGCTGTGGGTGCAAATCCGCCTCCCCCCCCCCGGGCAGAGGTGCGAACCCCGGCCATGGGTTGCTTGCTGTCCAGTTGCACCAGTTTGGGCATCAGGTATTCCCGGATCTTGAGGCGAGCCATGTACTCGGCATTGCCCCCCAGAATGATGTCGGTGCCTCGACCGGCCATGTTGGTGGCGATGGTAACGCTCCCCTTGCGACCGGCTTGGGCCACGATCTCAGACTCTCGCTCCACGTTCTCGGGTTTGGCGTTGAGGAGGTTGTGGGGGATCTCTTTTTCTTTCAAAATCTGCGACAGACGCTCCGATTTTTCTACGCTTGTTGTCCCCACCAGCACCGGACGACCCCGCTCGTGCATCTGAGCAATCTCTTCAGCCACTGAGATCCACTTACCCTGTTCAGATTTGTAAACCACATCAGGGGCATCTTTACGACGAATGGAACGGTTGGTGGGGATCACCGTGACATCCATCTTGTAGGTCTTGCCGAATTCAGCTTCTTCGGTTTTGGCGGTTCCTGTCATGCCCGCCAGTTTCGGGTAGAGCAAAAACAGATTTTGATAGGTGATGGTGGCCAGGGTCTGGCTCTCATTCTGGATCGGCAACCGTTCCTTGGCTTCCACCGCCTGGTGGAGTCCATCTGACCAGCGGCGTCCCTGCAGCACCCGACCTGTGAACTCATCCACGATCACGACTTCGTTGTTGCGGACGATGTAGTTGACGTCTTTGGTGAACAGTTCCTTGGCTTTGACGGCATTAAAGACAAAGTGAGCCCAGGGATCTTTGGGATCAAAGAGATCCTGCACCCCCAGAATATTTTCGGCGGCCTCAAAGCCTTCATCGGTGAGGATAATGTTGCGGGCTTTTTCGTCGACCTCGTAGTGCTCTTCTTTGTTCAGCTGCTGAGCTACTTCCGCTGCCCGCATGTACTTCTCCGAGGGGCGCTCCACCTGTCCAGAAATAATCAGGGGCGTCCGCGCTTCATCGATCAGGATCGAATCCACCTCGTCAATAATGCAGTAGTTGAAGGGGCGCTGCATCAGATCGGCGGCACTGGTGGCCATGTTGTCCCGCAGGTAGTCGAAGCCCAGCTCACTGTTGGTGCAGTAGGTGATATCGCAGCCGTAGTTACGCCGTTTATCTTCGGGCGACATGCCGGATTGGATCAGACCCACGGTCAGGCCCAGGAATCGGTGCACCTGCCCCATCCATTCCGCATCGCGGCGGGCCAGATAGTCGTTGACTGTTACAATTTGAACCCCTTTCCCCGTGAGCCCATTTAGATAGGCAGGCAGGGTGGAAACCAGGGTCTTCCCTTCCCCAGTTTTCATCTCGGCGATTTGACCTTCGTGCAGAACAATGCCCCCGATCATCTGGACATCGTAATGGCGCAGGTTGAGAACCCGTTTACTGGCCTCCCGCACCACAGCAAAAGCTTCCGCCAGCAACTCATCCAGCCCTTCTCCCTTCTCCAGGCGTTCTTTGAACTCCGCAGTTTTGCCCTTAAGTTGAGCATCCGAAAGGGAGGCAATCTCGATCTCAAGGGAGTTGATCAGTTTCACCGTCGGACGATACCGCTGTACCTTGCGGTCATTGGGATCTCCGAGGATCTTCTGCAGAGTTTGTAACATAATGTGGCCGAGCAGAGGGTGGACTGGCAAACTGGGACAACTTTACCATTCTAGTCCCGTGGGAGCGGTGACTTGGCATCCCCTTCCGAACTTCAGGCGGGAATCGCTGCTTCGGGGGGGGCTTCGCTGGCTTCCTGCCCCAGACGGTTGAAGGTCAGCCGCTCATGCTCCACTGTCACCATGATCGTGTCCCCTGGGTGAAACTGATTTGCCAGCAGTTTGGTGGCCACAGGGTTTTCGATTTCCCGCTGAATACAGCGCTTCAATGGACGAGCCCCGAAGACAGGATCATACCCTACCTCAGCCATGTAGTCCTTGGCGGCCTCGGAGAGAACCAGTTTGATCTTTTGATCCGCAAGCAGCTGCTGCACCCGGTCCATCTGCAGCTCAACGATCTGACGAATCTGGGCTTTGGTGAGGGCATGGAAGATGATCATCTCATCAACGCGGTTGAGAAATTCCGGTCGGAAGCTGCGCCGCAATAGATTCAGCACCTGAGTTCGCATTTCTTCATAACGGCTGTCATCACCCCCCACCTCCAGGATCATGTCACTGCCGATATTGCTGGTCATGATGATGATCGTGTTTTTAAAGTCTACGGTGCGGCCATGGGAGTCGGTGATCCGGCCATCATCCAGGACCTGCAGCAGAATGTTGAATACATCCGGATGGGCTTTTTCCACCTCATCGAAAAGCACCACAGAATAGGGCCGCCGCCGCACCGCTTCGGAGAGTTGTCCCCCCTCTTCATAGCCCACATACCCAGGAGGAGCCCCGACCAGTCGGGAAACGGTGTGCTTTTCCATGTACTCCGACATGTCGATGCGCACCATAGCCTCGCTGGTGTCGAAGAGAAAACGAGCCAGTGCCCGCGCCAGTTCGGTTTTGCCCACCCCGGTGGGACCCAGGAAGAGGAAGGAACCAATGGGGCGACTGGGATCTTTCATGCCAGCCCGAGCTCGACGGATTGAGGCGGCGACGGCGGCGACGGCTTCTTCCTGGCCAATCACCTGGGTGTGGAGGTGATCTTCTAAATGCAGGAGTTTCTGTCGCTCCGATTCCAGCAGGTTCTGGACGGGAATGCCAGTCCAGCGAGACACCACTTCGGCAATGTCTTCAGGTATCACCTGTTCCCGCAACAGGGGTTCCCCTTCGGATTGTTGCTCCGCCAGTTTTGCCTCTTTTTCCTGAATCCGGCGTTCCACCTCCATCAACTTGCCGAACTTGAGTTCTGCCGCTTTGTTCAGGTCATAACGTTGCTCGGCCTGCTCAATCTGCAGTTTGATGGCATCCCGCTCTGCCTTCAGGGTTTGGAGTTCCTCCAGCCCCTCTTTCTCGTACTGCCAGCGCGCATTCAGAGCCCGTTGACTTTCGGTCAGGTTGGCCAGTTCCTGCTCAATTTTGTGCAACCGATCCTGGGAGGCAACATCATCCTCTTTCTCCAGAGACAGTTGTTCCATCTGCAACTGCATGATCCGGCGATCAATTTCATCCAGCTCCACCGGTTTGGAAGTGATCTCCATCTTGAGCTTGGCCGCGGATTCATCCACCAGATCAATGGCTTTATCTGGCAGGAAGCGATCAGAGATGTAACGGTTGGAAAGCACAGCCGCCGCCACCAGGGCTCCATCGGCGATTTTGACTCCATGGTGCAGCTCATAGCGCTCCTTCAGGCCGCGCAGAATGGAGATGGTGTCTTCCACCGTCGGCTGATCCACATACACCTGCTGGAACCGGCGCTCCAGGGCAGCATCTTTTTCAATGTGCTGACGGTATTCATCCAGGGTGGTGGCCCCAATGCAGCGCAACTCCCCTCGGGCCAGCATCGGTTTAAGGAGATTGCCCGCATCCATGGCTCCTTCTCCAGCCCCCGCCCCGACAACGGTGTGCAACTCATCAATAAACAGGACGATCTGACCTTGGGATTCGGTGACTTCCTTCAAAACCGCCTTGAGGCGATCTTCAAATTCACCCCGGTACTTGGCCCCCGCAATCAGACTGCCCATATCCAGGGAAATAACGAGCCGATTTTTGAGGGATTCCGGCACATCGCCACGGTTGATCCGCTGCGCCAGCCCTTCGACAATGGCGGTCTTACCCACTCCGGGCTCCCCAATCAGCACCGGGTTGTTTTTGGTGCGGCGTGAGAGCACCTGGATCACTCGCCGAATTTCGTCATCGCGGCCAATCACCGGATCAAGCTTTCCTTCCCGTGCCGCTTCTGTCAGATCACGACCATAGCGCTCTAGGGCTTCATAGCGGGCTTCAGGATTGCGATCCGTAACTTTTTGCCGACCTCGAACCTCCTCAATGGCATCCTGCAGTCGTTCAGCCGTCAGCCCCAAGGGAGCCAGCACCCGCTTGCCAAAGCGCTCATCCCCCACCACCCCCAGGAGCAGGTGTTCCACTGAGATAAAGTCATCGTTGTATTCTTTGCGAGCTTCTTCCGCCCGATCCAGGGTGGTTTCCAGACCCCGACCCAGATACAGTTGCTCTACCTTGGCCAGACGGGGCTGTGTTTTGATAAAGGCATCGGTTCGTTCTCGTACCTGGGAAGGATTCAGCTCCGCCCGCTGCAAAATCGTGGGGATCAGCCCCCCCTCCTGATCCAGCAGAGCGATCAGCAAGTGCTCGGTTTCCAGTTGTTGTTGCTTGTAATCACGGGCCACATCCTGGGACTTAACAATTGCGCTCCAGGCCTTATCCGTAAACTGATTCGGGTTTGTCGGCTGCATGAAGATCGGCTCGAAATCTTACGATCAGTATAACAATGTCAAATGACTTGAGTGTGGTGCGATCAAGGTGTGGATATCTCCAGGACTGCAGGTAGCGTTCCCCACCGGAAGGGGATGGAGAAGGGGGAGAAAAATCAGATGTTGAAGAGGTGCAGGCTCCTCCTATGCTGGTGATCAGATTCCTGCAGGAGGCGCTGCCCGGAAATGGATATTCAGACAATGAGCTCTCAACCTTTTGCGGACCAGAAACCCGGTACCTCCGGTTTACGCAAAAAGGTGCGTGTTTTCCAGCAGCCCCATTATCTGGAAAATTTTGTCCAGGCGATTCTGGAAACCCTGCCAGACTGTGTGGGACAGACGTTGGTGCTGGGGGGAGACGGGCGTTACTACAACCGTGAGGCCATCCAGATCATCCTGAAAATGGCAGCAGCCTTTGGGGTGGGCCGCATCCTTGTAGGCCGGGGTGGTATCCTCTCCACTCCTGCTGCCTCCTGCTTGATCCGCAAATACCAGGCCTTTGGGGGCATTATTCTCTCGGCCAGCCATAATCCAGGCGGACCCGAGGAAGACTTTGGCATCAAGTACAACATCAGCAACGGCGGGCCTGCTCCGGAAAAGGTCACCAGTGCCATCTACGAGAAGACCAAGCAGATCCACGCCTACAAGATCCTGACGGCAGCTGATCTGGATCTGGACCGTCTGGGAGCCACGCAACTGGGGTCGATGCAGGTGGAAGTGGTGGATTCGGTGGCGGATTATGCCGATCTGATGCAGTCTTTGTTTGATTTCAACCGCATTCAGGAGTACCTCCAGTCCGGCTCTTTTCGCATGATCTTCGACGCCCTGCATGCCGTCACCGGACCCTATGCCCAACAGATTTTGGAAACTCGCCTGGCGGCACCTGCCGGAACCGTGCAGCATGGCACGCCGCTGGAGGATTTTGGTGGGGGACATCCGGATCCGAATCTGGTCTACGCCCACGATTTGGTGGAACAGTTGTTTGGTGACAATGCCCCGGATTTTGGGGCGGCTTCGGATGGCGATGGGGATCGGAATATGATCCTGGGCCGCCGCTTCTTTGTGACGCCCAGCGACAGTCTGGCGATCCTAGCTGCCAATGCACATCTGGTTCCTGGCTATCAAAAGGGGTTGGCCGGGGTGGCTCGCTCGATGCCCACCAGTCAGGCGGTGGATCGGGTGGCGGAGCGGTTAGGCATTCCTTGCTTTGAAACCCCTACAGGCTGGAAGTTCTTTGGCAATTTGCTGGATGCGGGTCGCATTACCCTCTGTGGGGAGGAGAGTTTTGGTACTGGATCGGATCATGTGCGAGAGAAAGATGGTCTCTGGGCCGTGCTCTTCTGGTTGAACATCCTGGCGGTGCGGCAGGAATCGGTGGAGCAGATCGTGCAACAGCATTGGCAGAGCTATGGGCGCAACCTGTATTCCCGCCATGACTATGAAGCTGTGGATTCTGGGGCGGCAGAAGAGCTCATGGATCAACTGCGGCAGAGTCTGGGAGCGATGGTGGGCAAAACCTTTGGGGGCTATCAAGTGGCCCTGGCGGATGATTTCAGCTACACCGATCCGATTGATGGCAGCACAGCAGAGAACCAGGGGATCCGGATTGTTTTTGGGGATGGATCTCGCCTGATCTACCGTCTCTCCGGCACCGGCACTCAAGGGGCAACGCTGCGGGTGTATCTGGAAAAATATGAACCGGATCCCAGCAAGCAAAGGCAGGATACTCAAGCCGCTCTGGCGGATTACATTCAGCTGGCGGATGAGATCGCCCAGATCCGGGCACGCACGGGGCGAGAAGAACCTACTGTGATCACATAACTTGCAATGGGGATAAGTTGCCCATTCAAGCTACTCCGTGATGGCTTTGTAAAACTCCCGGATCGCAGCAGGCTGCTGATCGGGTCGAACATACTGGGATAGAAAGACAGGATCCAAGTCTGGAAAAAACTGACTCCGGATGGTGGGTATGTAGTCGGAGTTGTGGAGCTGAAAGATCTGTAGCTTTCCGGTTTCCCATAACCAGATCTCGGGAACTTTGAGACCCTGGTAAACCGCCAGTTTGTTCAGGCCGCCACTGGTGATGATCACTTCTACCGCCAGATCGGGTCTGTCTTTAAGCTGACCCACACAGTAACACTCATCTGGTTCAAGACCCCGAGCCGCTGTTTGATCACGATAGGTTGTGGATCCGCATCCGTGCAGGTCAATATTTTTGACCAGAGCGTAAGTTTCTAGCAACCTGCCGATGATGGTCTTGGTCCGCTCATGCTCAGGTGAAAGGGTCATGATCTCCAGCAGCCCTTCCAGGTAAGTCAGACGCAGGCCAGGAATTGCTTCCATGGCAGTATCCATTGCTAGATAGTCTTGCCACTGAATAGCTTGCAGGATCAGGTGCTGTTCTGGCTGAGCATGAAGCAATTGTGGTAGCTGCTTACTCACCCGTTGTCCATGAAATCAAGTGAGCTTATCTTACCCCAATCACGCATTCCGTGATGGCGTTGTAAAACTCTTGGATAGCGGCAGGCTGGGGATCAGAATGTGTCCAGTGTGTCGTTATCTCTTAAGGACCACCACTACAGAAATTCGATGGAAGTGTCTGGACAGAAAATGTCCGGGAACAAAAGATGTCGTCCCCATTCAATTCGCTGAATCCCTTAATCTCGAAGCTGAAGGTAGAGTTAAAGGGCGCAGTGGAACTGACGCTGTAGCTAAATGTGACAAAGTTACTGGTGGCTGGTTGGGGAGTAATCGAGGTAAAAGCAAAGATACTACTGGGATCAATCACCTCACTAAACACCACCGGATCCGTAAAACCTGGCATCCGAACAATCTCCAGACCCACTGAACTGGAATCAGCTGGACAGGCACTAATGACACTGGTTCCCGAAGTGAACTCCAGATCAAACTCTGAACAGTTTTCGCCAGGAGTTGGTTCATCCTCTTCATCCTTGATCACTACGGTGGCAGTCTGTGGAGGGATCAGGGTGCCGTTCACGGGGTTTTCCAGGGTAACTAGGAATGCCTCTGGTCCTTCAGGGATGGCATCATCGATGATCTCTACACTGATCAAGGCCTGATTCTGTTCAGGTGCAAAGGTGAGGATCCCACTGGTGGATACATAATCACTACCCGCGATGGCCTGACTATCACTGGTAAAAAATTCAACCGTAGACTCCTGATCCAGTGCCCCCAGACGGTTGACCTGGAGGATCGCAACGTTATTTTCTGGATCTCCCTCGCCAATAATTTCTCCTTCATCAACCTCAATCTCTGCCTGGGCAAAACGGATGAAGGTCAGATCAGGAGGAGGAGAAAAGGGAGGGGGAGAGAAGGGAGGTAATGAAAAGGTGGGTGTGGGAGTAGGAATAAAGGTGGGGGCAGGAGAGGGAGTAAACGGAGGAGGGGGAGAAGGCACCAGAGTTGGGGTGGGCGAGGGTTC
Organism: uncultured bacterium; assembly: GCA_964392245.1. GTDB lineage: Bacteria > Cyanobacteriota > Cyanobacteriia > Thermostichales > Thermostichaceae > JAAUUJ01. Next base: position 22,382 of record CAYMOX010000013.1, read on the forward strand.
AGGGGATGGAGAGGGCTCTGGCTCTGGTGAAGGTTCAGGGGATGGGGAAGGCGAGGGGGTGGGAAGCGGCACAAAGCAATCCAGGACAAAGCGATTCACACCCACCTGCAGAGGCACAAACTGAGAAGGACCTCTCAGATCGGGATCTTCCACCCCATCTACCAGAGTGAAACACTGCAGGGTTACTGGGCCAAGGGGGACATCCTCAAAGGAGACGGTGGCCAGGTTATCTGTGGTATCTACAACGGTCTGAAGATCACTGATCTGAATCCCACCCTCCACATCCTGCAGCTGCACCCGGATCTGGACCGTTCCAGGACCGACCGGGATAAAGTTGGTGCTATCCGTAAAAGTAAAGGTCAGATCGAGCCTTTCCCGACCCAGGCTAGAGGTGGAGTTGGTTCCGCAAGCGGAGAGGAGAACCAGGGGTAGAACCCCCAGCATCAAATTGTTCCAACGGAAGCCACTCATCATCTCGATCCCCCAGGTTAGAAAATCACAGCTGTGTTGTTACCACAAGATGGCAGTCTTGGCCTCCCGGAGAGCCCCCAGATAATCGGCCACCTCCTGCAGCAGGTTGTTCACCGCCTGGATTAGCTCGTCACAACCTTCCGATTGCCCTAAGGCCAGATTACGACTGCCAAAGTCTTCTGTCACGAGATCCGGTAACTGTAGACTCTGGGTGACGATCTCTCGCTCCAGCCGCTCCCGTTCCGCTGGACTGGTGGCGCGTGCCCGCTCTGCGGTGAGTCGGTTGAGGTTGTCAATCCCTTCCGCTAACGGATCCCCAATCCCAGCACAGACTTCCGCACTAAAGTTGGGGGGAGAGAGGATGGGAAGGGGGGCTGGATCGACTGAGGGTATATCTGTATTCAGTCCACTCCCAGGAATCACCACCGTTGACACCGAGTCAGGGGGCGGGACCACCGCCGGGGGAGGAGGGGGCGGTTCTGGAATCACAATCTCTACAGGGACAGGCACGACAGCCTGAGCCAGCACTGGTAACCCCCAGCTTCCCCCCAGCCCTGCCAGGACCAGCACTGAGACTCCCATTACCCTTGGTTTTTGCATGGATCTTCTCCTTCTGCCTGGCAATGATCTAGAACTGATAGGACAACCCGGCACTGACTGCAAAACGCACATTGTCGCCAGCCCCGGCAATATCTCGCAAAGAGGGGGTGATGTAAAAACTAACATCGGAAAGGGGGGCAAACGAAACGCCCGCAGCTAGATCCTGGCCCGTCCATTCTCCGATCACACTGACCGCACGACTCACTCGCAGGGCACCACTGCCAAACACTCCCACGGTGCTTTCCCCATTCAGGATGTCATCTTCGGTACGGAATCGCCCTCCACCCACACCCACCGTCAGAGCTAAGCGACTAAAAGCTTGATTGATATCTGGTCGTAATTTGAGAATTACACTGGTGGACCCGTACACAGAAGAATCGCGGGAGGGTTCTCCGGTGGTGGCAAAGTCTTCCCAGCCCACTGCTGCGGCCCAGCCCACCTGATCATTAATGATCAGATTGCGGTGCACCTTGAAGCTGAAGCCCCCCAGGCCTTCCTCCACATCTCCCAACACGTAGTTGACATCCACGCCAAGCCACTGGTTAGGATTGCCCAGACCAACGCCAACACCAATCCCAGCCTGACCATCTCCATCGTCAAAGCGCCGTTCAAACACCCCCCCTGCCGCCAGATAAATAGTGCCAAAGCTGACCCCATAGCCGGAGGGAACAGCGATCGTGTAGCCGGGGGCACTGATGGCCAGATCGGGAACCTGGATCGCTTCAATCTGGGTAAAGGTGGCTCGCAATTCATCAAGACTCTCGTCCAGGCGGGGCTGGAGGGTATCCTGAGCCAGCAGGGAGGGATCGGAGGTAGGTGCAGTGGATTGAGCAGCGACGGGCAATATCCCCAGGGCAACTCCCACGGATCCGCTGACCAGAAGTCCAGGAAGCTGCCGCAGGTGCTTGAGGGTCAACATGTCCGCCTCTCAGTTGGAGTTAACATCGCTAAACTCAGATGCCCTCATCAGGCTAGGCTCATAGAGTTGCGTAGATCGCTAGATCTGGGCTGAATTCTACAGTACCTCAGCCAATCCGCAAGCCATGTCTATTCCAGAGCAACTTCATGTTACCCCCCCGCTACGACAGAAGCAGTTGCCTGACTGGCTGATATTGTATATAGGCCCCCCAATCGGTGCAGTTGCTGGACCAACAGGCTCAAAAACAGCCCCACATCCGTCACCACTCCCACCGATTCCAGGGATCCTCGATCCGCCAGCTTGGTGACTACAGCAGGATTGATATCCACACAGATCAGCTTGACCCCTGAGGGGGTCATGTTCCCCACCCCAATCGAATGGAGCATGGAGGAGAGCATCAGGATCATGTCGGCACCCTGCAGCAATTCCGCATACTGGCGCTGAGCTCTGATCATGTCCGTTTCGGTCTCGGGCAAAGGACCATCATCTCGAATCGATCCGGCCAGCGAAAACGGCACCTGCTGCTGAATACACTCGTACATTACCCCGCTGCGGATCACCCCTTCCGCCACGGCCTTGGCAATACTGCCGTAACTGCGGATCAGGTTAATGGTCTTGAGGTGGTGACGGTGACCCCCCTTGACAGCACTGCCACGGCTCATATCTACTCCCAGGGAGGTGCCGTAGAGATTTTGCTCTAGATCATGAACAGCCACTGCATTCCCCCCCAGCAAGGCCTGCACATAGCCCTCGCGGATCAGGGTGGCCAGATGGATTCCTCCCCCGGTGTGAATGACCACAGGACCGGCCACCACCACGGTTTTGCCACCCCGTTCCTTGGTGCGCCGTAATTCCCAAGCAATCTGTTCTACCACCAGCTCCACGCGGCGCTCACTGGAAACCCCCGATCCCATGAAGCCAAATTCCTGACTTCCACTGCGGTCTTTGCTGGGCTGACGCAGGGTGCGGATCCCCTCCACCCCACACACCACCCGTTCTCCCGCCTGCATATCGCGAGGTAGCTTGCAGACCGCCTGCCACAGTCCTGACTGTTGCTGCACCACAATGGCGGCATCCATCCGCTGGCGTTCCACCTGGATCCATTGCCCCTGAATGAAGACCTGCGTGGGGTAGATCGTGGTGACATAGAAGTCAAGGGGGGCGACTCCAGCCTTGGCCACAGATTCCAGCTTGGCTGCCTGGGGAACCGCTTCATCCAGTTGGGCTCCCCGCTCGATCAATTCCTCCAGGATCGTCTGCAGGATCTCTTCGGTGGGGGCTGAAACACTGAGCTGCACAGCAGAGGTGCTTTGTCGCTTTTCCCCCAGCTGGAACTTAAGAATCTGGAAGCTGCCGCCGTTGTCCACCACCAGATCCAGGGCATCGCTGAGGAGGGCACTATCCACCAGATGGCCGCTTAGATTCACGGTGCGGTTCAGGACGGAAGCCACTGGTTCTAACTCTGACACACCAGTTTCGTTCAACCGTAGGGTTAGGCACTTGGCGGCTCCCCCAGCCTTGAGAAATTCGGAGAGATCGGTTTCCACCACCCTGAAACCCACCTGCTTGAGTTGATCCCTGAGCTCGGGGCTGACCCGATTCACCACCACCGTGTGATTGATATCGACCGCGTTGCAGGCAAAGTTAATCGCATCCGGTTCCTGAATGGGAATGCGCTTTTCGGCAGGCACCCGCATTTCAATCAGGCGATTGGAGTAGGCATCAAAGGCATTGGGATAGTAGAGGAGGTAGCCATCGGAGAGGGGACAAAAACAGGTGTCCAGGTGGTAGAAGCGCTCATCCACCAGGCGCAGAGAGAGAACTTCAATTTCTAACCACTGGGCCAGGTAGGGGTGGGATTCCAGCATGGAGCGAAAGCCATATCCTGCCCAGAGCCAGCGGCCCGCCCGATCCAGAAGGGCATCTCCGGCCCCCTCAAAAGCCAGATGAGTCGGCAGTTCATGCACAGTGTACCCCTGGGATTCAAACCAGGCTTTGAAGTAGGGCTGTTCTCCCTGACGCTCAGGATGGTAGAAGCGACTGAGGACCACCGTCTGATTCAGGATCAATCCAGCGTTGGCGGTAAACACCATATCTGGCCACCCCTGGACCGGATTCACCAGCTCCACCTCGGCCCGCTGTTTGATGATTTCATGGAGCTCCTGCCACTGATGGCGAGCCTGATCCCGTGAAGAGCGGTGGACATTGCCCACCATCCAGGGGTTGATCACGTAATCAACGTCATAGAAGTGGGGGGGACACATCAAAAAGTGAATAGCGCCTGTCATGGGATTATCTGGAAAGCGAAGGATCTTAAGATTGGGGAGTTGGGCGGGCTCAGGATCTAACTTGGGGTAACGGATCCGGAAGGGTAGGTTTCTCCTGCAGTGAACAAGGGGGAAAGAATGGATGAGCCATCCCCCAGAGTAGACGAATTTGCCCAAGAACAGGAACCGATGCTTCTACTTTTCAAGCCCTCTCATGATCAAAACAGGGACAAGGAAACTCCTGCCCTCAGAACTTAGGCGGGAACCGAGTTGGCATCGGCATCGGCGGCAGCCTCGGATCCAACATTGGGAAGTTCTAGACAGTAACCCGCCCCGTAGACAGTTTTGATGTACTTGGGTCGCCGCGGATCGGGCTCCAGCTTGGTGCGCAGGTGACGGATGTGGACCCGAATGGTTTCGATATCATCGTCCGGTTCGTACCCCCAAACCTCCTGCAGAATTTCACTGGGGGAGACGGTTTGTCCGTGGCGCTGCATCAAACAGTGGATCAGATCAAATTCCAGATGGGTGAGCTTAATTTTCTTGTTAAACCAGATGGCCTCGAATCGCTCAGGGACCAGGGTCAGGGGACCGTAACTGAGAATTTCGGTATGTCTGGCCGTTTGAGGAATGCGATCAGCACGACGTAGGAGAGCTCGCACCCGCACCAGCAGTTCCTGGATCTCGAAGGGCTTGGTGAGATAGTCATCGGCCCCAGCGTTGAAGCCTTCCACCTTGTCCTGAGTTTGGCCAAGGGCCGTCAGCATCAAAACCGGCACATCCACCGTTCTTTCTTCGCGCCGCAGACGCTGGCACACCGTTAACCCATCCACCTGTGGCAGCATCAGGTCCATCACCACCAGATCTGGCAACACCTGCAAAGCCATCGCCTGACCTTTCACGCCGTCAGAGGCAGTCACTACCTCATAGCCTGCCAATTCCAGATTCACTCGAAGTAAATCCAGCACTGCAGGATCGTCTTCTATCACCAGGATCCGAGCCATAAACACAAAAACAGGTAGAACTGATTTCCAGAGGGATATTAAGACTCTGGACAAATTACTTCCATTTATTGCCCTCAGTTTACCGAATTTTACTCGCAGATTCGAGCGTCCCCCAAACACGAACCCCAGGTCCTTTCCTTCCGGTCCCTTTCCCCTCAAGAGGACAACTCGGGGATCAGGCTCCCTGCTCAGATCCCTTCCGACGATGGCCACAAATCTAAAGATTTACTTAAGAATTAGGCTGAAGTCTGTTCAGGCTTGGGCGCGGTCTGATCGGAATGGGGCTCGGGGGACCAGCTCTCCTCGGGGGACTGGAGGGCATTGTCCAGAACGGTGCGGGCCTGTTGGGCCTTTTCTCGGGCATCACGGTAACGGAGATTGGCCTGGGCAAAGGATTTCAGAATCCGGAACCCCTCCTTAAGTTGATCCAGTTTCTCTTCGTCTACCTCCGCATCGCTGAAGAGCAGTTCCACCAGTTCCCGCATCTTGAGCGCCTCGGCTCGGGATTCCTGCACCTTGAGTTTGAGGGTGACCAGGTTGCTGAGCACTTGGACTGCCTGCAGCACGGCATCTTCCTCAGGGACCGACTCCAGATCCTGCACCTCCACAAACTGACTGGGACTGAATCCCTCCGCCAGTTCCGTCCCCAATTCATCCGCTTCCATCATCTCCATCAGCCGATCCATAGCCTTCTCGCGAGCACGGGTGGAATCCTTGCCTCGAACGGTAATCACAACCTCAGGCTTTTGGGGTAGCGTGTACTGCACCATAGGGATTGACTATTTCTGAACGGCTAAAGTTATACTAGCGCCACGTTCCTCGTCAGGGTTAGACCTCGTGCATGCCAGCCTTTTCAGGTTGAAACCCAGAAGAAAATAATGTGGTCCGATCAAAGAGTGAGCCCACCAGGTTGACAAAGCGGAGATCAGCTTCCAGCAACGTCGCCCCCCGCAGATCCGTGTAGCCCAGATCCGCCCCTGTTAACACTGCCCGAATCAAATTGGCCCCTCGCAGATTGGCCGCGCCCAGATCCGCCTGCCAGAGCCGGGTTTCTGAGAGGGTGGCCAGGCGTAAATCGGCTTCCTGTAAATTGGCACGGTGCAGATGAGCGCAGCTGAGATTGGCAAACTTGAGATCAGCCCGGAACAGATTCAGTTGATACAGACTGGCATGGGCTAAATCCGCTCCCCGCAGATCAGCTCCGCTGAGATCCAATCCCCGCAGCCGTGCTCCCCTGAGGTTGCCACCGCGCACGCTGATGCCTGAAAAGTCTCGAATTCCTGCCTGGATCTGTCTGTGCAGCTCAACAACTGGAGTGATCTTGGCGGGCATGGGTCTCCAGTGGACAGGCTTAGGCCAACGTTATAGCAGAGATCAACGAGAATGAAACCGTGACCTTATGTTTGTTGGCAGAACTGGCAGGGGGGGGGAGATGGGCAACCTGGGACGGGGATGGCAGCTGTTCTACGTCCTGGTGGGGGTGGGAGCCGCGATTCTCCTGTTCAACGGAGGGGCTAACTTTTATGTGGAAAGTGCCTGGTTTCAGACCCTGGGATACCTGAAAACTCTCTGGATGACCGTCATTGCACGCTGTCTGGTGGGGCTGCTGGGATTTGGCATTGCCTTTGCCACCTTACAGAAGCATCTCCGACATGCCTGGCGACAACCCCCACGGTTGCTGCTGCAGATCCTTCTGATTCTGATGAGCACAGGCTTTGGACTCCTGCTGATGCGGCACTGGTTTCCTTTCCTCTGTTTTTTCCAACAGGTGCAGGTCGGTCAGAGCGATCCCATCTTTCACCGCGATCTCAGCTTTTTTCTGTTTACCCTGCCGCTACTGGAGGCGGTGCACTCCTGGCTCTGGACCCTGGTGGGACTGATCCTGTGCCTGGTGGCCACTATTTATCTGACCGAACTGGGATTGGCGAAGCAACGCCTAACACTGGCTCTCACCCTCACCGCCCAAAAGCATCTGCTCACCCTGACGGGGGTGTTGTTTCTGATCACGGCCCTGGGCCACTGGCTCAACCGTTATCAAATTCTGTATTCGCGGCGGGGATCGATCTTTGGGGCCAGCTACACCGGTGTTTATGCCCAGCTGCCCGCAGAGACCCTGTTGGTGGGGATTGCCATTCTCACGGGTCTGGGATTTTTGCTCCTCCGCCGTCGCCGACCCATGCCCTTGCGCCTGCGAGCCCAACGGGGAAACCACCCCTGGATCTGGTCACTGCTGGCTCCCTTAGTGCTGCTGGGGGGATACTGGAGCTTGCGATTGCTGCTGGGGCAGGTGTATCCAGAACTGGTGCAGGCTCTGATCGTGACCCCCAATGAACTGGAGCGGGAACGACCTTTTATTGAGTACAACATTGCCTTCACCCGCCAGGGCTTTGATCTCACGGATGTGGAGGTGCTTCCCTTCACGGATCAGGGGCGGTTGACTCAGGCAGACATTGCCGAAAGTTCAGCCACCGTCCGCAACATTCGCCTCTGGGATACAGAACCCCTCCTGACCTCCTATCGTCAGCTGCAGGAGATCCGGCCCTACTATCAGTTTCCACATGTGGATGTGGATCGCTATGAGATCGGGGATGAACTGAGGCAGGTGATGCACTCGGCCCGAGAGCTGGACATTGAGCAGGTGCCGGAGGGAGCCAAAACCTGGGTGAATCAGCGGTTCTTTTATACCCATGGCTACGGCCTTACCCTCAGTCCTGTCAACGTAATTACTCCCCAAGGCCTCCCTGCCTTTTTTATTGCCAATATCCCTCCTGAAGCCACCAACCCAAAGGTAGAGGAGGCTCTTCCCATCACCCAACCTGCGCTTTATTACGGTGAGATCAGTTACACGGACGTGCTGGTGGGGACCAAGGCCCGAGAACTGGACTACCCCCAGGAGGATCAGTACATCTTCAGCAATTACCAGGGGGAAGGTGGGGTCTCCGTTGCTCAGCTGTGGCAGCGCATCCTCTTTGCCTGGCATTTTCGCGATCCGCGCATCCTGATCAGTCGCCAATTAACTGCCAACTCTCGCTTCCTGATCCACCGTCAGATCACAGAACGGGTGCAGCGGTTGATGCCCTTTCTGCATTACGACAGTGATCCTTACCTGGTGATTGCCGCAGGCCGTCTTTTCTGGATCCTGGATGCCTACACCACCAGCGATCGCTTTCCCTCCTCTGAACCTGTGCAGCAGCCTTACCGCCTCAACTACATCCGCAATGCCGTCAAAGTGGTGATTGATGCCTATCACGGCAGCGTTGATTTTTATGTCAGTGAGTCGGAGGATCCCGTCATTCGCACCTACCAGCGGATCTTTCCTGAACTCTTCCAGCCTCTGGAGGCCATGCCCCCCTATCTCCGCCCCCAGATACGCTTTCCTGGTGATCTGTTTCGGATTCAGGCGGAGCAATTTGCCTCCTACCACATGACCGATCCCCAGATTTTTTACAACCGAGAGGATCAGTGGCAGATTTCCACCCAGGTGCGCAACGGTAAAACCCAGCAGATGGAACCCCAATACGTAATTCTGCAGCTGCCCAACTCAGGGGATGACCAAGAGGAGTTTGTCCTGCTGGCTTTGTTTACCCCGATCAATAAACAGAACATGGTGGCCTGGATGGCAGCCCGCTGTGATGGCAATAACTACGGACGCATCCTGGTCTATGAGTTCTCACGGCAACGCCTGATCCTGGGTCCTCAGCAGGTGGAGGCCCTAATCAACCAGAATCCTGAGATTTCTGAACAGATCTCCCTCTGGAATGAGCACGGCTCGCGGGTGAATCAGGGGAACCTGCTGGTGATCCCGATCAAAAATGCCCTGCTCTACGTCCAATCCCTGTATTTGGAGGCCGAAGAAAGTCGCTTACCGCAGCTGACTCGGGTGCTGGCCGCCTATGAAGATCAGGTGGTGATGACCCCCACGCTAGATCAAGCCCTCGCTGCCCTTTTTCCCCCCGACGACTTCCCGATGCCGGAGGAGCCCCCCGATGATCTGCAAGCTCCCGTCATGCCTCTGGCGCCGGAACTGGAGATCACACCCACCACCCCTACAGCAGAACTGGTGGAATTGACGCTGGAGCAATGGCAGCAGGCTCAGGAGGCCCTGGAGGCTGGCAACTGGGAGGATTATCGGCAGCATCAGGAACAGGTAGGAGAATTGCTGGAAAGACTGGCGGATCAGCATTCTGCCCCGCTGGCTGAATCCGGTTTCTCTGAGCAAGAGGAGGCGCTTAACCGTCCCCGTCCACCCAGGCCGGGATCCAGACCTGAGCCTGACGCAATTGACGACATAAGTGGCGATAATCCGGCTGATGCTGACTGACCAGATCCCAGAAGGCGGAGGAATGATTCAGGTGCACGGTGTGACAGAGTTCGTGAATGAGCACGTAGCGCACCAGCCCAGGGGGCAGGAACAGGAGCTTGGCATTGAGACTGATGGTGCTGCGGGATGAGCAACTGCCCCAGCGGGTTTTCTGACAGCGGATCCGGCAGCGGTGAAAGGGCAACTGCAGCTCTTGACTGAGGGATTGTAGCCAGGGTTGTAGGTGGATATAGCCCTGACGGATCACCCACTGGCGCAGCAGATCCCGGCAGAGGGAGGTGTCCTGAACCGCTCCGGTAACAGTGATCCCATGGCTGGTTTCCTGCAGGATTAACCGCGGGGCAGATGTGGATTGAAACTGGATTGACCAACGCTGATCCACTGCCTGAAACCCAATTTGTGTGGGAAGGGCTTCGCCAGGATCCAACCCGATCCAGCATTGTTGCTGTTGCAGGCGCTGTAGAGTACGGGTGATCCAGGGTTGCTTTTCCTGGAGAATGGCTGGGATCTGGGACTGATCGAATCCCCAGGGCACAATGATGTCCACCTGCAGCGGGGAGGTCACCTGAAGACGCACGTAACGGGCCCGCCGACTTTCGCGGACACGGTAGTTTAGCCGAGGAAGAATGGTGGCCATGATGCTCAGAGAACCCTAAAAATGACTTTTCGGCAAGTCTTCCCCTTGCTATGCTAAATAGGTTGTTATCACCTATGCCTGGGTTATGGCTCAGCCGAAGAAGAAAACCTCCAAAGCCAAAAGTCGCAGCCGTCACGCTAACTGGTTGCGGAAAGCCAATCTGCAAGCGGAACGAGCCATGTCGCTAGGCCGTTCGATCTTGACCGAGAGGGCTACAGGATTCTATTACCCTAAAGCTGAGGAAGACACGGAAGAGTAATTTTCGGCTGGACTGTCGTTCTCGACTTCGAACGAAACGATGCGCCTACCCCATGCAGCTTCCTCCGATACTCACTACCAGCGGCTAGGCCTCTCATTTGGCGCTTCGCCTCGAGCTGTTCGTCGTGCTTACCGTGAACTGAGCAAACGCTATCATCCCGATACGTCTCCTCTACCCCCTGAAGTGGCGATCCAGCGATTCCACGCTCTGCAGGAGGCCTATCGCGTACTGAGCAATCCCAAGCAACGGGCTCTGTATGATTCCACGCTCTGGTTACAGCACTCACCAGATCCACCGCCTGCTCCCCGCTCCTCATTGGAGTGGGAACAAACTCGGCCCCTCTCCGGAACTGAGATTTTTACCTTGTTGCTAATGCTGGGAACCTTTGTGGGATGTCTTGTGCTGGTGGTGGTGATCGCCTGGTTAAATCCGGAGCGATCCCTATAAAGCCCGTTGAACTGTTGCCAAGGATTGCATTTATGACCATGCCCTCTGCCGCCACTCCCCTCTACAACCACCCTCTGCCCTATCTGGAACAATGGCTGCAGGAGCAGGGTTGCCAGCAGGATCCCGGGGATGTGGAGCAGTGGTTTTGTGGTCGTGAGAATTGGGAAGCCCGTTTACGGCTGGAGGAAACCAGCATCTGGGTTCGTTACACTTTTAGTGATGGGAATACCAAGACGTTAACGTTTCCCTATTCCCTCAGTCGTGCGGATGTGCAGCAGGCAATTTTTGAGAGTTGACAGGTGAGCCGATGCAGATTGTCCAGCTTCCCGTTCTGACGGATAACTACGTTTACCTGCTGGTGGATGAAAACTCGCGAGCAGCAGCGGTGGTGGATCCGGCGGTGGCGGAACCCGTCCTGGATTATCTGAATCGGCAGGATCTACACCTCACGGCAATTTTTAACACCCATCATCACCATGATCATGTGGGGGGCAATCGCCAGCTGCTCCAGGCGTTTCCTGCGGCCATTGTCTACGGAGGCAGCCTGGATCGGGGACGGATCCCGGGACAAACCGTGGAACTGCAGGCGGGAAATACAGTCCCGTTTGCGGGAGAAACCGCGCAGATCTTTTTCGTGCCAGGGCATACCCGCGCCCACATTGCCTACTACTTTGCAACAACCGGAGATCTGTTTTGTGGAGACACCCTGTTTGCGGGGGGGTGTGGACGACTGTTTGAGGGAACCCCGGAGCAAATGTTAAAGTCTCTCTCCCAGCTACGAGACCTGCCGGAACCTACTAGGGTCTGGTGTGCCCATGAGTACACCCTGAACAATCTGCGCTTCGCCATCACTGTGGATCCCCAGAACCAGGATCTCCAAGCGCGTCTGCAGCAGGTGCAGCAAGCACGGCATCAGGGGCAAGCTACCGTTCCCTCTACCATTGGCACCGAAAAAGCCACCAACCCTTTTCTTCGCTGGGATCAGCCCGCACTGCAGGAAGCAGCTCAGATCCAAGATCCGGTTCGGGTTTTTGCCCGTATTCGTGGCAAGAAGGATCAGTTTTAACTGTGGTTATTCACTTTATGTCAAATGTGGCTGACAAGCAAATTCTATGGACACTGTCTGACCTGGACGGTCTACCTGAGAATGGCAACCGCTATGAAATTGTATCGGGAGAACTCCTTGTGACCCGTGCACCCCATTTGGATCACCAGGATGTGATTGGGTTGATCTATGCACAGCTGCTGGAGTGGTCTTTAGAGGATGGCTCGGGTAAACCCTATCTCTCTCCTGGTCTGATTTTTTCCCAAACTGATGCTGTTATTCCCGATCTGATCTGGGTAAGTCATCAGCGCCGTAAGCAATACCTCGATGAGGCTGGTCATCTTCTCGGTCCTCCCGAGTTAATTGTGGAGGTTCTTTCTCAAACAAATCAGGATCGGAAGCGAGATCAGGAAACAAAGTTAAAGCTTTATTCAGTACAGGGTGTTTCTGAGTATTGGATCGTTGACTCTCAACAACGCCAGATAGAAATCTATCAGCGTAATCAAGGCATTCTGGAGAAAGTTAAGACTCTGTTTCCTGCCGATCTTATCTCAACTCCTCTACTTCCTGGATTTACATGTAAGATCAGCACCTGGATTTAATTCTACCGAGAAGTTGCAGAGGTTCATTTAGTGTTGGGATGGTTGCAGGCGTTCATAGATCTCAACCCCCCCCAGAAGCAGTAGGGCGATACCAAGGGGAATCAGGTAGTAGATCAATCGAAAGATCAAAATGGTTCCTAAGATGACTGGATTGGAGAGAAATGCAGACAAAAAGAAAATCATGATGGTCTCAAAGACCCCCAACCCTCCGGGAATTGTACTGATCATACCCGCCACCATGCTAATTACATAGGCTCCAAAAAATTCAAGATAACTCAATTGAAAAGAGAAGGAAAATAAACTGTAGAGGGCGACTGCAGCAGCACCCCAATCAATCGCAAAAATCAAGATCTGGGCCAGGGCTATCTTCAGACTGGGAAAGTGAAAGATATAGCTACGAAACTGAATCGGAGTACTCGTCAGCCGACAGAGGACTAGATAAATAACAGTGATCAGTACACAGATCCCTCCCAGAGGGCGGAGAGAGGAGAAGGGAATATTAAGCTCCTCTGGGATCGGTGATGAAGTTAACAATAAAGATAACCCCGCAACGGAGAAGAGTCCCACCCAGAGACTCAAGTTAGAGAAGAGAATCACCTGCGCGACCTGGCCTGCAGAAATACCCCAGGTGGAGTAGAGTCGGTATCTAAGAGCGCCTGCGGTCAGGAACGGAAAACCAACCGTGGGACTGATCGCATAGGTGATAAAGCCAGCGAGAGCGATCTTGGGAAAGGCCAATTCCGATTCGATATAGCGGAAGGAGATCAGGTCATAACAGGAGACGGCAGCGTAGCTGATCCAAGTCAGAAGGCACGCCTGGAGCAGCTGACTTCTCTGAATTCGTTCGATGCCATCTAGTAAATCCTCAAAGTTATAACCTCTGAGTTCAATGGAAATAGACCAGAGGGCTAAACCGAAGATCACGGGTCCCAGGATCGAGGAGAGGATCCGCGCCAGTGATTTGATCCTCATGAACCCTTAACCCTTACCGATTACTATTCCGGAACATGCTAACAGATCATCTTGCTTAGATTCTGCAGGTGATTAGGACTAAGGGATGAGAAAGCTATGGCTGTTACTTCATTGTCAAGAATAGGGCTGACTTGATCGGCTTTTAATAGCCTGGGATCAAACAAAACTTTGGGTTTGCCTTCCCAGGCATGAAGTTACTCAATTGTATTGACGTGGGTTGTATCGGTGTAAATTCCTCGGTTAGCAGGACCCGGATCAGCAACAAAGGGTTGCAAATTGAGGCAATCTCGGAGCAGGACTTCAGAGAAGAAGTGATCTCCATAGAGAACTAATCACAGGAGGTATGACGATCCTTTCATCAACTCAACTTAAAAGATCAGCTCAGCCTGAACGATCCCTTCAGAGGGAATGGGAGTCAGCTGAAACCCGATCTTGCGGCAGACTTGTTGCATGGCTCCATTATCCAGCAGAATATCCGCCCGGATCCGGTCCAGCTTTTCATCGCGGCCTATCTGAACCAGGCGGCGCAACAGCTCTGTACCGATCCCCTGTCCCTGCCAGTGATCATTCACCAGCATGCCAAACTCGGCCTCATTGACCCCATGAGCCTTACTGAGGCGACCTACCCCCAGGATCTGGTGGCACCCTTTGTCCGGATCCAGCCGATCCACCACTAGTGCAATCTCGCGGTCATAGTCGTTAAAGCAAATGCGCACCAGCCGCTCATGAGCCACCCGTTGATTAAGTTTGATCAGGTGGAAGTAGCGCAGGTAAATGCTTTCCTCCGAGAGGGTTTGGTGAAACTGCACCAGCAACGGTTCATCCTCAGGCCGGATCGGGCGGATCATCACCTCCACCCCACTTTCAGTGGCCCAGGGAGACACATACTGAATCGGGTAAGGTCGGATCGCAGGTCGGGGTAGATCCTCTGCCGCCATTTCTGAAGGATGCAGGATCACGCGGGCATCCAGCGCCAGAAACCCATGCTCACCCACCTGTAGGGGATTGATATCAATCTCCTTGATCCAGGGATGCTCCACCACCAGCTGACTAAAGTGAACCAGCAACTGTTCCAGCTTGGCCAGATCCACCGCTGCCTGCCCCCGTACCCCTTTCAGGGCTTCATAAATGCGGGTTTGTTCCATGAGTCGCCGCGCCAGGGTGGTATTGAGGGGAGGCAGGGCCAGTGCCCGATCCTTAAAGACTTCCACCAGTTGGCCGCCACTGCCAAAGAGAAGCACCGGACCAAATTGCGGATCGACGCTGCTCCCCAGGATCAGTTCATACCCCTTCATCCGGATCATGGGCTGAACTGTAACCCCCTGAAAGTGTTCCAGGCCCACTTTGTCAGTAACAGAAGCCAGGATCTGATCATAAGCAGTCCGTACAGCCTCCGCATCCGATAGATTCAGCTTCACCCCCCCAACATCAGTCTTATGGGTAATCGTGTAGGAATTCAGCTTTAAGACCACGGGATACCCGATTGCTTGGGCCGCCGCCACCGCTTCCTCGGCATTGGTGGCCACCTGGGTTGGCACTGTGGGGATCCCGTAGGCCGCCAGCACCTGTTTGGCCTCCCATTCCGTCAGGATGGTGCGCTGCGTCGCCTGTACCGTCTGGATTACCGCCGCTGCCTGCTCCCGATTCAGTTCCTGCTCCTCATCTTCTGAGGCCAGCACCGGAGTTTCATAAATGCCGCGCAGGTTGTAGCTGTACTGCCACATGTAGTTAAACACATGGGCCGCTGTATCTGGGTAGGGAAAGGTAAAGATATGGGCCTGGTTGAGGATCGCTTCCCCCTCAGCCACGCTCTGTCCCCCCATCCAGCTGGCCAGCATGGGGCGTGGGGCCTGCACCTTCCCTCGCTTGGAGCGCAGATAGTCCACCAGTTGTTGAGCGGTATCGGTAGGATCCGTCATGGCCTGAGGAGTAAGGACGATCAGCAGTCCGTCACTGTTGGGTTCCTCCAGCGCGATCTCCATGGCCTGGGCATAGCGTTTGGGATCGGCGTCCCCAAGAATGTCAATGGGATTGGCATGACTCCAATGGGGCGGAAGCACCTGATTTAGGGCTGCGATCGTGTCCGCAGATAGGGGAGCCAGTTCACCGCCTTCACGGATCAGGGCATCGGTGGTGAGGACCCCCGGGCCACCTGCATTGGTGAGGATCGTCAGCCGTTTACCCCGAGGGCGGGGCTGTTTGGCCAACACCTCTGCCATATTAAAAAGATCATCAATGGTGTTGACTCGCAGCACACCACAGCGCCGAAAGGCTGCCGAGAGCACCTCATCACTACCCGCCAATGCACCGGTGTGGGAGGCTGCCGCTTGAGCTGCTGCTTCTGTCCGACCCGCATTGATTACAATGATCGGTTTGGTCAGGGCCACCTCGCGGGCAGCAGAGAGAAAGGAACGGGCCTGTCCCACCGATTCCATGTAGATGACAATGCTCTGGGTGTGAGGATCGTCCCCCAGGTAATCGATCAGATCCCCCCAGCCCACATCCAGCATGGAGCCGATGGAAATGAAGGCACTGAATCCCACATTCTCACGGAAACTCCAGTCCAGGATCGAGGTGCAGAGGGCTCCACTTTGACTGATAAAGCCCACATTTCCCGGACGGGCCATAGAACTGGCAAACGTGGCATTTAAACCGGAGTGGGGGTTCATCAATCCCAGGCAGTTGGGTCCAATGATCCGCATCTGACCGCGGCGAGCCTCCTGCAAGACCTGCTGCTCCAGAGCGATCCCCTCAGGTCCGGTTTCCTTAAATCCGGCAGAGATGATGATGGCCCCCTTGATACCGACATCCACACATTCACGGATCACCGCAGGGACCGTGGTGGCCGGGGTGACCACTACAGCCAGATCCACCGACTCGGGAATACTGGCCACATCCGGATAAGCCTGGATCCCCAGAACACTATGCCGCTTGGGATTCACGGGATAAACAGTTCCCCCAAAGGGGCTACTGATCAGGTTCCAGAGGATGGTGCGGCCCACACTCCCAGAACGTTCCGTGGCTCCGATCACGGCAACTGAACGGGGTACAAACAGAGGTTCCAGGGGGTGTCGCCGTGCTTGCAGAATATCGTGAGCTGGGTCCAGAGTAGAGGACTGGGCAGACAAGGTATGCATAGCAAACTCACTGGCAAACTACACAGCGACAATGGCTTCGGATTGGGTTGGAGGCTTGGGGTGAAAGAGGGTCGCGTCCACCCGGCACCCCTGGTAAGCCAGGACAAAGAGCTCCTTTAGATCCCGAATCAGAGGATACCGCGGATTAGCGCCGGTGCACTGATCATCAAAGGCCTGATCCGCCAGGTCCTCCAGCCGTTCGAAAAAGATCTTATCTTCCTCGGAGAGCACTTCTTTAATGCTCAGGGGAATATCCAGCTGCCGCTTCAGATTTTCCACAGCCTCCACCAGCCGTTCCACCTTCTCCTCTTCAGTGGTGCCCCCCAGGTGCAGATAATCCGCAATCTGGGCATAGCGCTCCTTGGCATGGGGGAAATGGTACTGGGAGAAGATCGCCTGCTTAAAGGGGGCATCTGTGGCGTTATAGCGGATCACGTGGGAAATCAGCAGGGCATTGGCCAGACCATGGGGTACATGGAAACTGGATCCCAGCTTATGGGCCATGGAGTGACAGATGCCTAGAAACGCATTGGCAAAGGCCAGCCCAGCAATGGTGGCGGCGTAGTGCACCTTCTCCCGAGCTTCCGGATCCTGGGCCCCATTGGCATAAGAGCGAGGCAGGTAGGTCATGAGCAAACCAATGGCCTCCAGCGCCAGTCCTTCTGTGAACTCCGTGGACATGACCGAGACATAGGCTTCCAGGGCATGAGTGAGCGCATCAATGCCACCGTAGGCCGTCAGTCGCTTGGGCATATGCAGCACCAGTTCCGGATCCACGATGGCCATGTTGGGGGTGAGCGAATAGTCCGCTAGCGGATACTTGATCCCGGCTTTCTCGTCGGTTACCACTGCAAAGGGGGTGACTTCTGATCCCGTTCCCGAGGTCGTGGGAATCGCCACCATCATGGCTCGCTGTCCCAGAGCGGGCAGATCGTAGACTCGCTTGCGGATATCCATGAAGCGCATGGCCAGCCCTTCAAATTCGGTTTCCGGATGCTCGTACATCAGCCAGATGACCTTGGCCGCATCCATGGGAGAACCACCCCCGAAGGCAATGAGCACATCCGGGTGAAAGCTGTTGCACTGTTCCAGTCCCTTATGGACGGTTGCCAGATCCGGATCCGGTTTCACATCATAGAAGATCTGGTGCTCGACCCCGATCTCATCCAGAACCGTGGTCACCTCCTTCAGCATCCCCATTTCAAAGAGGGGTTTATCGGTAATGATAAAGGCGCGCTTTTTGCCCCGCAGCTCCTGGAGTGCCACTGGCAGAGATCCATACTTGAAGTAGATCTTGGGGGGAATACGGAACCACTGCATGTTCTCCCGCCGTTCTGTAACGGTTTTCACATTGAGTAGATGCTGCGGCTGTACGTTCACAGAAACGGAGTTGCCCCCCCAGGTGCCACAGCCCAGGGTGAGGGAGGGATCGAGCTTGAAGTTGTAGAGATCTCCAATTGCTCCCTGGGAGGAGGGGGTATTGATCAGGACGCGGCCCACCTCCACGTGGTTTTCGAAGTAGGCAATGTCATCGCGGTTGGCGATCGCCGTGTAGAGAACTGCTGTATGCCCCCGCCCCCCGAAGGCCACCAGTTGCTGAGCTTTATTGACGGCATCCACGAAGTTATGGGCGCGGTACATAGCCAGGATCGGGGAGAGCTTCTCGAAGGCCAGAGGTTCGAGTGTGGAGATCTCATCGGTTTCCCCGATCAACACTCGGGTGCCCTCCGGCACAGAGAACCCGGCCATCTCGGCAATGGCGGTGACCGGTTGACCCACAATTGCCGCATTCAGGCGACCATCCTTGAGGATCAGGCGGCGGATCCCGTCTTTTTCTTCGGGCGAGAGCAGGTGAGCACCCCGGTGGGCAAATTCCTGCTTCACCTGTTCATAGATGGGCTCATCCACAATCACCGATTGCTCGGAGGCGCAGATCATGCCGTTATCAAAAGTCTTGCTCACAAGAATCGAACTCACGGCCATGCGAATATCGGCAGAACGATCGATCACCGCAGGTGTATTGCCAGCCCCTACGCCCAATGAGGGGTGTCCGGAAGAGTAGGCTGCCCGCACCATGCCCGGTCCTCCGGTGGCCAGGATCAGGCTGATGGCGGAGTGCTGCATCAGGGCTTGAGACAGCTCAATACTGGGAGTATCAATCCAACCGATGATGTGGGGGGGGGCCCCTGCCGCTACCGCTGCCTCCAGGACAATGCGGGCGGCTTCAATCGTGCAGCCCTTGGCGCGGGGGTGAGGAGAAAAAATGATGGCGTTTCGAGTTTTCAGGGCAATGAGTGATTTGAAGATAGCAGTCGAAGTAGGATTAGTCGTGGGGACAATTCCGGCCAGAATCCCCACGGGCTCGGCAAACTTCTGAATCCCGTAATGCGGATCTGCCTCGATCAGGCCACAAGTTTTGCTGTTTTTGTACTTGTTGTAAATAATCTCTGAGGCAAAGTGGTTTTTAATCACCTTATCTTCGACGATCCCCATCCCGGTTTCTGCCACCGCCATCTTGGCCAGGGGAATACGTGCTGCATTCGCGGCCTGCGCAGCCTGCTTGAAAATGTGATCAACTTGTGCCTGAGAATAGGTGGCAAATTGGGCTTGGGCGGTCTGGACGTTCTGGATCAGTTCTTCTAGTTCTGCGATTGTTGCGACGACTGTCATAACCTATCTCCATCATGGTGGTTCTGGAATCCTGATACAAACAGATTTCCAGTGGGCGTTTGTCGACCAAAGCCCTTGATTCTCCTTGCCTCTGCTGTGATAGTAGGCTTAATTACTGGCCAACGCACACAGATTTAATAGTGTTGAAAGATTAGTGTGGCCTATGTGAATTGGCGATGGAAACAATGTGCAATTAAGTATTCCCAATTACAGGAATTGTAGGAATGGGCTTGTGATTTTAGGGATGGTATCGGTGCTCACAGTTTTCAAGGGTGAGACCAGGCTTCAAGTCAGGATGGATGATCTCAAGACATAAAGGCTCAGGGCATTGAACTGGATGCAGAGGAGGTTGGCAAACAAAGGCGGGTGACCACGGTGGGATGCTGGGTCAGAGTATTGTGAATCAGACAGGCATCTGCTGCCTTCATCAGTCCCTGTTGATGCCGTTGTTCCAGAGGGATAGGCACATGAATCTGGACTTCGATCGGATCAAGGTAAATGGGGGCACTGGGAGTTTTCTGGGCGGTGACTGAGATCGATAATCCTTGGGTGTCCAGATCCCTGGCTTCTAGATACTTGACGGCATAAAACCCGATGCAACTGCCCAGAGAAGCAAGAAACCATTCGGGGGGAGTCATGCCCTCATCCTGGCCCCCATTGTCCAGGGGTTGATCCGTCAGAATCCGATGGCCACGGCTGGTAGCTTCAAATTTCACCTGGCCTTGATAGGTCACATCAACTTGCATGGCGAGTTCCTTTTGCGAATCAAGATCCGTAGCTTAGCTATCACCCACCACCTGCAGTCCGCGGTTACGAAAGATGGCAGTGGTTTGACGGATTAGATCGGGTGACGGGGGTGGGGTGTCCTTGAGCAGATACTCCATGCCCAGTTGTTCCCATTTGTATTCACCCATTTTGTGAAAGGGTAGAACTTCCACCCGTTCCACGTTGCTGAGGGTGGCCACAAAGTCCGCCAATCCCTCCACATTGGCCACCGGATCCGAGAGACCTGGCACCAACACAAACCGAATCCAGGTGGGTTTCCGAATCTGATTCAGGAAACGAGCGGTCTCCAGAGTGGGTTGCAGATCCACATGAGTAATGCGGAAGTAGATCTCTGGATCAAAGGACTTGATATCCAGGAGCACCAGATCCACCTCCTCCAGCACTGGACGGGACTGGGCCAGCGGTATGTAGCCGGAGGTATCGACTGCTGTGTGGATCCCCAGCTGCCGACAGCGATGGATCAGTTCCCCCGTAAATTCAGGTTGCAGCAGGGGTTCTCCCCCACTGACCGTTACCCCCCCATGACGCAGATAGGAGCGATAACGCTGGATCTCTGCCACCAGCTCATCAACACTCACCTCCCGCCCCCCCGTAAAGCTGCGGCAGTCAGGATTGTGGCAGTACAGGCACCGCAGCGGACATCCCTGGGTGAAGACCACGAAGCGAATTCCGGGGCCATCAACAGTGCCGCAGGTCTCGACAGAATGGATCCGGCCTTGGGTACGGGTGGCAGGGGTCATGGGTCTCCATTGAGAAAAGTTCAAAATCAGGATCAGGCCACAGGAGGATCCCACAGCCTGATCTCAAGAACAAGCGACTAGAGCCGTTCGTGGAAGGTGCGGTTGATCACATCCATCTGCTGCTCACGGGTGAGCTTGACGAAGTTGACCGCATAGCCCGACACCCGAATGGTGAGTTGCGGGTAGAGCTCCGGATGATCCACGGCATCCAGCAGGGTTTCGCGGTTGAGGACGTTGATATTGATGTGGTGTCCTGCGTCACGGAA
Source organism: uncultured bacterium (assembly GCA_964392245.1). GTDB lineage: Bacteria > Cyanobacteriota > Cyanobacteriia > Thermostichales > Thermostichaceae > JAAUUJ01. The sequence continues at coordinate 43,525 of CAYMOX010000013.1, forward strand.
GTAGCCATCGAGCATGTTAGCCAGATTGCTGATCCGGTCACTGGCGCTCTTGCCCAGAGCCGCAGGCACAATCGAGAAGGTGTAGGAGATACCATCCTGGGCATGGTCATAGGGCAGCTGAGCTACAGACTCCAGGGCCGCGATCGCTCCCTTCTGATCCCGCCCGTGCATGGGGTTGGCACCCGGGGCAAAGGGTTCGCCTGCCCGCCGACCATCTGGGGTGTTGCCGGTCTTCTGGCCATAGACCACGTTGGAGGTGATGGTCAGGATCGATTGGGTGGGCACCGCATTGCGGTAGGTGGGATGCTGGCGCAACTTGTTCATGAAGGTCTCCACCAGCTGCACTGCCAGGGCATCGGCCCGTTCATCGTTATTGCCAAAGGTCGGAAATTCTCCCTTAATCTCGTAATCCACCGCCAGACCCCGCTGATCGCGGATCACGTTCACTTCCGCATACTTGATGGCTGAGAGCGCATCCGCCACCACCGACAGTCCAGCAATCCCGCAGGCCATGGTGCGGTAGACATCGCGGTCATGCAGGGCCATCTCGATCCGCTCATAGCAATACTTGTCATGCATGAAATGGATGACGTTCAGGGTGTTGATATACAGCCCGGCCAGCCAGTCCATCATCTGATCCAGACGGCTCCAGACCTCCTCATAGGTGAGAGTATCGCGGGTGATGGGGGCAAACTGCGGCGCGATCTGTTCCCCATACTTTTCATCCACACCCCCGTTGATGGCATAGAGCAAGGCCTTGGCCAGGTTCACCCGTGCCCCAAAAAACTGCATCTGCTTACCGATGCGCATGGCAGAGACGCAGCAGGCAATCCCGTAGTCATCCCCGTAGTAGACCCGCATCAGATCATCGTTTTCGTACTGGATGGAGCTGGTGTCAATGGAAACCTGAGAACAAAAGGCTTTGAAGCCCTCCGGCAAGCGCTCTGACCAGAGAACGGTGAGGTTGGGTTCAGGAGCAGGACCCAGGTTGTAAAGGGTTTGCAGGATGCGGAAACTGGTTTTGGTCACCAGCGTGCGGCCATCCACCCCTATACCCCCAATACACTCGGTCACCCAGGTGGGATCTCCCGAGAAAAGCTCGTTGTACTCCGGGGTGCGCAGGAAGCGAACCATACGCAGCTTCATGACAAAGTGATCGATGAGCTCCTGCAGTTCGTCCTCACTGATCAGGCCCTGCTGCAGATCCCGTTCAAAGAAAATATCCAGGAAGGTGGACACCCGCCCCAAGGACATGGCGGCTCCATTCTGCTCCTTGACGGCACCCAGATACCCAAAGTAGGTCCACTGCACGGCTTCACGGCTGTTGGCGGCGGGCTGACCAATCTCAAAGTCGTAGCGGCTGGCCATCTCCTTCAACTCAAATAGGGCCTTGATCTGCTCTGAGATTTCCTCTCGCAGCCGGATCACCTCCTCCGTCATTGCCCCCAGTTCCAGGGATTCCTGCTGTTGCTTCTTGTCATCGATCAGGGCATCCACACCGTAGAGAGCCACGCGACGGTAGTCACCAATAATGCGACCACGACCATAGGAATCTGGTAAGCCGGTAATGATCCCGGAGTGGCGGGCCAGGCGCATCGAGCGGGTGTAGGCATCAAATACACCGTCATTGTGAGTTTTGCGGTGGCGGGTAAACGTTTCCTCGGTGGCAGGGTCCAGTTGATACCCGTAGGACTCCAGCGATTTTTTGACAATGCGAATTCCCCCCAGGGGCATGATGGCTCGTTTCAGGGGTTGATCGGTTTGCAAGCCCACGATCTGCTCCAGATCGGCGTCAATGTACCCAGGTGCATGGGCCGTAAGTGAAGTGGGAACAGAGGTATCCACATCCAGGATCCCCTTCTCCCGTTCCTGCAGCATCAGCTGAGTTACCCGTTGCCACAGCTGGGTGGTGCGCGGACTGGGGCCTGCGAGAAAGGCTCCATCGCTTTCATAGGGTGTGTAGTTGCGCTGGATAAAGTCCCGCACGTCCACCTGTTTCATCCACTGTCCGGGAACAAACCCCTGCCATTGTGCTTTGAATTGCATCGGACCCTCTCTCCCTGATTGGTCGTTGGCTAACAATTCATAAGGTCAGAGACATCATCTAGAACTCAGCGATTCAGGGTTGTCGCACTGTAGAGATTCATTAAAATCCTGAGAATTCGACGTTCAGCCTGGTTAAAAAATTAAGAAAGGGGAAAACATATTTAATTCCGTCCTCAAGGTGCTAACCCAAGCCTGAGATTCCTGATCGTTGTGATTTCGTCTCCTGATCACTTATCTATAGCCTAGAAACCGAGAGAGGCAGAGTCCGGAACCCATGATCATTCTTTACAAGATTCCATGCTTTGTAATAGCAGCTTGAAGGATAGCAACAGCCTTTGTTAGTAGTTGCAGACTTAGATAAACCACTCATGATTTCGTCAAGCTCTATCTGCTACATTTTGCTTTTCTTGCGATTGATTTTAGAAAGCCAGAATGCAACTTTTTTGTTGTTTTACTCAAGCATTTAGATGCCTCGACTCAAGAAATCAGGCATAGCTCATGAGATCCATGACGTTGCTCTTCTTGATAGAAAGGTGCCTGAACCTGCTTGCGTCTTCCGTTTGATGTTGGACGACTTGATAAAGGCTTTGCTCCCCGATCTATTGAAACATATCTATTGTTTTAATCCACTCAATCTTCGCCTGTTGTTCCTCAATGCTCCTGGGCAGAATCCTCCAGTCCCGACCATTGCCTCAATCTGCGAGCCAGAGCCGAGATATCTTCATCCCCAAACCCCTGGCCGATCAGTCCCGTCTCCATCTGCTCCACCAGGGCAGCGGCTGGCAGGGCCACTCCTAACTCGCGGGCTGCCTCCAGGGCAATCAAAAGATCTTTGCGATGCAGGCGCACCCGAAACCCCAGTGGGTACTGATTCTGGATCATGTTGCTGGAGCGATGTGTCAATCCCCAGGATCCCGCAGCACCATTGCCTACAGCCTGAATCACTTTCTCCATATCCAGCCCTGCCTTTAAGCCCAGCGTGATCCCCTCCGCCACCGCCCAGTAGGTTCCCGCCACAATAATCTGATTAATGGCTTTGGTCAGCTGTCCTGCCCCAATCGGTCCGACATGGGTAATGGTGCGGCCCAAAACAGATAACACTGGTATGGCTCGTTGCACCTGGTCTGCTTCTCCCCCCACCATGATCGAGAGGGTGCCCCGCTCTGCCCCTTCCGATCCCCCAGAGACGGGGGCATCTAGCATCTGAATTTCCTGGGCTGCCAGCTGTTGGGCCAGGTTGCGCGTCACGGTGGGACTGATGGTGGACATATCGATGACCAGAGATCCTGCAGGTGCCCCCTGGATCACGCCTTGATCCCCCACCAACACTTCCTGCACATCAGGGGTATCACTGACACAGGTGAGAATGATCTCCGCAGTTGCTGCCGCCTGAGCCGGGGACGCTGCCGCTTGGGCTCCAGCCTGGATCAGAGGGGTTTCCCGTTCGCGGGTACGGTTATGCACCGTCACTTTGTAGCCAGCCTTGAGAAGATTGCGGGCCATTGGCGCACCCATCGTGCCCATCCCGATCACTGCAACGGAGCGATTGCTCATGGTCAGTTCCTCCTGCTTCTTTCCCTGCATGGTACGGTCCTCCGACCTGCAGTAGAGGAATCCGTACTAAATCCACCCCAGTCGGATCCACCCAGAACTATTGTCAGCAGGAAAAATAGACTGGTAGACTAGCACTCGTGCAGTGAGAGTGCTAATTGATTAACTCTCCAGCACAGACGAAATTGAACACACTCTGACCCTGTCACTTTACTTTCGTGCTCTCAAGATCACGGAGGAGGATTACGAATGGCAACATTAACGCTGAACGCATCGACATTGAAGCCCCTGGGAGATCGGGTTTTGATCAAGATCTCCAATCAGGACGAGAAAACGGCTGGGGGTATCTTCCTGCCAGACACCGCCAAAGAGAAGCCCCAGGTGGGTGAGGTGGTCGCGGTTGGCCCTGGCAAGCGCAACGATGATGGCAATCTGGTGCCTCTCGAAATTGCAGTGGGCAACAAGGTTCTCTACTCCAAGTACGCTGGCACTGAAGTCAAGCTGGGCACTGAGGATTACGTGTTGTTGTCGGAGCGAGATGTTCTGGCAATTGTTCAGTAACCCTGCAGTTTCCTGGATCAACTGCATCAAGGCTTTCATCTTGTTCAGGAACAGTAGTGTTTAGTCTTTGAACATCAGAGGTATCAAGACCTATGGCTAAGTCAATCATTTTCAATGAAGAAGCTCGTCGTGCCCTCGAGCACGGCATGGATGTTCTGGCCGAAGCTGTTGCTGTTACCCTCGGTCCTAAGGGTCGCAACGTGGTGCTGGAGAAGAAGTTCGGTGCGCCTCAGATCATCAACGATGGGGTCACCATTGCTAAGGAAATTGAACTGGAAGATCACGTCGAAAACACGGGCGTATCGTTGATCCGTCAGGCTGCTTCCAAGACCAACGATGCCGCTGGTGACGGAACCACGACCGCAACCGTGCTGGCTCACGCCATGGTTAAGGAAGGGTTGCGTAATGTTGCCGCCGGTGCCAATCCGATTGCATTGAAGCGCGGGATTGATAAGGCCGTTCACTACCTGGTGGAGCAGATCGCCGAGCACTCTCGTCCCGTAGAAGATAGCAAAGCCATTGCTCAGGTGGCTTCCATCTCCGCAGGGAACGACGAAGAAGTTGGCAGGATGATCGCCGAGGCCATGGACAAAGTGGGCCGTGAGGGAGTGATCTCTCTGGAAGAAGGCAAGTCCATGACCACCGAACTGGAGATCACAGAAGGGATGCGCTTCGACAAGGGCTACATCTCTCCCTATTTCGCCACCGACATGGAGCGGATGGAAGCGGTGCTGGAAAGCCCCTTCATCCTGATCACCGACAAGAAGATCACCCTGGTGCAGGATCTGGTGCCCGTGCTGGAGCAGGTGGCTCGTTCTGGCCGTCCGCTGCTGATCGTGGCTGAGGATATTGAGAAGGAAGCGCTGGCTACCCTGGTGGTGAACAAGCTGCGCGGTGTTCTCAATGTCTGTGCTGTCAAGGCTCCTGGCTTTGGGGATCGCCGCAAGGCTATGCTCGAGGATCTGGCCACCCTCACGGGCGGCGAAGTGATCACGGAAGATCGCGGTCTGAAGCTGGAGAATGCCAAGCTGGAGTCCTTCGGTAGCGCCCGTCGCATTACCGTCACCAAGGACAACACCACCGTCGTGGCTGAGGGCAATGAGGCTGCGGTCAAGGCCCGTTGCGAGCAGATCCGTCGTCAGATCGATGAAACCGAGTCCTCCTACGACAAGGAGAAGCTGCAGGAGCGTCTGGCCAAGCTGGCCGGTGGGGTGGCTGTGGTCAAGGTGGGCGCTGCCACTGAGACTGAAATGAAGGATCGCAAGTTCCGTCTGGAAGATGCCATCAACGCTACCAAGGCGGCTGTGGAAGAAGGGATCGTTCCCGGGGGCGGAACCACGCTGGCGCACCTGACTCCCGCGACCATTGAGTGGGCCAACGCAAACCTGAAGGGTGACGAGCTGAGTGGAGCGTTGCTGGTGGCTCGCTCACTGGGATCACCGCTGAAGCGGATCGCTGACAATGCCGGTCAGAATGGTGCGATTGTCCTGGAGCGGGTCAAAGAGAAGGCCTTCGCCATTGGCTACGATGCCCTTCAGGATGAGTATGTGGACATGATCGAGGCTGGCATTGTGGATCCTGCAAAAGTGACCCGTTCTGCGCTGCAGAATGCTGGATCGATTGCGGGGATGGTGCTGACCACCGAAGCGATTGTGGTGGACAAGCCTGAGCCCAAGTCTGCTACTCCCGCGGGTGGCGGCATGGGTGACTACGACTACTAATTGTCGTTGCGCTATCGGTTAAACACCTGAATGTAGCATTGCCCCACTGGATCTCGGTGGGGTTTTTTCTTTAAAATCACTGGCAATCAAATATTGTATAGACTTCTCATCTTGTGGTAATTCCAGTTCAGGATCTTCCAGAAAGCAGCTCTACAGAGGACTACTACTTGCTCCCTCAGTGTCAAGATCCCTCACCTGAATCCTTACACTCATATTTCGTACAGTAAAACCCCAAAACCTCACCAGATCAAGCTTTCTCGGACACCTGGGTCAGCCTTTTTGGTAACTGGCACCAGAAGAGGTGTTTACCCCGATCCGGAGGGAGAGGAATCAGGGTGAGTATCATGGCCTGTGGATGGGTCTGGAGGGATCATGCCAAAAGATCCGAGATTAGCCGTTCGCTTGAAATTCTGACTCCGGCTTTCCTTGAATTTGAAATTGGCAACATTCTCAAGGGGATGCTTCTCCTGAATAGGGAGAATGTTGTTCATCGGGTTCCGGCACAGGAGGATCGGATCCAACTGATGATTGATGCTTACCTGAGTTCCCAAAAGCAGAACCGAGAATCTACAGTGCTGGTCTGTGAGGGTGCAGAGGAAAGATCCAAAATCAATTGGGCCATAAGCTTTATCAAGACTCAGATCTGAGTTGCTCGATCTGTTCTATGGATAGACCAGAAGTTTTGGCAATGATGTCCACTGCCACTTCTTCCTGTAGCAATTTGATCACCACTTGTTGGATCCCCTCCTGAATCCCTTCCTGTTTGCCAATCTGGATCCCTTCCTCTTTGCCAATCTGGATCCCACGCTGTTCCCCAATCTGGATCCCTTCTTCTCTGGCAAGTTCTTCCATACTGCTAATCAATGGCATCTTGACCTCCGCTTCGTACTGCTCCAACTCTTCTCTAAATTGTCGCTTAAGCACTGCTGGCAAAGTCAAGATCCGGTCCATTACCCGAACTAACCGGATCACATCCTCCCGACTGTATCCTCTCTCATAGAGTCTGCGGGTCAAGATCCATTTCCACCGTTTCCGCACTTGGGCATCTGATTTGGTGGTTCTGGATTGCAGATGAGCCATGACCACAACTGCCATGGGATTGTTACTGGTCTCCAATTCTGGCCACCGATCCTCGAAATCCACCAATTTCACGATGGGGAATCTCAAACTCAGCTCACATCCGGCCAGGGTGTAGGTGTAGCGATCCGGTCGCCAATTTGGGTTCTCATCGCCCAGTACCGCCAAGCTCATCACCCGCTTCTGATAAAAGTCGAAGATCCGGTAGTGATAGATAAACATGCGCTCAGCAAAGCCGCTATCCTCCTGAGATTGAACCTCCACATGGATCAAAATGAACGCTTCCTCTCCGTTGTTGAGCCAGGCTTTTACAAGCTTGTCAGCATAGCGGCGACCGATCTCTGCCTCAGGGATCAAATCCTGAAATTCTTTGTCCAGGAACTCAACAGAGCGATCCCAGTTGATAGCAGCATGAGCTTCTGGGAAGAGGAAGGCCAGGAAAGGCTCAAAATAGAGATCCAGCGTTTCTTTCCAGGCAGCATCTAGATCTGAGGGGGGAGAGGGATCCGTCATGACGGAGGCAGAGATCAGATGTCTAGTTTACTTGAGGTCTTCAAAGAGTATGCCGGTGTCCGTGAGTTCACGTAGTCTCTCCCTGAATCGGTTGCTGCTGGCACAGCTTTAGTCTGATTTCGGATCAGCCTAAGGAATATCCGAACTGGTCAACCATTCTTACGATCTGGTTAGTGTAGATAGTCTCTGATCATCTACAAAAACTATTTTGGCTTGGATTCATTACTGAGCAGCTATTCCAGGGATCTGGTTAGTGAATTCTTGGCACCAAAGCAGAGAAAGTCGTCTTTAACTTACCCAACTTTTCCTGACAGGTGAGATCAAGGATCAACTTTAGCGAACCAGGTCAGAGACAACCTGAGTCAGAACATAAGGAATGTCACCAGCGGCAGGAACTGAACGATAAATGACTGTAAATGCTGCTAGATAATATTCTGTGATAACAAACCTTACTTTCCCGTTGCCAGAGGCAAACAGATCGAACCTGGGATGACGGTACAGGTGACCCCCACCCCCACCAAACGGGAGGAGTATGGTGGGATCATGGGAACGGTCACTGCTGTTTCGCTACTGCCCGCAGCAGAGGATGCCACTCTGGCTTGACTGGGAAATCCCTAGATGATGAGAGAACTACTGGGCTATGAACCTAAGGTTGAGGTGCAGGTGGAACTCCAGTTAGATCCTCTAGATCCTGCCACTCCCAGTGGCTATCCTCTGATAAAATCACGTTGATCCATTTTCCTCACAACTGATCCATGAGCCCCAAGGACTCTTGCCGCCGCCGAGTGTAACGCTGTCGTCGAACCTGACGCTCAGACTGGTGACCATGGACCGCTGCGCCCCACCAGCGACCGCAGAAAGATCCTCTTCACTCAGGCTTTCCCATAGGTGATTGCACTCTACTTGCAGAATCTTGCATCTTTTTTTGTTCTGTTCTTCCATGAATTCTCCTTGGTTGGATTGTGTCCCTTGGCTGTTATTGATAATCACATAAGCTTAGCCAGTTAGTTATGACAGGGATCACTCCCCCAACCTGATCAAGGGCACAGCAATTGGGGATCCGAATCACAGTCTGAATGTATTCAACTCCGATGCCCAGGGAGGATTTGATCCAGCCTGTTGACAGGTGAGTCCAGCCACCTTGTTGGCAAAGGTGAGTGACTTTTCGATCAGCGATAATGACAGATCAGCCAGAGGTTTTCTCAGGAGATCCTGTTGATATAGAAAAGCAAGAAGGCCGGACATAAAAGCATCTCCAGCCCCGACCGTATCCACCACCTGAATTGATTCAGTTCCCACCCTGATCTCGTGTTCATCCATAAATGCAACCGCTCCCTGAGATCCGAGGGTGACCACCACCATGCCTGCCCCCAACTGTACCCAGCTTCTGGCTATCTCCTGAATCGATCCTCCAGGGAAAAGCCACTGCAGATCTTCCTGACTGACTTTCACTAGATCCACCGATTGGATCCACTGGCGTAACTGGTGTCGATAGGCCTCTCGATCCGGAATAAAGGCTGGCCGGATGTTGGGATCAAGAGAAAGGAAGCACTGGTTGGCATACGCCTGCATCAATTCTTGATAAACTACCGCGCCCGGTCCGCGCACCAGCGCAATGGATCCGCAATGGAGGGCGCATACTCTCTCATCGAGCGGAAGGATCTCGCCGTGTTTGAGATGTGAATCGGCTGTTTGATCTCCATAGAAGGCATACTCTGGAACTCCAGCTTCCCTCAAATTCACAAAGGCAAGAGCTGTGGGTTCATGGCCCTGCTGAACGTAGGTGAGATCCACCTGATTTTCCTGCAGATATTGGTAAAGCTGTCGCCCGAAGACATCCGTGGATAAGCGACCCAAAAAGCCTGTAGGAATACCCAGCCGCGCTAGACTAATGGCGACATTCAAAAGGGATCCACCGGGACGAGGCAGAAACCCCCATTCTGAACCCCATTGGCAGGGAGTAAAATCCATAATGGCTTCCCCCGCAGTCACAATCACGCACCACCTCGGGCGGCAATGGCTTCAAATTCCTCAGCGGCACTCTGGGTCAGGGGATGGACAAAGAGATGCTCTGCCAGGGAAGGAGAGAGGGTAAAGCAAGAAACTCCGGCTGCTGCCAGTGTCAAGATGTCCTCCAGATGCCGCAGACTTGCCGCCAGGATCTGGGTGGAACTCTGGTGCTGATTCAGGATCCGTTGCATGATCTGAATTTCCTCGACGCCAGCGATGCCCTGATCTTGCATCCGACCCAGATACGGAGCCAGATAATTTGCGCCAATGACGTGGGCAGGGATCACCTGATGGGAGGCGTAGATGGCGGTGAGAGTCACCATTCGCCCCTGCTGGATCAGTCGCCGTGCGGTAATCAGGCCATCCATGGTGGCAGGCAGCTTGATCACCACCCGAGCCCGGAGCTGATCGGCTGCTTCTAACAGGGACTGGGCACAGGCGAGTAGCTCATCAGGGTCTTCTCCCCAAGCCTGCACCTGGATCTCCTGAGCCTCCATCTGCTGCCAGGAGCACATCAATGACTTCAAGGTCGCCAAAGTATTGCTCAATCCAGCCCGATCCAGAAGCAGAGGATTGCTGGTCACACCGTAGAAGAATCCGCTACTGATCCAGGTTTCTGCGGCCTTCAGATCGGCTGAATCCAAATAAAGCTGCATGGCCCACCCTTCACACCTCGACATCCAGCTTGCAGTGTATTCCTGATGCTCGCTGTCAAGCATATACTTTATACCTGTTTGACCCGTTAATCTGGGTGCAAGATACCTTAACCCTGTTCATGCTCTCTGCAAAAGTTGCTGGACTCTCGATTTTCCCGATCAAGTCCCTGGACGGTTTGCCGCGGTCTACAGTGACAGTTCTATCTAGCGGTGCTCTCCAGCATGATCGGGAATTTGCGCTTTTCGATAGCCATCACCGCTTCGTCAACGGCAAACGCCAGCCCAAGGTGCATCTGATCCGGTGCCAAATCGATCTGGATCGCCAATGGTTTGCACTCAAGATCCAGGATTCCGATCAAACCTTCTCAGGACATTTGGAACAGGATCGGGAGGCTATGCACCAATGGCTGAGTGATTTTTTGGGTTTTCCGGTGACTCTACAGCAGAATACCGACACCGGATTTCCAGATGATCTCAACGCCAATGGCCCCACCCTGATCAGTACCGCGACCCTGGAAACTTTAGCCTCCTGGTATCCCTCCCTGACGGTGGAGGATCTGCGGCAACGGCTGCGCACTAACATTGAGATTGATGGGGTACCGCCTTTCTGGGAGGATCAACTTTTCAGTCATTCGGGAACCTGTGTGCGTTTTCAACTTGGCGATGTGGTTCTGGAGGGGATCAATCCCTGTCAGCGCTGTGTAGTCCCTAGCCGTGATGTTCTGACAGCCATATCTACACCCAACTTCCAAAAAATCTTTACTCAACAGCGTCAGCAAACCTTGCCCCATTGGACCGTGGCTGATCGCTTTAATCACTTTTATCGGGTGGCCGTGAATACTACCATGCCCTCCACAGAGACAGGCAAGCAGATCCAAGTGGGAGATTCCCTCCAGATTTTGGGTGTGAGAGCAAGTGCTTTGAGTTAGTGGCTGTACAGACTCAGGAGTTTCCTCAAGATCAGAGATTGTGAACGGTTCTTGACAAGAACTTGAGCAACACGGTTTCGTTTCCACAATCCAAACGGTATGGTATGGGCGGAAGCTGCATGCTTCGACACCATTTAACGATTTTCAGTGTTGTGAGGAGATCTTCATGAAAAGTTTATGGGGACGGATGTCCTGGATCGGATCCGCCGTTGCCGTTGCTCTTACCGCCGCCTGTTCCAGCCAGACCCCTGGTGTGATCAGTCTGGACAATTCTGAATCTATCAGCGCCCAGACAGGGATTGCCTGCAACACCACCACCTGTACCTCCCTGCCTTTACCGGAGCCGGAGCCCTCTGTTGTTCCTCTGCCTCCGCCGATTGCTGTTATCCCCGCCAATGTCGAGGATATCGAAGTTGAGATTCTAGAATCCTTCCCTCCTCGGGTCCGGGTGGTGGCACGAGGATTCCTACCCAATCCCTGCTACCGTTTGGGAAACCCACGGATCCGGCAGGTACGCAACCGCATCTGGGTTTCTCTGCCCGCCATTACCCGCACCGATCTGATCTGCACGCAGGTGCTCGTGGAATTTGAAGAGACGATTCCCCTGGGCACCTTTACGGAAAGGGGAATTTACAGTGTCAATGTGAATGGGGTTTCAGAGCGGTTCCGCCTCTAGAAATGGGATCGGCCCCTGCGCCAGCAGTCGAACTGACCAGTCCAGGGGCTGAGGCTCCTGCATCGGAATGGTCTGCCACACCGCAAGCTGCATGGGGGCCTCATCTCCTCTGTGCACAGCCAGTGCTGCACGGTAACCCGGATCCAGGCCCAGGAGCAGAAATTGCCAGACCTCTGCCCGATCTGCGATGGCCGGACTGAACCGGATGCTGATCCGTTGCTGCCGTAACTGATAGCTAAAGTGTTGCAGAGAAAGGGCTAACCCCATACCTCTGGCCTTGATGTAGGCTTCCTTCAGCGTCCAGTAGTCAAAGAACCGATCCACCTGAGCAGCAACCGGCAACTGCTTGAGATCAGCGAATTCCTCGGGGGCAAAGTAGCGCTCGGCAATCTCCAGCAGCGACCCCCCTCGCCGGGTTGCCTCCACATCCACACCGATATCTCGAGATCGGGTGACCGCACAAGCCACCAGCCCATCGGTGTGGGAAAGGTTAAACCGCAAGGGAGGCAGGTCCTGCCCGCAGGTGGGATCCAGTTCCGGACGGCCATAGGCATTGGTCTGGAATCGCCAGGCTTCTGGAGCCAGCGGTGCGTACTGGGAAAGACAACAGCGGACCAGGGCGTGAGCCACCAGATACTGATGCCGATGTTTGGCAAAGTGAAACTGCCCATGGCGATCTCGCTCCTGTGGATCCAAAATCTCAAGATAGGTCTGTAACAGCTGGGGATCCTGAACCTGATCCGGCCAGGTCAACCAGAGATGCACATGGTGGGATCCCAGATCTGGAGTTGACATCCGCAGGTGGCAGGGAAAGAGATAAAAGACCTTTAGCTCAACACTATAGAATTTATGGAGACTCAGGTTCTGCCGCTGGGAGATGTCATTGGTGAAATTGCACGCTCTTGCCCATGCCCTGCAATGCTCTTTTGAGGGGGATCCAGACTTAGAGATTCAGGGGGTGGCGGCACTGGTGGAGGCAAAACCGGGGGATCTGAGCTTTGTCAGTGAGTCCAAATATCTGCCCCTGCTGGAGCAAACCCACGCCAGTGCTGTGCTGGTGAACCCTGACTGTCCGGTGCCTGTCGGGCTGGCCTGTGTGCGCAGCTCCTATCCCCGCCTCAGTTTCGCTAAAGCGATTGAACTGTTTTATCAGCCGTTTCAATTACCCGTGGGAATTCACCCGACTGCCGTGATCGCAGCAGATGCGCAACTGGGCACCGGAGTCGCGATTGCAGCTCATGTGGTGGTGGAATCGGGTGTGATCATTGGTGACTATACCCAGATCCATGCCAACGTCACCCTCTACCCCCAGGTGCAGATCGGGCGTTACTGCCAGCTGTTCGCCAACTGTGTGATACACGAACGCAGCCTGATCGGAGATCACTGCCTGATTCACAGTGGGGCGGTGATTGGGGATGACGGCTTTGGGCATGTGCCGCTTGCGGATGGTAGCTGGTATCGCATGTTGCAGTCGGGCCGGGTGGTGCTGGAGGAGGGTGTGGATGTGGGGGCCAATACCGCCATTGATCGCCCTGCCGTGGGAGAAACTCGCATTGGCCATGGCACAAAAATCGATAACCTGGTGCAGGTGGGGCATGGGGTAAAGATCGGTCCTGATTCTGTGCTGACCTCACAGGTGGGTATTTCAGGGGGAACAACCCTGGGCCGCCATGTGATTTTGGGGGGGCAGGTCGGGGTGGCCGGACATTTAAATCTGGGGGATAACGTCACTGCGGTAGGACAGAGCGGCATTACCAACCATGTGGCTGCCGGAGAGGTTGTGGCGGGCTATCCTCACCAACCCCACCCAGAGTGGAAACGATCGGCGGTCGCTCTGCGCCAGTTACCGGAGCTGATCCGTACGGTCCGGTATTTAGAGAAACGGCTGCAGGTGTTAGAAGCGGCGGCCCGGTTGACAGAGGATGAGTAAACCCATGGAGGGATGGCTCCTGGGGATCCACACCACCACACCCACCCTGGGCCTGGCTTTGCAACCTGTGTCTGGATTGGAGATGAAACGATCTCAGACCTGGCCGTTGGGTCGGCAGATGGCGCAGCAGTTGCACCCCTTATTAGAAAGTTTTCTGCCCCCGCAGCAGTGGTCTGATCTGGTGGGGATCGGGGTGGCTGTCGGACCGGGGAGCTTTACAGGATCTCGTCTAGGGGTAACCGTCGCCCGCACCCTGGGGCAGGGGTTGCGTCTTCCCGTTTATGGGGTTTCCAGTCTCGCGGCTCTGGCCTATGCCCGGCTTGAGATCGATCCGGTTGCTCTGGTAGCAGTGCAGCTGGATGCCCAACGGGGGGACTGGTATGGAGCTGTTTACCACTATGAGCCGGGTCCTGATCAGTTCAGCATTGTTGTACCGGAGCAGCTCTGGTCTACCCCCGCCTGGCAAGCACAACTTCACCTGCTACACCAGCAAACCTCCTCGCTAGAGATTGTGGACGGCTCTGCCATTACAGATCCACCGGTGCAGGCTGTGGCCGCCCTGGCTTACAAGGCTTACACCAGCGGACAGATCTCCCTCTGGTCTACTATCCTGCCCCAGTACCTGCGCCAACCCCCGATTGATAGAGGCGTTCTCAATGCCTCTTCCCCACCCAAGTCCTCGTCAGACTGAAGAGAAAGCAGGCAAGTTCCGAAACCGATCAGCCTGCAGGGTACAATCATGTCGAATAAGCACCAGTCATGCGACCTCACTATGATTTCTAGTAACGATTTACGTCCAGGGGTTTCCATCGAGCTTGATGGCTATGCCTGGAAAGTGGTGGAATTCCTGCACGTTAAACCTGGTAAGGGAGCTGCCTTTGTCCGCACAAAACTTAAAAATATGCAGACTGGCGGTGTTCAAGAACGTACCTTTCGAGCGGGAGAGACGCTGCCTTCCGCCAATATCGAAAAAATGGATATGCAGTACCTCTACCAGGAAGGGGACAACTATGTGTTTATGGACATGGAAAGTTATGAACAAACACCCCTGACCCAGGATCAAATCGGCACTCAGATTAAATATCTGAAGGAAGGGATGGAGGTCAGCATCCTACGATGGAATGAGCAGGTCATTGACGTTGAGCTCCCCAACACGGTGGTGCTGGAGATCGTGGAAACCGATCCAGGCGTGAAGGGTGATACGGCCACAGGGGGTTCAAAACCCGCCAAGTTAGAAACAGGAGCCGAGATCCAGGTGCCCCTTTTCATTAAGCAGGGCGAAAAAATTCGAGTTGATACCCGCACCGATTCCTACCTGGGGCGCGAGTAGGACTGTGGATGGGAATCTAAATCACAGACCTCAACTTGGCTCCTGGGTCGAGATGTTCGTGGCCACGTTCTGTGAGAAACTACCACTGGGCATCGATCTGGAGGAGAGGGATGAGAGATCTCTCTGGGTTGCCAGGATGTTGCAGTATTAGGAAAGGGCTGGGTACCACTTGGATTCCGTAAATTGGGAAGAAATTCGCCATCTCCTGACGACGCTTGATCAAACCAGCGTTGTGGAGCTGATTCTTGAAGATGACTCCTTTCGCTTGACGATTCGCAAAGCTAATGGATCCGTGGGGGTCTCACTTTCCAATCCTTCTGCGGTTGTGGAAGCCAGTTCCCCTGCTCCTCAACAACTGCTGAATGACTTCGGAGCTCCGGCTACAGCCCCCAAATCAAAGGGGCCTCCCAACGCCGCGTCCCATCTGGTTGATATTACTTCCCCCATGGTGGGAACTTTCTATAGCGCCCCGGCTCCCGGTGAAGACAGCTTTGTCAATCTAGGCGATCGAGTGCAACGGGGCCAGACCCTCTGCATTATTGAAGCCATGAAGCTGATGAATGAGCTGGAGGCGGAAACCGCTGGGCGACTGGCGGAGATCCTGGTGGAGAATGGTCAGCCAGTAGAATTTGGTCAGGTGTTGATGCGCATCGATCCCGAAGGCTAGGTTGCAGGACAGAAGAGATAGGATCGGGAATAATAGCAGCTGGAATGATCCTGATCAGGGTGGATGCCATGCTCCGGTTTTCTCTCAGGTTGACCTTACTCTGTGCTTGTGTGGGCGAGGGGCTTTGCTTTTCAGCATGGGCGCAGTCTGGTTCACAATCTGTGATTGAGTTTCGGCGCGACGGATCCGAACAGGACTCTGGCGGGAATGCTAAGGTGTCCCCTGAAGCTCTGGCCAGGTGGCACATCGAGAAAAATGTTTGTCCTGGCTTCTGGACCGTGGAAGAATTTGCCACCCTCTTCCCCCGCATTGATCTGGCTCTGGTGCAGGAGGTTTGTGAAGAGAAGCGTTAATCCCCATGCCGCTGCGGTTTTTAACCGACTTTCTGGAACCCTGACCCACGCGTCAGTGAACCAGCTAGAGTAAGGGAGGCTTTTGCAGCCATCCTTCTCCCCATCAGAGGTAGGGCTATCAACCTCTGGTCGGAGATGGTGTCCTCGGGTCAGCTTTGGGCAATGACATGGGCAAAGTCATACTCTCCAGGTCAGTCACAGGGATTTCGCTTTTCCGTCTCAGCCTGCTTTGTCTTCTCTGGACTTCTGTCCTGGATGGGTTCCATCCTGTTCAAGCTGATCCTGCGGCTGAATTAAAAACCTCTTCCACCACTGCGATTGATTTGGGGCAGTATCAGGACCTGGTGCATGACAGTCCGGTGCTGCGTCGCTGGCTGGAAAAGCCCCCGGATCTGTTGCAGGAAATCCGCAATACCCCTGTTGTCCCCACCCGCCTGCAGGTCTCTCTGCAAAGCACCACCTGGAGTCTGGGGGTTGAGGATGTGGGTTTGGGGGATCGCTTTACCCTGAGCGGAGAGTATCAGCAGTCGCGAGAACGTTCCGCCGATCAAGATTACGGCTCCCTGCTGCGGTATTACATTGCACCCCGCGGCTCACGGATGAATCTGGCTCCCCAGGTGGGCTACCGTGCCATTCAGGAATCTGACCGTTCCCTGAGTGGTCCCCAATTTGGGGCTTTTGTCATCCTGGCCCTAGCACCGCAGGCCGCCGATCTCACCCTCAGCTATAGCTGGCTGGCACCCCGGGAAGCTGAAGAGAGTACAGCCACCCTGGCCACGATCACAGCCGCTTATGCCCTCAGTCCTTCCACCCGTGTTGCTGCTCGCTACCAGCGGCGAAACAGTACGATCAGCCAGGATGGAACCTTCGGCCTGGTTCTGGAATGGATCCCTTAGGGTATCTGAAGGAACCAACCTCAGTCCAAAGGTAACCCACTCCAGGATTAAGGTAGTAAAAGCACTGTCGCGGGATCAGCGTCCCTGGAGATCTATGCCTGAAATTGTCTTGATTACCGGAGCCTCTGAAGGGATTGGACGGGCGACCGCCCATGCCTTTGCCAGTCGGGGAGCCCAGCTGATTCTGGCTGCTCGCACAGCATCGACCCTGAGGCAAACCGCCATCGACCTGGAACAGGAACTGGATGCCGAGATCCTGGTGGTGCCCACCGATGTCACCCAGCCGGATCAGGTCAAGATCCTGGTGGATAAAGCTCTGGAGCGTTTCCAGCACATCGATATTCTGGTCAACAATGCGGGCATGTGCATGAGCGGTCCCTTCACCGCCACCACCCTGGAGCACTGGCAACAGATCATGGCTGTCAATTTCTGGGGCTACCTCCATATGATCCAGGCGGTGCTGCCCTCCATGCTAGAGCGTCATCGGGGTCAGATCATCAATGTGGGATCGGTTGGGGGCAAGATGCCCCTACCCCTGATGACCGCCTACTCGGCCAGCAAGTTTGCGGTAACGGGACTCACTGAAGCCCTGCGTTTGGAGCTACAGCCGCAAGGGATCGAGGTGATTGGTGTCCACCCCGGGGTGGTGAACAGCGATTTTTTAAAACGGGCTGTTTTTGTGGAGGAAACTAGCGGCACGGCAGCTGCGGATCCAGTGATCTCTTCCGGTCGTCAGCGGATGCAAGCTGCCCTGGAGGGAATCTTTGTGAACCAGCCGGAAGATGTGGCCGCAGCCATTGTGGATGCAGTGGTGCACCATAAGACCGATGTGGTGGTGGGAACTGCTCAACTGGCCATTGGGGCCTACAAACTCTTCCCTGATCTTCTGGCCACTTTTCTGCAGACATCGGCACGCTAGGTGCCTCTTGACCCTGATACCCTACTGTTGTTGACCCAGTAATGATTTTTGCTCTCCCCTGATCAGGCGTGGGTTACCTGGGCAGAGAAGCAGTATATTTGAGATATGATTTTCATCTAGTGTTCTCCCTCTGATTGGTAGCCGGATGAATGCCCAGCTCTCTTCCGGAGAGATGTGTTCTAGCCAGTGACTATGGTTGATCCCAACTCCGCTAACACAGGTCCTTATCAGCACCTCCTGATCGTGGAAGATCGGGATGGGCGGCGGACGCATGCTCTCAGTTCACCCAAGTATTTCATTGGGCGCGATCTGGCCAATGATATTTGCCTCAATTCTCAGTTTGCCTCCCGCTACCATGCCATGTTGCTGCGGGTGCCTGCGGATAAGGAGGGGGATTACTTCTATCGCATTCTTGATGGGGATCTGGAAGGGAAACCCAGCACCAACGGTCTGGTGATCAATGGCCAGAAAATGACTGCCCATCAGCTCAAACCCGGGGATGTGGTCTCCTTTGGACCGGATGCCAAAGCCATTTATCGCACCACTCGCTTACAGGGACCTGAGGATTCTGGTAAGTCCTGATCCTGAATTATTTCCCCAGATCAACCGCCACCCGGTGAGCACAGGCAAAGCCGGAAAAGGCCACTGCATTCAGTCCCTGACCGGGGAAGGTGCTGTCCCCTGTGCAGTAGAGATTGGGGATAGCGGTGCGGTTGAAGGGCATGCCCAGCAGACCCCAGGGGGTGTGGGCAGGAATTGGACCATAGGTGCCATTCATTCGACCCAAAAAGCGGCGATGACTGCGAGGGGTGCCCACCTCCTGGAGTTCAATGTGCTGAGCAAGATCAGGCCAGAGATCCGCCAACCTTTGGATCAGCTGAGCCGCAGCGATCTGCTTCTTTTCCTGATACTGCTGATAACTTAAGCCCTGCCAGTTCTGGATCCAGCTGGGGGTAAACCCATGCAGAATATGCCGTCCAGGCGGGGCCAGCCCAGGGTCCAGGAGGGTGGGAATGGAGATAAAAATGGTTCCCTGTTCTGCCTCCATGGCATCCCAATTTTCCAGCAGGATGTGGTGGCAGTATTGTTCTCCCGCCAGAGCCTCTGCACGGACTCCCAGATGCAGACTAAGAAAGCTGGGGGACTGGACATAGCGCTGTTGCCAGCGTTGCTCAGCTTTGGGCAGGGGCTGATCCGACCAGAGGTGGTTGAAGGTGTCCCAGCGGGTGGCGTTAGAGATGATTTTATGAGCATGGAGGCGCTCTCCACCTGCCAGTTCCACCCCTGTCGCCTGGCCGTTCTGGTGCAGAATCCGAGTTACGCGGGCTGCGTAGCGGATCTCTCCCCCCTTTTGCTGCAATCCCTGCACGAGTTTCTGGGCAATTTGACCCACCCCCCCTCTTGGATAGTTCACCCCCCCGTAATGGCGATCACTGAAGACCATGCCGCCGTTGATCATGGGGGTTTGGGCGGCAGGGACCACTGACCAGCAGTAGCATTCCATATCAATAAACTGCAGTAGCTGAGGATCTCGTAGATGCCAGCGGGCCACCTGTCCCACATTTACGGGCAAGTAGCGAGCCAGCGTCAGACACCCGAGGGGATTGCCAACAAACGAGCGAAACAGATAGCGGGGTTCCTCGAGAGAGAGCAACTCCATGGCATTCAGGCTGTTAAAAATGGACCAGGCTTCATCATAAAAGCGGCGGATCCCCTGCTGTTCTGAGGGAAAGTAACTCCCCAGCTCCGTGAGAAAGGTTTCGTAATCCCGATGCACCCGAGGCTGCAACCCGTGGGGCAAATGGTAGGCAATCTGCACCGGATCGGGAATGGACTCAATTGCTTGATCCACTGCCGCCAGTGCCCGAGTCAGCAGGTTGGTGCTGCCCTGGCTGCCCAACCCAAAGATCATCGAGGCCCCCACATCAAAGTGGTAGCTGCCCTCGCCCGTGGGAGAAGGTCGTTGGAAGTAGCCAGCACTGCCGCCGGGAATCAGATACTTTTCCAGCACCAGCACCCGGATCCCTTTGGCCGCCAGTTGGGTGGCCGTGACCAGCCCTCCGATCCCGGAGCCAATTACGATCACGTCTGCATCCAGCGACTGCTGGGAAAGAGGAGAGGAGGAATGCACTTGATCCACAGAGATGCGAGGAATGTTACGGGATATGTATTACCCTACCTGAAATGCTGGGATCCTGGACGTCAGGACTAGCAATCTGGACTGTGCTAGCGTGGCAATAGCGCTCGGAATCCGTATGAGCAAAAAATATATCTCCTCAGAAGACTACCGCCGCATGCTGGTGCGGGACGGCCAGCGTCGCTTTCAGGAATGGCACTCGGCTTTCCTCAAATACCAGAAGCAATTTCTGGCAGACATTTCTCGCAGTCGAACCTAAGCGCCTGCTGCTTCCTTGGCGGCGTAAAGAACCTCCAGCGTGATCACCTCAAAGCCCCGTTCGCGGGCAAATTTTTCAGTATTCCGCCGTACTTTCCCCCGCACAAATCCGGGGATCTTCTGCAACTCCTGACCGGCTTCTGCATCCCAGCGCAGTTCTGAGTCAGTGGTCAGGGAGGAGGTCACCACTTCACTGGTGTCATGTCCGCCAAAGATCTCCAGCAGGTGATCCTCCATGCCCAGCGTAAAGGAGTTATAGATTAGGTCGGCGATCTGATTGGTGCCTTCGTAGCCCAGGAAGGGTCGGTAACTGATGGGGAAATCCTGAATGTGGATGGGGGCCGAGATCACACCACAGGGGGTATTGAGACGCTTACCAATGTGTCGTTCCATCTGGGTGCCAAAAATCGCAGCCGGTTCGGCCTTGGCAATGGCATCCCCCACCTGAGCATGATCCTCCGTGATCAGAACCTGATCACAGTATTCGGCCACCTCCTGCTGGAACCAGTCTTTGTCGTAGAGGCAGTAGGTTCCGGCCCAGACCACATGGATCCCCATTTCGCGGGAAAGCACTTTGGTAATAGCAGCCGCATGAGTGGCATCCCCGTAGACCACGGCTTTCTTATCCGTCAGGTTCTGGCAGTCAATCGAGCGCGAGAACCAGGCCGCCTGCGACACATGTAGGGTTTGTTCTTCAATGTAGGCCTCAAAGTCTGCCTCGACACCGCCATCCTGCAAGAGATCCTGAATGCGGCGCACAAAGCGAGCGGTTTCCACCACCCCCATCGGCGTAATATCAATGGCTGGAGTGCCAAACTGATCCTGTAGATAGGTGGCCGTCATCGGCCCCACTTCCCGATAGGGCACCAGGTTAAACCAGGCCTGACCCAGTCTAGAAAGTTCGTGAACCGCGGCCCCCTCCGGGATTACCAGATTGACCTGAACCCCTAGATCCGCAAGGAGATGACGCAGCTCCCGCAGATCATGACGGTTATGGAAACCCAGAGTGGTCATGCCCAGGATGTTGCAGGAGGGCGTGGCGGTTTTTGCGGTGACCAGCGATCCCTGCTTGCGGGCCTTGTCAATGTAGAACTCTACGATCTGCTGCAAGGTCCGATCAGCGGCCTGCAACTCATTGACGCGGTAGTGGTTGACATCCGCCAGCAACACATCCGCTTGGCTGATCATCTGGGCCTGCGAGACAAAGTGATTCAGATCTTCCTGCAGAATACTGGAGGTGCAAGTGGGGGTCAGCACAATCAGATCTGGAGTCTCTTCCGTATCCTTGCGGGTGATGTTGTTGATCACCTTGGCATCGGATCCCCGTGCCAGCACATGCCGATCCACAACACTGGTGGTCACGGGGGTGAAGTTGCGTTCCCGTTCCAGCATGGAGCGCATCACATTGAAATAGTCATCCCCCAGCGGGGCGTGCATCACACTATGAACATTTTTAAAGGAACTGGCCACTCGCAGGGTGCCGATATGGGCCGGACCCGCATACATCCAGTAAGCCAACTTCATGAAAAACTCTCCCGGGGGTTGATCCGTGCTGCTTTGCCTCAGTATAGAGAGGAAGTTGATCTCCCCTGGGCACTTCTTCGGCAATCTTAAGACTTGCTCACGGTCCTTCCAATCAGCATCTGATAGGCACTGAACTCTTCTCGCACCTGCTGACAGAGCTTGCCATCCCCCGAGCGCGTGTCCACAACCCCGTAGAGGGTAGCAGGCTCCTGTTTTCCCCTTATCGGATAAGTTCCCAAACAGGTGGCCTGGATCTCCTCCTGCACCAGTTCGTAGACCGATTGAGAAATAATGATGTCAAACTGCAGTTCCTTCGTCAGGCCTTCAATCCGCGAAGCCACATTCACCGCATCCCCGATCACGGTGTACTCCAGCTTTTCGGGTGATCCCAGATTTCCGGCCACCACCTCGCCAATGTTGATCCCAATCCCATGAAAGATCAGGGGTTTGCCTTCAGCTTGAAGTTGAATCCGTAATGCATGCAGGGCACGCCGCATCCCCAGAGCCGCCTGCACAGATGCCAGAGCTTCGGTGCGTTCATCCCGCATCAGGGGGACCCCAAACTCCGCCATGATCGCATCGCCAATGAATTTATCAATAATCCCCTGTTGCTCCAGAATGGGGGTGACCATGCAGGCAAAATAGCGGTTGAGCAGGGCCACCAGTTCCTGGGCATCGATTTGGGAGGAAAGTGTGGTGAACCCCCGAATATCTGAGAAAAGAATGGCCGCTTGGCTCACCCTCCCGCCCAAAGACTGGGCAAAGATCTCCGGTTGATTAAGGATCTCTTCCAGAACAGCGGCAGAGACGCGCTTGGCCAGAATCCGGCGTAACCGTAACCGATCCAGCTGCTCGCGGATCCCCAGAGCCGTGGTGTCGATCAACCCCGTCACCAGAACTGTGCTCAAGAGGGCCGTGGTCGGGAACATCCAGGTGTGGAGAAAGGTGAGATAACTCCCCCCCAGGATCAGGGGTCCTGCTAAAACCGTCAGCCCCAGTTTGCCCCCCACCTGTTTTTGGTTGAACAATAATCCTCCCATGCCCACCCCCAGACCCAGGATCAGGGGCACCGCCAGATGACGGGGCAGCCAGCGGATCCCATCCCCCTCCAGCAGTGTGGCCACGGCATTGGCCTGTACCTCCACCCCCGGCATGCGCACATCCAGAGGGGTACTGTGAATATCCTGGGCCAGCTCGGTGGTTCCCCCAATCAGCACGATCTTGTCCTGAAAGACCGCTCCGGAGCCCAGATTGAACTGCCAGAAACTGGGTTCAAATAGCATCCAGAAGGAATAGGTGGGGACCGACTGGGAAGGGCCACGATAATTGATCCCTACGGGGGGAGGGGGCGGGAACCGGTTCGCAATCGCAGCAGCAAAGGGAGGGATCAATGTATCTCCCTGATTAAGGGGCTGAGGCAGGAGCAGGAGCTTTTGGTTGGGGGCGATCACCATATCCACATGCCCCAATTTCAACTCCGGTACTCGCAGATCCACCACGGGTAATCCGGTTTCCACCACCTCTGCAGTCACCCCTTCCACCTGGGCTGAATGAAACACCTGCGGCTTCATTCCCAGCGTGACCTGCTCCGCGTGTCGCTCCAGAGCCTGCCGAAACGCCTGATCATCCTCAGATCCAAAGGAACTGGGATCAACAAAGATCAGATCGAAAGCTACCTGTTGGGCCCCCGCCTGCATCAATTGCTCTAGGGCCATGCCATAGACCGCACGGGGCCAGGGCCAGGTTTGCAGTTGTGCCAACTCCGGCAACTCCGCTAGCTCCTCCGGTTCAAACAGTTCCCCGACCCGCAGAGAATCCTCGTCAATGGCCAGGATCACCAGATCCTCATGAAAAGGACGTGCTCCACGCCAGTGAAAGAACTGACTGTAGATCAGGGTGTCAGGTAAGGACCAGGGATTGAGAAGATAACCACAGGCGGCCACAGCACTGACCCCAGCGCCCACAATCAGGGGAGAATGCCGTGCCTTCATAGGGGGGTTTAAAAGTTATTGATCATCTGCTGGATCTTGGGCATGCTCTTCATGGGGGCGGTGAAATCATTGAGAAGCACACTGTTGTCAAATTGTTCCTGCAGCTCTGACTGACTTAACTTTGTCGGCTCGGGCAGGCTGGTGGCTCCCACAGGAACAACGATCTCTTCCCCTTCCAGCAGAGCAACTTCCTCGGATCCATCTGGTAGGGAGACCAGCACTTCGCCTTCCCAGCAGAAAAAGCGGACAAACTCTGGTTCCGTTTCAATAAAGACCGTAGTCCCGCGAATGGCCGCTGTGGCCGTTGGGGTTTCAATGCGTCGCAGGTCGGTGCTGGGTTGTTCCCCCCAGGCAATAATTTGGCCGCGCTTCAGATCTAAAGAGGGGGTGATCTGGAGAGTAGCGTCCCCACCCAAGCGAAAAAATAAGCCATTACTGAGCTTGACCTGGGCTTTCCCTGGAGCCACTGTGCGCAGGTATCCTCCCTCTTGCACAAGCATGCCCACCTCTGCGGGCTGTTCCGGCCCGGGGGCTTGCCAGGCAAACACGGGCTCGCGAGGAATATCAATCACTTCTGCGCTGGTGATCGGCTGAGACTGTAGAGCAGTAGCGGGAATCAGAGACAGGAGCAGTGCCCATCCAACGGCCTTCTTGATCATCAGGGAGTGCTCCCAAGCCCAACGGCTGACATCCTAGAGTTTATCAAAGCAAAGACCTGAATGAGGGGAAGTTTTCGCCTTGACAATCCAGTTGTATCCAGAAAATGAGAGATTTTTAATACAGGGGATGGCTCACTGTTGGATTTGCCAGCTGGATCGACTTAATGTTGGGATCATCTGGAGTTTGATCATCAGGGAAAAGAAGGGGAGTCATCATGCAAGATCAATATCCTGCCAGAATCCATGTTCTGTTAGCTCGGGACTCTCAAGAGGCGGTGGTGATGAGGAGAGGACCTTCAAAGCAGGTGTGTTTCATTGGCTGGGATCGCAGAACTGATACATTTAAGCCTACCCAATGGTTAAAGGGGCGAGTTTACGAAAGGCGATCGGATCTTTCTCCTGATGGTCGCTTTCTGATTTATTTCGCCATGAATGGGAAGTGGGAATCAGAAGCAAAAGGGGCCTGGACAGCGATCTCAAGAAATCCCTGGATGAAGGCCATTGCTTTGTTTGCCAAGGGGGACTGCTGGCATGGAGGGGGACTATTTCTGGATCCGCGTACCTACTGGCTGAATGATGGTTGTGGGCATC
Organism: uncultured bacterium; assembly: GCA_964392245.1. Lineage (GTDB taxonomy): Bacteria > Cyanobacteriota > Cyanobacteriia > Thermostichales > Thermostichaceae > JAAUUJ01. The sequence continues at coordinate 68,520 of CAYMOX010000013.1, forward strand.
AGATCGTGAGACAAACCAGTGAAGTCAGAGCTTTAACCACTTATATTCCAGAAGCAGATTATGGGGGAGAATGTCCGGGAGTATACTATCTGCGGCTGCAGAGAGATGGATGGGAAATCAAAGACATCAACAAAATAGATCACTGGAACAAGACCTTTGTCTTTGAGAAACAAATCGCTAAAGGCTGGATCCTTAGAAAACTAGCTCATGCCCAAACGGATGCTCCGGTCGGAAAAGGCTGCTACTGGGATGAGCATCGCTTGATCAGTCGCAGGGGTGAGATTTTAGACCATCCTGATTGGGAATGGGCAGACTGGGATCAGACAAGGATCCTCTGGGCTGTGGGAGGGTGCATATATGCTTGTTCCATCAAGTCAGGATCGAGATTGGCGGAGCCGCAGTTGCTCTATGACTGCAATGATCTGGGGTTTCGAGAGGTAGAAGCACCCTATTAAAGAATAGAACCAAAATTGGTGGAACCTAAAGTAATAATGATTTTGGAGAGAAATTGGACATAATTTCTGCCGTCAATGTTTTGATCAGGATAGCAAAATCAGATCAACATAAGAAAAAAGATCCTACGCAACGATCAGAGCTCAGCTGCTGGCTTAACTGACTCATAGTTGGCAACAGCCTTATGATCTCGCAAAAACTCAGAGGTCATGATTCTACCTATGATAGCCATCCCAGATTTGCATCCTACGGAGGCTCTGGACTAGTCCATCAGGGAGATCATCATCAGGATAATGAATAATCTCATCGGATCTCCCTTGAACCTTAAGGCAGAGAATAGCCTTCAAACTCTGAAATGTAAAGCAGCAAATATCAGGAGATCATTAAAGGGCTGTTCACTGCCTCACCCCAGCTTCTCTTCCTGTGATTGACGAGTGAGTAGATAAAACAGGGGGCCAAAGGATCCTGTTGTCAGAGTGATTAGAATCCAGGGCCAGGGATTGCGGCCTGTTGCTTTTGCATCTTGCAACATCCAGGCTAGAAAAAGACCCAACGCAATCACCAGATCAGCGAGCACCTGAGCAGCACCAAAACTTTGAAAATGGGGTGCGAGGATCCCCCAATACCCATGGCGCCAGAGGGCCATTGCACTGAGCGCTGAAAAAGGGATCAGGGTTAAAACCAGCAGACTCCGTCGCATAATTAAATCTCTGAAATCGTGATATCTCTAGTATTGAGTTTCCAGGTTATAGAAGCAATTACCTCGAAGGTAATTAATTTAAATTGAATCTGGGTGGTTACTCTATTTGTGATCCCTATGTCTACTTCACACCCATGGATCAGCCTGCGTCAGGTCCGCAAAGCCCGTCGCCTCAGTCAATTGGAGTTGTCCTTACGCCTGGGGGTATCCCAGCGGCACGTGAGTTTCGTGGAAAGTGGTCGGGCCAGACCCAGTCGTGACCTGTTGTTGGCATGGCTGCAAGAACTAGAAACCCCCCTGGGGGTACGCAATCAGCTCTTAGTGCAAGCAGGGTATGCTCCTATCTACAGCACCATGCCGTTAGATGATCCGCTTTTGGAACAGGCAAATGTGGCTCTGCAACAACTGCTGGTGGCCCATGATCCCATGCCAGCCTTTATTGTGGATGCGGATTGGAATTTGGTGCAGGTGAATCGCGGCGGGCAGTGGCTGTTTGCTGCATTGGTGCCCTGGTTAGCTGAATCGGCACACGGACAACCGATCAACTTGCTGGATGTGTTAATTCATCCTCAGGGTTTTTTGGATCAGATTATCAATTTAGATGAGGTGGGACCATCAATGCTGGCCTACCTTCGCCAGGAAGCCTCCTGGTATCCTGCTCTCCTACCCAAAGTTGAAGTCCTGGAAGCCTTGCTGAGTAAACGCCTGGGGAAACAAAGCCTTTTCCAAAAGGGATCACCGTCCATAACCCCAGTGCTGACAACGCGCTACACGACTCAGTATGGTGAACTCGCTTTTTTCAGCATGTTTACAACATTCGGCACACCTCAAGAGATTACGCTGGCATCCTTACGAGTAGAGCATCTATTTGCAGCTGATGCAGCTACACAGGGACTTGTGAAATCCAAGGTTCAGTTGGCATAAATCCTGGAGTTGCTCATTAACCCTGAGTCTGTTCAACTCCATCCATGCAGGATCGAAGGTTGACCTGATTGCGTTCAGATGGATCTCTGACAGGATGATCCTCATAAGATGAGGAGGTGTATTCTTTCCCGATTCTGATGCCAGCCTCTACTCCTGCTCTCAAATATGCCTACTACCCCGGTTGTGTTGCTCAGGGGGCCTGTCGCGAACTGTATGACTCCACGGATCAGGTGAGCCGTCATCTGGGCATCGAACTGGTGGAGCTGAAGCAAGCCACCTGCTGTGGATCCGGCACGTTTAAAGAGGAATCCGAACTACTAGAAGACAGTGTCAATGCTCGCAACCTGGCGCTGGCCGAAGCCCTGAACCTACCCATGCTCACCCATTGCAGTACCTGTCAGGGGGTCTTGGGACGCGTCAATTACAAACTTAAAGCCGCGCAAAGCAGCAAGCCCGAGTATCTGGATCAAATCCATGATCTTTGCCAGAACAGTGGTTGCCGCGAACGCTATCAGGGAACTGCCGAGGTGCGGCATCTGCTCTGGGTGCTCGTACAAGACTATGGCCTGGATCAATTACGGGAAAAGGTCACACGTCCTTTGAAGAATCTTCAATGTGCTGCCTTCTACGGCTGTTATCTGCTGCGTGCCTACCCCATTGAGGCGTTTGATCAGGCCAACAATCCCCGCACGCTAGAGCAGGTATTTGCTGCCGTTGGAGCCTCTGCCGTCGACTATTCTGGACGCACTCAGTGCTGTGGCTGGCCGATCTCTAGCTATGCCCCGGAACAATCCTTTTTAATGGCGGGTCGTCATCTCCAAGCGGCGCTAGAGGCAGGTGCAGACTGTATGGTCACCCCCTGTCCCCTCTGCCATCTCAATCTGGAATCGCGGCAACCGGAAATTGAGAAAGTGATCGGTCATCCATTAAAGCTACCTGTCCTGCACCTACCCCAACTGGTGGGGTTGGCTTTGGGGATCCCGGCTCAGCTCCTGGGTCTAAATCGCCATATTGTCTCGACGGCACAGCTGCTTCAGAAACTGGAGAGAATATCATGAGAGGGTCTGCCCTCATCCGAGCTTTTATACTGGATCCGTAGCCTACCCTTCCTGTTCATGCCCACCTCCTCTCGCTCTCAATCCCCTCAAGCCGCTCTACCCAGCTGGGTGAAACGCTCTATCGGCAGGGCCAGTGAGATCTCCACAGTCCAGCAGGTGATCAAGCAACGGGGGATCCATACGATCTGCGAGGAGGGGCGCTGTCCGAATCGCGGGGAGTGCTACAGCCAGAAAACGGCCACCTTTTTGCTCATGGGTGGAGTCTGTACCCGTGCCTGTTCCTTTTGTCAGGTGAGTAGTGGTCGTCCGCAAAACCTTGATCCCCACGAGCCGGAAAAGGTTGCTGAAGCCGTCGAGATCCTGGGTTTACAGTACGTGGTTCTCACCTCCGTGGCACGGGATGATCTGCCGGATCAGGGAGCAGGCTGGTTTGTGCAGGTGATGGCGGCGATTCGCCAGCGTTGTCCTCAGACGCAGATTGAAGTGCTGACACCCGATTTTCGGGGTGATCGAGACTGTCTGGCCACCGTTGTTGCTGCTCAGCCCGTTTGCTACAACCACAATATTGAAACCGTCCGAAGGCTGTCCCAATCGGTGCGGCGTAGTTCCGGTTACGACCTCTCGCTGCATGTGCTCAGCACCGTGAAGCAATTGGATCCGAGTATCCCCACCAAGTCAGGGCTGATGTTAGGTCACGGGGAAACTGAGGCCGAGGTCATTGAGGCCCTACAGGATCTGCGGCAGGTGGACTGTGATCGGCTGACTTTGGGACAGTACTTGCAACCCTCTCTGGAGCATCGTCCTGTAGGCCGTTACTGGACCCCTGAGGAATTTGATCACCTGGGAGCAATCGCCCGCTCCATGGGATTCAGCCAGGTGCGATCAGGCCCCCTGGTGCGCAGTTCCTACCACGCTGCCGAAATGGACCATCCAGCCCCAATTAAAGCTGATTGATCTGCCGCTGGAGTTGCACCAAGGCCAGATTGTAGGCAATGATCGAGTTGGATAAATTGCCCCGAGCAGTGGTCAGCGCGCTTTCGGCTGCAATGACATCGGTCTGAGTCCCGACTCCCGCTTGAAACCTCAGACGCGCCAGCCGCAAACTTTCTTCCGCCGAAGTGATGGCAGTTTTTGAGGAATCAATGGCCTGTCGGCTATTAATTAAGGTGAAGAAAGCATCTTCAACGGTCCGGCGGATCTGGTTGCGGGTTTGTTCAAAGGTACGGGCGGCGGTCAGGGCATCAATGTCAAATCCTTGAGCTACGGCATTCGAGGCTCCATCATCAAACCAGGTCCAGTTGAAGTTGGCTCCGGCAGAATAGCCCGTATCTGTACTGTTGCGCACCTGAATATCACCGCCGAAGTCGAAGGTTGCAAACAGGTTGACCTGGGGTTGGATACTGGCAATGGCGCTGCGGGCCTGATCCTTTGCCTGTTCAAGCAGACGCCGCTGGATTTCCAATTCAGGACGATTATTCAATGCCAGAATAATGGTATTCTCCAATGTTAACTCCCAGATCCCCTGGGGTTGAATCGGATCGATGACATCCACATCTGTTGGAATCGAGAAGTTCAGCTGTTCTGCTAATGCTCGTTGAGCTAACTGCTGGTCGTTTTGTGCCCTGATCAGGGTTTGACGGTTATTAGCAAGTTCCGTTTCTGCCTGCAGCACACTGAAACGAGTTCCTAATCCTGCTCGCTCCTGAGCCTGAGCATCCCTTAAACTGGCCAGAGAACTTTCCACAGAGGCCTCATTGATGGCCACAAGCGCATTCGCCTGCTGTACCTGGTAGTAAGCAGTAGCTACCGCTAACTTGGTATCCTGAGTCACTTGATCCAGGCGCAGTTCAGCGATATCCACAGCTTCCTGGGCGGACTCGACAGCAGCAGAGCGACGACCACTGTCCAGAAAGGTGTAATCCAGGCGCAGGAGAGAAGCGGAAATTCGGCTGGAATCTTCTACAAAGGGGCTCCCTCCGGTAGGGGGTTGGTTATAAAGGTAAGACCAGGTGGTGGAGAGTGTAGGAGAAAAAGCGGCCAGGGCCTGGTCCAGAGTGGTCTCGGCTCTCAGAATGGCCAGACGAGCCTGTTCTACACCCAGGTTTTGTGCCACTGCCAGATCGAGGGCTTGGTCCAAAGATAGACCTTCAACTCTTTCGATCCTCACCTGCAAGGGATCTTCTGGGACGATCAACTCTTCGGAAGTGCTGGCATCCCCTAACTCTGGAGAGGGGGAGGGGGGAGGAGCATCTTCAGGGACCGTCAGATCGGGGGGAAGGGGTGGAGTGATTACATCTCCACTGGGTAAGCCTTTAACCAGAGATTCCTCCAGAGATTCTCCAATTTCTGAAACCGGCTCAGCCTCTGACTCCATTGGCTCTTCTGATTCAGAGTCGGTTGCCGTTGGATCCTGTGAGAGGATCTGGGCAGAAGCTGGAAGGACGCCCACCCATGAGCTCAAGGCTAAGCACACGATCAGCTGGCACAGAGAATCCACCTTGCGGCGAGACCTGGAGAGGGGAAGAGACAACAACAAAGGAACGGATCTCATCCATCACACCTGCGAACACCACCATCTAATAGTGATACCTCACACTTGCCTCTCAACACAGGCTTTTTTCCACAGCTATAGTCATTCAGACATGAATTCTGCTCATACCATGACTTCAACTTACAAATTTTGACAAGTTAATCAACTCCCCGGGTAGGATTCGAACCTACGACCAATCGGTTAACAGCCGACCGCTCTACCACTGAGCTACCGAGGATTGCTGGTGCGTATACTAACCTAATGGATCAAAGGACGTCCTGGCAAGTGTATTTTGCAATCACCGACCAGAAGGAGGGTCGAGGCTTACTGAGGATAGGGGTAGTGGTGGCCTTCCTCAAAGCCGGAAAAAGAGGACTGGGATTCAGCGGACTCTGGATCAGAACCCTGAGATGGAAACCAGGCGGAGGCAAGAGCCTGGTGTAGGGCTTGGGTCAACCGCCCAGCAACTTGCTTATCCTGCTGGGGATCTGCAAGGAGGGAGGCATCAGACATAAACTGGGACACTTTAAGAGGAGGAAGAATCAGGATCTCAACAGTGGCACCACGAATAGCTTCAGGGTTGTAGCGAATTACGATGGGTAAGATCTGCAAAGCAAGTTGGTACTTGCGCTCCATATTGACCGCCATTCTGCCCAGGCCAGGCTTGAGGGGGCCTAGATGATCACGAATGCCTCCTTCAGGAAAGATGACAACGGGTTCTCCAGCCTGAAGTAAACTCACCATGGCATAGATGGAGGAGGGCTTGGTTTGCTCCCGATCAATGGGAATTGCCCCTAAACGGCGCATGAACCAGCCCTGCAATCCTTTGAATTCTGTAGTAGTGGCCACAAAGCGAAGGGGCTGTGGAGTGAGGAGAGCTAGGAGCAAAGGATCCCAACGGCTACAGTGTTTAGGGGCCAGGATCAATCCCTTGTCACTTTGGGGCCAGTTGTCTTCACCATAAATATGGATATGGAAAATACTGTGCAGCAGAAACCGATTCAGCGGCATGAGAAGTCGGAACAATCCCAGCCATAGATGATCCTTAGTGTTACGAATTTGACCAGGCATAGCCGATTGGTAAGGGCAGATTTGCCTAGAATACAGCAATCTTCAGGGCACCTGCCCAATCTCCTTCAGGATGAGAGATGAAAGCCCTAACAGTTTAACTTCTGCAATCTCCTGATCCATGAGTGAGGATGGAGACATTGTGAGCATTGCACTGGCATGGATGTTCTGGAGACAAGAGATCTAAGTAAAGGGTATTTATCGGGCCGGCAGCGCATAGAAGCAGTTCGGGGGGTGTCACTGCAGTTGCGAGCAGGCGAGGTGCTGGCTTTTCTGGGGCCGAATGGAGCCGGGAAGACCACCACGATCAAGATGATTGCCGGACTGATCTATCCGGATCAGGGATGGGTCCGTATTGCAGGTCAGGATCCTTTTCGTGAACCTCAAGCGTTGGGGCAGGTGGGGGCGGTGCTAGAGGGAAACCGCAACATCTACTGGCGTCTGACCCCAATCCAGAATCTGGAATACTTTGGTGTGTTGAAGGGATTATCTCGCCGCGTGGCCAGGGAACGGGGGCTGACCCTCCTAGAACGTTTTGATCTGATCCAGAAGCGTCAGGTGGTGGTGAGTAAGCTCTCGCGGGGCATGCAACAAAAGCTGGCAATCGCTGTGGCTCTCATCCACGATCCCAAACTGCTGCTGCTGGATGAGCCCACTTTAGGGTTAGATGTCCAGGCCACCGAAACTGTGAAGACCCTGATCCGGGAAGTAGCCAGAGAAGGACGAGGCATTCTGCTCACCACCCATCAGCTCAATATTGCCGAGGAACTATCCGACCGGGTGAGCATTATTCAGCAGGGGCAAATCACGGTGGAGGCGTCGACGCGAGAGCTCATCCGACAGTTTTCGGGCTCAACCTTTGTGATCGAGGTGGCCTCAGAGATCGATCCAGTGCGAGTCAAGATCCTGGAGTCGCTGGGGGCGAAGATCCAGGGGCAGCATCGGGTGACCTACCTGGGTTCCACAGCAGGAGTGTATGCGGTCCTGGCCAGTCTGAAGCCACTGCCTTTGCTCTCCATGAGCCGCGATCAGGCAGATCTGACGCAGGTGTTTTTGAAACTGGTGCAATCTCATGCTTGAGCTGTTTTGGGCGGAGCTGAAGCGGACCTGGCTGGAGTTCATCCGCTATCCGGCGGAGGCGATAGGGGGGGTAGCCATTATTACGATTGTCTTCTACGGCCTGTTCCTGGGGGCTCAGTACATGGCGGGTCCCGCCTCCCAGTTTGGGGATCGTCTGGATGCGATTGTCATTGGCTATGTCCTCTGGACCCTGGTGGTGTTTGTGATTGTGGATATTGCCCTCAACCTGCAGTTAGAGACCCAGACAGGCACCCTGGAGCAGGTCCTCCTCTCCCCCTTCGGCGCACCCCAGATCTTTTTTGCCAGAGCCGTGGCCAGCTTGACGCTGCGGTTGGCCCTGATCCTCTCGATTTTGCTCATCATCATGGGATTGACGGGCAGTCGTGTCAGTTTCCCTCTGACGCTATTGCTTCCTCTGGGGAGTGTGATTACGGGGGCCTATGGTCTGGCCTTTGTGGTCGGATCGCTGGCGTTGCTCTTTAAACGGATCCAGCAATTGGTGGGCATTTTTCAGTTTGGCTTGCTCTTTCTCATGGCCACCCCCACGGAAGAATGGAGCGGTCGAGCCGGAGCTTTAGCCCAGCTGTTGCCTATGACCGGGGGAGCGGGATTGTTGCGAGATCTGATGGCCCGCGGAGAACCCCTGGATGCAGGGCGATGGGTGATCTCCATGGGTGTGGGTCTGGTCTATCTGGGGCTGGGGTTACTGTGCTTTCGCTGGGCCGTGGAGCAGGCCAAACGGCGGGGGATCCTGGGGAGTTATTGAGCCGGATGCTGCCAATCCCGACTGCTGAGAAATGCTGCTACCCTATTGGTTATGCCTGCTCCTGACTGATGGACCTCCATGACTGTCGCGTCACCCTCCCTGCCCACCCAATACAATCCCTTTGAAACCGAACCCCGTTGGCAGCGTTTTTGGGAAGAGCAAGGATTGTACGTGGCGGATCCGGAGAAGCCTGGGCCTGTGTTTAGCATGGTGCTTCCCCCTCCCAATGTGACCGGGAATCTGCACATGGGCCATGCTTTTGCCTTTACCCTGCCGGATGTGGTGACGCGTTATAAGCGCATGCAGGGCTATAACGTCCTCTGGTTGCCGGGGACGGATCACGCTTCGATTGCGGTGCACACCATTCTGGAGCGACAGCTGCGTCAGGAGGGCAAGACCCGCTACGACCTGGGGCGAGAAGCCTTTTTGCAAAGAGCCTGGGAATGGAAAGTTCAATCGCAGGGCACCATCACCGGACAGCTACGCCGCCTGGGACTGTCTCTAGACTGGTCTCGAGAGCGCTTCACCATGGACGAAGGCCTCAACCGTGCCGTGATCACTGCCTTTCTGCGGCTATACGAAGCAGGCCTGATCTATCGGGGGGAGTATCTGGTCAACTGGTGTCCGGCTAGTCTCTCCGCGGTCTCGGATATTGAAGTGGAAGAGAAGGAAGTCAAGGGACATCTCTGGCATTTCCGTTACCCCCTGGCCGAGGATCCCAGTCAGTATCTGGTGGTAGCCACCACCCGTCCCGAAACCATGCTGGGGGATACCGCCGTAGCTGTGAATCCCGAGGACCCTCGCTACCAGCACCTAATTGGCCAGCAGATCCGCTTACCTATCCAGGAGCGATTGATCCCGATCATCGGCGATAGCTACGTGGATCCCGCCTTTGGCTCCGGTTGTGTCAAGATCACGCCTGCCCATGATCACAATGACTTTGAAGTGGGCAAGCGCCACCATTTGCCCTTTATTAATGTCATGAATAAGGACGGCACTCTCAATGCCGCCGGGGCTCCCTTTACGGGTCTGGATCGGTTTGCAGCCCGGAAACAGGTGGTGCAGTGGTTCCAGGATCATGAGCTGCTGGAGAAGATTGAAGACTATACCCACACCGTGCCCCACAGTGATCGAGGCGGGGTTCCCGTAGAACCGTTGCTCTCGATCCAGTGGTTTTGTGATGTCAGTGGCATGGCGCAGCAGTGTTTGCAGGCAGAGAGGGAAGAGCAATCCCCCCGCTTTATCCCGGAACGGTGGAGCAAGGTGTACACCGACTGGCTGGAGCGGATCCGACCCTGGTGCATCTCTCGACAGCTGTGGTGGGGTCACCAGATCCCAGCCTGGTATCCGCTTCAGAAGGGTCAGCTTCCCGCCGATCCCCAGACCTATATTGTGGCGGCCACAGAGGCAGAGGCCTATGCGAAAGCACAACAACTCTACGGCCCGGAGGTCCAGCTGCAGCGGGATCCGGATGTGCTGGACACCTGGTTTTCTTCCGGGTTGTGGCCCTTCTCCACTCTGGGCTGGCCAGAAGAGACACCGGATCTGCAGCGCTATTTTCCCAATACCCTCATGTCCACCGGGTTTGACATTATCTTTTTCTGGGTAGCCCGCATGACCATGATGGGCACTCAACTGGGCAAGGTCATGCCATTTCAGGATGTCTACATTAATGGTCTGGTGCGGGATGAGCATGGGGCCAAGATGTCCAAGTCCAAGGGCAACGGCATCGATCCTCTGGACCTGATGGACAAATATGGCACAGATGCCCTGCGCTACACCCTGGTGAAGGAGGTGGTGGGGGCTGGACAGGATGTTCGCCTGTCCTATGACCGCAAAACAGGCGAATCTGCATCGGTTGAGGCCTCCCGCAACTTTGCCAACAAGATCTGGAATGCCTCCCGCTTTGTACTGATGAATCTGGATGGGCAAACCCCCGCTGTCCTCGGTTCCCCAGATCCCGAACAGCTGGAGCTGAGTGATCGCTGGATCCTTTCGCGCCTCCATTCCACCACTGCAGCGATTCATCAGGAACTGGAATCCTATGGTCTGGGGGAAGGAGCCCGACTGCTCTACAGCCTAATCTGGGATGACTTTTGCGACTGGTATATTGAACTGGTCAAACCCCGCCTGCGCTCCTCTGGGCAGACTGCTACTGTCGCGCGGCAGGTGCTGGCCACCGTCCTGGAGTCGATCCTGCGGCTGCTGCACCCCTGGATGCCCCACATCACTGAGGAGATCTGGCAAACCCTGACTCAGGCCCAGGAGCAGACCTCAATTTCGCTACAGCCCTATCCCCAGGCGGATCCGGTTCTGATGGTTACGGATCTGGAGCAGGATTTCAGTTTGGTGATTCAGGCGATCCGTGTGTTGCGCAATCTGCGGGTGGAGGCAGGGCTCAAACCTCAGCAAACCATGACCGCCATTCTGCAGAGCCAGGATCAAGGAGAACGACAGATCCTCACCCAGGCTATGGAGTACATTAAGGATCTGGCCCGAGCTGAGGAGGTATCCATCCTGGCCAAGCTGGAAGAGGAACCCAAGCAGGTGGCCGCGGGCGTGGTGGGCACCGTGCAGGTCTTGATCCCGCTGGCGGGCTTGGTGGATCTGGAGGCTCTGCGAGCAAAACTGACCAAGGATCTGACGAAAATCGCCCAAGAGATCACGGCGATCCAGGCGCGTCTGGACAATCCTAATTTTGTGGATAAAGCTCCGGAGGAAGTGGTAGAAACCAACCGCTCTCAGCTGCAGGAACTGCAACAACAACAACAGATCCTGAAATATCGCCTGGAGCGTTTAGGGTAGATCTGGAAATGACGGAACGGAAAGACTTTCCTAAACAACTTTTTTGATCATTAGGGAATAAATTCATTCAGCAAGTTGGTCGGTGAGAAATCTCCTCTGCAGAATCGAGATAAGGCAAGGTTTTTGGCTTTGCATCCCAGGCCCTGGGTCAGTTAAGTGAGTGCTCCAGAGCTACCGAATCAACAGTAAAAAATGTAACCAGTGTCAGGCTCCATCATGAGCGATCCTTCTCCCCCTTCAGATCTGGATACCGCATGGAAGGAGACGCTGGATCTCTATTTCGAACCTTTCCTGACCTTCCTCTTTCCATCCGCTCACGCAGCGATCAACTGGGATCAGTCAGTTGAGTTTCTAGACAAAGAATTTCAGGACTTGATCCCTGATGCGGAGATCGGTCGCCGTTATGCTGACAAATTGGTGAAAGCTTGGCTCAGTAACGGAGAGGAAGCTTTTATCCTCATTCATGTGGAGGTGCAATCTCAGGAAGATCGTGGCTTTGCAGAACGCATGTTTGTCTACCACTACCGGATCTTTGATTACTACCAGAAGCGGGTGATGAGTCTGGCCGTGCTGGGGGATGAAAACTCCAAGTGGCGACCGGATCAGTATTGCTACACTCTGGCGGGATGTGAATTGAGCTTGAAATTCCCTATCGTCAAGTTGATCGATTATGAGCAGAGATGGTCTGAGCTAGAAACGTCGGATAACCCGATGGCGGTTGTGGTTATGGCTCACCTGAGATCCAGAACAACCAAATCGGATGCCCAAGCCCGCAAGCAGTGGAAATGGATCTTGACCCGACGATTATACGAGAGGGGTTACAGTCGAGAGGATGTGGTTCGCTTATTCCGCGTGATAGATCGGATAATGGCATTACCATCTAACCTTAAGCGACAATTTAAGGAAGAGTTAGAACAATACGAGAGGGAGGAGCAGATGCCAATCATCAGCAGTATGGAAGAACTGGCCAGAGAAGAAGGGATCCAGATTGGTGAACAACGAGGGATCCAACAAATGGTGATCAAATTGCTGCAAGAAAATGTATCAATTGAGATCATTGCCAAAACTTCTGGCCTATCGGTGGAAGAGATCTTGGAATTGCAGAATCAACTGGAAAAATGAAGATTATCTCCAGTCATCCAGCTACCAAACCTGACATTCTTTGATCCCTATTATTCTTTGGGATCTTGATATAGGCTATTCCAGCCCAACCATACTAGAAAGCAGCGTTGAGTACGGATCTATAGGAAAGAGTAAAAGATCGAGGCAATTTAGATAAAACAAGTTAAGCTTGAAGATAGCTTGAGAATTTTCTTTTTTACTTGTATATGTATGACTCAAGGAGATGTCAAGAAACTGGTTAGAGTCTATAACAAACGCTAACTCAAAAATGAAGTGCATCACCCAGGAGGGCCTTCCCCAGAAGGACTCACAGAGGTAATCTAATTGGGAATACATGAGCTGGTGGCAGACGGTTGCGCTTCCGGAGGCGTGACAGGATCATTTGCAGGATCCTCCTGACGCTGGCTGATCCAGAACAAGGACAGCCGCAAGGGCTGAGAGGAAACCCAGAAGGATGATCCCAAAAAATCGGATAGGTATGTGTTGGCAGAAAGCCATGGTTAACCTTGCAGTTCGCTGCGCCGATCCAGTTCTGGAAACCAGTAGGTCACGGCTCCCGTCTCCGGATCATTTTCTGGAAGCACATAACCCCGATGGATCAGATCCTGCAGTTCCGTCTCAATTTTCTGCAAAGACAGTCCTGTAGCCATCATCGCTTCAGTCATCGTGATCCGGCCCTGGCGCTGACTGGCGGTTTGCAAAATCAGCTGCAGTGCACTCCCGGGAGTCCCTTTCTGACCTGGTGAAACCATTAACTGATTCTGGACCACCTGAACATACTCTTCGGCTGCCGCCATATCCTGTCGCCGTCCCCTCAGGATTACAGTCACCACCTGCTGCCCGGAACGTTGCGGCTGCCACAATTGTTGGACCTCCGTCAGGATCCCCTGCAAAGTTCGCTGCCAGGGTACTGCATTGGGGTTGTCCTCCCCCGAGAGGAGATGGCGTTCCGCCAGGGTAATGACAATGATCGGGATGGGTTTGAGGAGGCGAAGGGCTTGCCAGAATCCTATCCCCATAACCAATCCCAGGCAGATCAGAGACCAGGTCGTTGACCATCCCGCAAGAGCAATACTGAGGGTCCCCAGAACAAGCAAAGGAAACAAAGCGACTGCAATTTCTCCCCAAAAACGTTCCCGCTCCAGCCGAATGGAGATCACAGCCGCAAGGGGATAGTCACGGTGGCGGCCCAGAGAGGGTGAAACAGCCTGTCGACAGATGAGGCGCTGTTCGGTCACCACTCCAAAGGCATTGTCCAGTAGGGCTCGCTCACGGGGTGCTAGGGCCATCCACATTCCCTCTCTCTACAGCTATCCTAATGCCGACGGCTCAAGCCGGTTCAGGGCTGAGATCGCTCAGCAATCGTTGGGCCAGTGCCACCTTACTATCGAGACGCATCAGTAGCCGACTCAAAATTAGGATCTGACCTTGTTTATCCTCCAGCTTCAGGGCCAGATCGGCAGGGCTCTCCTTTTACGATGTACACAAGTTGTTGAACGTCCTACAGCGTCTGGTGGAATCCGGCAATACAGTGGTGGTGATTGAGCAAAATCTGGATATTATTCGCTGCGCTGACTGGATCATTGATCTGGGGCCAGAAGGGGGCCACCGTGGGGGAGAGCTGAAGCTAGCTAGTCAACTCATGTTGGGGTTATGTTGCCAGCTTCAAGCAGGACTCGCTAATCAAGAGAGGGAGCCCTGGGATTGCTGCTCACTGTAGTCACGGATCCAGAGGACTTCTCACCCTGCGACTCCCTTTGTTGAGCACTTGAGTATAGATCATGGTGGTTTTGACATCCTTGTGACCTAGCAACTCTTGCACCGTGCGGATGTCATAGCCGTTTTGCAATAGGTGGGTGGCAAAGCTGTGGCGGAAGGTATGGCAACTGACCCGTTTTGAGATTCCTGTCTTTTGGACAGCTTGCTTAATCGCCCGTTGTACTCCGGATTCATGAAGGTGATGACGGCGGGTGATGCCAGTTCTAGGATCCTGAGATAATCGCTCTGCCGGAAAAACATATTGCCAGATCCATTCCCGCTCCGCATCGGGATACTTGCGCTCCAAAGCAAAGGGCAGATCAACAGATCCGTATCCCTGCTCCAAATCCTGCTGATGCTGTCGCTTCACCCAGCGCAAGTGCTCTTGCAACGGATCTACTAAGGTTTCTGGCAGCATTGTTAATCGGCTTTCGATCCCTTTGCTATTGCGAATTGCCAGTTGACGTTGGGCAAAATCCACATCTTTGACTCGGAGTTGTTGTGCTTCTGCCAATTTCAAGCCACTGCCATAGAGCAATTGCACCACTAAGCGATGGATCCCAGACAGATGCACAATGACGGCTTTGACCTCCTCAGGGGTTAAGGCCGTAGGCAAATAGCGTGACGGTTTCGCTCGCTCGGCTTCTAGGTCAAGGTTTAGATCCAGATGTAAGACTTCACGGTAAAGAAACAACAGCGCACTGAGAGCCTGGTTTTGGGTGGAAGCAGCAACCTTTTCATCCACCGCTAGATAAGTGAGAAAGGCGTTGATCTCTTCGCCGCTCATCTCCTTCGGGTGCCGCTTGTTGTGAAATAAGATGAAGCGATGTATCCAGAGAAGATAAGACTTCTCAGTTTGGTAGGAGTAGTGTTTGACCCGTAGAGCATCACTGACCTGCTCTAGGACTTTTCTGGGTCTGGATGTGGGAGTGTTAATGCTCATTCAAACAGATAAAAAACCTTCTCAGGTGATTATCGCGCAAAATGTTGACTACACAGATGAATCCGGATAATATCAGGCTGCTTGACAGGAAAGCCTGCATTTTAGATGACTATCAGTCGTTTAGCTGCAGAACCATACGTTATAAGGCAGGACTTGTAAAATTTCCAATAGTTGTAGAAAAGAGATCTGGAGGAGACAATCACGGAAAAGAATAGCTAAAATGTTGAGCAAAACACCTATTTACGAGAAAACCTAGAATGTGGCAGCCGGATTTAGACTCTCAGCAGAACCTTGCTCAAAAAATTGCAAAGTGGAAAGCTGGGCTGGCAGATCTGGGGCGACGGAATCCTCTCATTAAGTTTCGCCAAGATAGTCCTCGATCGCTAGAAATTCTGACAGAACAGCCAGAAATTCTCTTCAAGCATCTAACTGAAGACAGACAGGGGTTGTATTTTCAAGCAGACAGTGATTTTCAAGCGATTGTCCAGCCCAGACAGGCTAGTACAACGGCAGCAAGTAATCCTGGGGGACTTCGATTAATTGATAATGGGAGTTTTTTGGTAAAATTGAAGAGATGATGTTGTGAAGGGCAAGTATGGGTCAGCAAAGTTTCTGGGATTGGGAAAATCGACAAAATAAGCTCAATGAAAAGAAACCGTTTCTTAACATACTAAATGAGTTGATTCCATGGGATGAGTTTCGACCTGTTCTAGAACAAATTCACCAAAAAGATCGCAAGAGCAATGCTGGACGCAAACCCATTGATGTCATCATTATGTTTAAGTTACTGATTTTACAGCATCTCTAAGGCACCTCGATCAATCCTCATTTTTCACCTTCAAGTGTAGAAAAAAAGGT
>CAYMOX010000014.1:0-80618 GCA_964392245.1 uncultured bacterium
CAGGTTAAGTTGACACTACAGACCAGTCTCTCATACGTCATCTGCGATTGCTATATCCGTGTACCTAATGCTCTAGATATAGTATCTATTGATCCTTCTCAGGATGAAGTCATAGTTGTTTCTGCACAAGGCCAAGTTCTGCATCTTTCACAACCCGAAAACTGTTTTATTCCAGAGTTCGGCGGAAATGATGTCTATACCCAAAGTGAAGTGTTAGCCTCTGGTCTCAATCAACCCTGGGGAATCGCAAGACTGAGAGAGGATTACCTAATCACCACCAGAGCCAATGGTGGCAGTCTAGAGAGACTCTCTGGTCGACGGCAACTGGCTACAGTAGCCACTGATTTAGGTGATCCTCATGGCATTGCCCTTGATCCGGCAGGAAATGCAGTGGTTGCCACTGGAGAAGGACGTATCCTGCAGGTGAATCTGATAACAGGTGCAGTTACTGAGTTGGCAACAGGATTGGATCCTCTCTGGGATATTATTCAGGTTGAAGGAGACTTTTTCGTCACAACAGATCGCGAAGGAGGAGATATTTTCCAGGTTTCACCTGATGGTGAGGTCTTTCCCTTATCGATTTCTTCACTAAACCAACCCCGTGGACTTTCCAGCGATGTGAATCAGAATTTTGTGAATTTCTTCACAACCTACATTAGTGATCGAGGGAATGAACAAATCCTGACACTCATGGTAGAGACTGAAACAACCCCGGCTATAGCTGATGCAATCCCCCCGCTCCTTGGAGTAAAGATCGATTCAAAAGGTATTGGAGTTGCCGGGACACCTTTTTCCCTCTCAGAACTATTCTCTGGCTTTGGTGTCTATCAGGTTGATGAGTCGGGTCTGATTCTGCGGAGAGTTATAGCTCCAATATTCAATTGATCTGTATCAACAAGAAGGCAACTCATACCAATAAATTTATCTCCTAGTACTTCTCCAGTGATTTGATTAAGAGTTGATAGAACCCCGCCACATCGGCTGTCATCAAGATGTTGACATTGGCCTGATCAGATTTTATCCTCCTCCGATCCACTACCGTTTGCCCCAGGGTTTCCGATCCACACAGCTCCACTGCCACAAAGAACTCTTCTCCAACAAACAGAGTGGGTTGTAGTAGATAGGCGATCACACAAGGATCATGGAGAGGGCCTCCCTCTAACTGGAAGTGTTCAGCATCTGTTCGGCTGTGATAGCCAATCAATGCAGCCACAGCATCACTCACAGGGGTATGGAGATCCCGAATCTGCTGCAGTCGCTCGAGGGTAGTCACCACCTGATGGGTAAGATGCAACCCCACCATCGTCAACTTCACACCACTGGTCAGGACCACATGAGCCGCATGAGGATCCACGTAGATATTGAACTCCGCCGTGGGGGTAATATTCCCTTCTGTCGCCGATCCCCCCATAAACACCAGTTCTGCGATGTGATCACGAATACGGGGTTCCTTGATCAACGCTACCGCGATATTGGTCAAGGGCCCGGTGACCGCCAGCGTGATCGGCTCTTCAGATTGCATCAGGGTGCGGATCAGAAAATCTACCCCATGCTCCGCCTGTAGGGGCATTGAGGGATCAGGGAGATCAGGACCCTCCAATCCCGTGGGACCATGCACATCCTCAGCTGTGACCAGGGAGCGCAGTAAAGGACGGGGACACCCGGCATAAACGGGGATCTCAGTCCTTCCGGCTAGCTCACAGATCTTGCGAGCATTCTTCTGAGTTAGCTCCAAAGGGACATTTCCCGCCACCGTAGTGATCCCCAGCAATCTCAGCCGCTCAGGTGCAGCCAGGGTCATGAGGATCGCAACAGCATCATCCAGACCCGGATCACAGTCCAGAAGCAGAGGGCGAGGGGTGTCTTCAGAGCCCATTCAGAAGATCCGTGGCTCTCTGCACGAAGGCCGAGGCGGTCAAGTCATTAAAGGCCATCAGCTCTCCGGCAGAGGCGGTGGTGTCTCCCCGCTTCCAGGTGAAAAAGTCACGTCGTGGGGCTGCCGAGCGTAACATCAGGGGCTCCAGCATCCCTCCTGGACCTCCCGTGATCCCCAGCAACACATCCCCGCCAAAGAAGCGAGCAAACGTAGCCTCTTCCATAAAGCCGCCTTCCTCCTCAGAACAGGTGTCCCAGGCTAGATGATGGGATTGATAAAGGCGACGCGGATTCACCACCGACACCACCCTCACCCCGATCCCCTGAGCCGTGAGCTGCTCTGCTGCTTCCAAGACAGGCAGCAGGATCATGTCTCCCACCGCCGCCAGCACCACCGTTCTAGATCCACTGGACTCCTGGAGGATCAGGGCTCCCTCCTCGATTGCTTGCCGTCCCTGAGCCAGAGTCGTGCGCACGGGCAGAGGATTCTTACTGGCAAAAATCGGAATGCCTTTATTGAAAGTTCCTAGGGCCCATTCATAACAAGCCTGGATCGAGTTGGCATCCGGGGGAAAGAGAGGAAAGATGTTGCCATTGCGCATCATCGCCGCCATGTAGGCCTCGATCTCGGGCCGTTGATGAGTCCAGCCATTGCGTCCCTGCTCTAGGGCTCCAGCGGTAAACAAACAGATTGTGGAGGGAGTGGGACGGCGCAATTCGGCCATGGCCTGGGTGACGGTTTGCCAGATGGGGAGGCCATTCACGGCAAAGGACTCATAGGAACACCAGAGGCTGCGTCCCCCCAGCAGAGCCAGGGCTGAGGTCAATCCAGCACAGGCATCTTCGCTCAACGGTTCATACACCTGCCCTTCCGGTTGCTGGTTATACAGGGGATCGACAGTGGGGTGAATCACGCGCAATCCCTGGTTGATGTTGGCGATTCCAGAAGCTTCATTGCCATCGGCATTGGCCACAAGAAAAGCTGGATCCTTCTGGCCGACCTGCACCACCAGGGCTCCCATGGCTGTTGTAGAAACATGCTTTTCCCCTAAAGGCAACTCCTCCAGGGTGAGGGATCCCAGGTCTGGCAGAGGGCGCACTTTTTCCGTCACCGCCACCTGAGCCGCAGGACCGCCACCAGCTCGCTCGCAATTGGTGCGCACCAGCGACCAGATCTCGGGAGGAAGAGCACAAGTTTGCAGGGCCTTGACAACATCCTCGTTCTCCAGGGTGTGATGGCCGTAAAGGTTGTGGGACTTGGAGCCCCGAGCATGCATGCCTGCCCCTTTCAGCTGCTTGATGATAAATACCGTCAGCTTCCCCCCCAGAGCCGATCGGGCTGCCTGATCTGCTGCTTGCAGGACGGCCTGGGTAAAGGCGAGCCGTTGCTCCAGCGAAAAGAGGGTGCTGTCCACATACGGTTCCGGCTGATCTGCATCGTCAAAGGCTTTGGCATCCACCAGCACCACTTCTTCAAACCCATTCCCCTGCCAGTAGGCCTGCATGCGCTCATTGCTGAAGGTAGAAACCATGCTGTGGTGTTCCTGGCTGTAGCCATTCCAAACCAGGATCGGGAGGAAGTTGGTCCGCTGGGGGAAAGCTGTGTGGAAATGCAGCATGGAGCTGGTGATATAAGGCTCGCCCAATCCGCCATCCCCCAGGGTGTAGGGAAAGAGCGTCTCCGAATAGAGGAGTGCCCCCGCCATGGCAAAATGCTGACCCTGCCCTAACGGACCCGCAGGCGAAAGGATCCCGGGAATAAAGCCAGAGAGGTGACCCAACAGACCTTCCTTCTCGCGGAAGCGCTGGCGCAACTGCTGCACGGTCTCAATCCCCATGCTCTCCAGGGATCGATCCAGAAACTTGGCGGCATAGAAGCCAGGGGCATGGTGCCCAACTTCCGTGGGGATATTCTTATAACCCAGGTAAATAAAGGCGGCATAGGCTTCGGCTTGGCTGGCAAATCCTCCAGGATGTCCAGAGGCCTTACTGGCAGTCATCTGCAGGATCAGATAACGGAGCGCATCGGCATACAGCAGAGTCTGATAGGCAGCAGCACGGGAGGACACATCTGGAATGCTTCCGGTTGCTGGATCCACCACGGGTGTCTGGCCCAGAGTGGCAAATTCAGGCCAGGGTTGACCAAAGTACTGGATCCCCTCACAGAAGGAGGGAATGGCGGTGGAGGGAGCAGACTGAACAGCGGTCATACGGACAATACCTGCAGTGACGACAAGGTGGGATGCGTGATCCTCTGCATTCTAATATTCAGTTTCCCTCCCCTGATGAGATTGTTTTCCCCCACTCAGCCGTCCTAGCGGTGCTTTAACACCAGCAGAGTGATGTCGTCGTAGATGGTTTGGCGACCAATATGCTGAAAAACATCCGCGATAATGAATTGCCGAATCTCAGCTGCGGATGCGGAGGCGTGGGTTTTTACCACCTCACACAGACGTTCTACCCCATACATGCGTCCTTACTCGTCTTCTGCTTCAGGAATGCCATCGGTGTAAAGCACCACCACATCTCCGGCATGGAGCTGGACGTCACATCCCCGATCCCGATCTTGATCCGCCCGTTACCCTGCAGGACATCGTAATAGTCCCCTCCCATCTCACTGGCGGGTTCCATAAACCCAGCGATATCCAGACTCTGGACCTGTTGTAATTCTTCTTCTTTGGGCAGGATCATCTGTTGCAGGCGGCGGGTAATTTCCAGTTCGGTACTCATGCGCAGGTTGTCCTCCTGCAGGCGTTCGTTGAGCTGCTGGATCTCTTGATTGGCCACTTGGAGTGCGGCTGTTCGGTCCTGGACTCGGGTTTCTAACGTCTGATTGGCTGCTTCCAGAGCCTGAAATGAGGTCTGCAACCGCTCCACCATCCGGTTAAAGGACTGGGCCAGCACCTGGAGTTCACGACTTCCCAGGAAGGCTGAGTAGGAAATAACGATTCTTCTGAAGACTGAACGAGAGTTGGGTCAAGGATTGAATCTGGGACAGATCCTCAAATTGATCAGTTAATGTTTGCGCGGCTGCCTGGATCACCTGATTTTCACTGGCTGTGGCGGCCAGTCGCAGAGGATCTTCCCCCTCCGCCGGGATCGTAAAGGGCAACTCCGATGTTGAGGTTCCTACCAGCAAACCGTTACGCTCGGTGATAAACGCTAGGCCAGTTTTTCCGATCGTGAGACCGGCCAAAAAGCGACTGATCTGCCCCAGCGACAGATCCGCCAGCAGTACACCCTGCAACATGCCTGCTTGATCAAAATAGGGGGTGACTGCTGAGACATCCAGCCGCCGACCCGTCACAGAGGGTTCAATCTCGGTCCATGTCGGTTCTCCCACCTCTATCGCCGTTTGATACCAGCTACGAGTACGGGCGTCATAGTTGGGACTCTCGCGAATGATCTCCTGGGGGTTTCCCTCGGCATCGGTAGCATAGCGCCGGATCGCCCCTCCAGTGTCACGATTGGCCAGAGCCAGATAATTTTCCGGCTGGTTGGCACCCACAAACTCCCCTTCCAGATTGGCAAAGGCTATGGTGCCAATGGTGGGATCCAGTGGTCGAGTCTGGCCCCAAAAAAAGCGCAGCATCTGATCAAAATCCTGAGGATCCAGGAGTCCCTGGCGCAGGGTCTGGCTGTAGCTTTGCTGCAGGAGATGAGGTGTGGCCAGATAATCCTGCAGGGGAGCCGAAATATTGAGGGCCACCTTCTCTCCCAGTTGCCCTGCCACATCCTTGACCGCCGACTGACCATTCCGGATCGTCAGCCATCCGGTTAGACCCACTGCTGAAACCGTCAACCCCACAAACGGAATCACCAAAAGCCAGCGCAAGGGAAATTGAGAATCAGGGGATCGACGCAAAGAGTCTGCCATCATTCAGGTTTAGCAGTGAATACAGGTGATCTTACCGGGGTTGTTGATGACGTACCATCGTAATGAAGATCCGACTTGAGGGTGTCAGTATGATCCAGGCCTATGCCGCTCAGTCCGCCGGGGCCCGCCTTGAGCTCTTTACCTATGATCCTGGCCCCCTCAAGGAGGAAGAAGTCGAAATTGAGGTGGAGTACTGTGGCATCTGCCACAGCGATCTGAGCATGTTGAAAAATGACTGGGGCATCACTCAGTATCCCTTTGTGCCGGGCCATGAGGTGGTGGGAAAAGTGGCTGCCATGGGATCCCAGGTCACGCGGGTGCAGGTGGGGCAGCAGGTGGGTCTGGGCTGGTTTTCCCACTCCTGTATGCACTGTGAATGGTGTATGTCTGGCAATCACAACCTCTGTCTGACCGCAGAACAAACCATCGTGGGACGGCATGGAGGCTTTGCTGACAAGGTGCGGGCCCATCAGGAATGGCTCACCCCGATCCCCGCTGATCTGGATGCCGCTAAGGCGGGTCCGCTTTTTTGTGGGGGGATTACGGTCTTTAACCCGATGGTGCAGTTTGATGTTCGACCCACCGACCGCGTGGGGGTGATCGGGATTGGCGGACTGGGGCATCTAGCCCTCAAGTTTCTGCATGCCTGGGGATGTGATGTAACGGCCTTTACCTCCAATCCTGCCAAAGAGGAGGAGGCTCGCTCTCTGGGAGCCAACCATGTGGTCAATTCCCGCGATCCGGAAGCTTTGCAGGCAATGGCTAACTCCTTTGATTTGATCCTTTCAACCGTAAATGCCGATCTGGACTGGGGAGCTTTGATTGCCGCGCTGCGCCCCAAAGGTCGCTTGCACTTTGTCGGGGTGGCTCCCAGCCCGATCCAATCCCATGTGTTTCCTCTGATTGCGGGTCAGAAATCCATTTCCGCCAGCCCTCTGGGCAGTCCTGCGACGATCTCGAAAATGATCGATTTTGCCCTCCGCCACCAGATCGCACCAGTCAGTGAGTTCTTCCCCTTTGACCAGGTGAATGAGGCCCTCGAACATCTGGAATCTGGCAAAGCCCGTTACCGCATTGTGCTGCAGCGCTAACCGTTTTCGACCCCCTCAACTTGCCGACGGGAACAAGAGGATGCCAAACTCCTAAATAGCTCTGGCTACTCCGTGGAGGATAATAGTTAGGGACCAGATCCGTTTCCCAGGATGCTTATGACTGCCTCTCATGACCCTGCCACCATTGATTGCAAAACAGTCTGTGTGAACGGTTGTGTGCTGGGCGACCGTTGTCCTCACCTAAACTCTGCCAAAGAAGCGATCGACTTTGTGATGAATACAGATTGGGAGGAACTGATGCGTTTGGCAGAAGATAAGACCTCCTCCCAGGACCCGATGTCCATTCTGGACAACTACTCTGTGGGTGGTTATTCTTCTGAAGATTGATCACCCGATGCAGGGATGCCCATGGATGAGTCCCAGTTAATCGATCCCGCTTCAGAGTCCACCTCGCAGATCACCGCTGCTGTTCAGAGGCTCTATAACGCCTACCCATTCCCTGCGGATCCGCTTTCCGATTCCCTGCCTCCAGGGTACAACTGGCGCTGGAGTTGGGAGGTAGCTCATAGCTTCTGTACGGGATGTTTGCCCTCCAGCAGGAGGATCCGGATTCTGGATGCAGGTTGTGGTACCGGATCAAGCACCGAATATCTTTATCACCAAAATCCTGATGCAGAGGTGGTTGGCATCGATCTGAGTGAGAAGGCTCTAGAGCTTGCCCAGCAGCGGTTTCAACGATCCGGCGTCCTGCAGAAAGAGGGCCCCAAACCGGAGTGGCACCACCTCAGTCTCTACGAAGTGGATCAGCTGCCCGGCCAGTTTCAATTCATCAACTGCGTGGGGGTGCTTCACCATCTCCCCGATCCGAAACGGGGACTGCAGGCCTTGGCTGCCAAACTTGCTCCGGGCGGACTAATGCATATTTTTGTTTATGCGGAATTGGGTCGCTGGGAAATCCGGCTAGTTCAGGAGGCTATCCGACTCTTGCGGGGGGATCAGTCCCAGGATCTGGTGCGGGGATTGCAGATTGGACGGCAGCTGTTTGCTTCTCTTCCCCCTGATAACCGACTGGTACTGTACGAACACCGTCGCTGGGCTCAGGAAAATCTGCGGGATGAACACTTTGCCGATATGTATCTCCACCCCCAGGAGATCGATTACAACGTCATCACCCTCTTTGACCTGATCCAAGCCTCTGGCCTGACCTTTGTGGCTTTTACTGATCCGAAAACCTGGAGGCTGGAACGACTGCTGGGCAGCAATCCCAATCTTCTGGAAACCGCCGTTTCCCTGCCTCCCCTCCAGCGTTACCGTTTGCTGGAATTACTGGATCCCGAGATCAGCCACTTTGAGTTTTTTCTGGCCCAACCTCCTTTCCCTCAAGAGGACTGGTCTGATGATCAGACGCTACTCGCCGCCCAACCGCAGCGAAACCCCTGTATGTATGGCTGGCCGAGCCTCAGTATTATGGATCATGACTACCAACCCCAGATGTTGACCGAAGCCGAATTCTCCCTGCTACAGGCCTGTGATCATCACCCAGAAGCAACCGTGGCAGATCTGCTCGCCGCCAGTCAACTCACCCTGAGCGAGGTGCGGGCTTTACATGCGAGATTATTGCTCCTCTTGCAACCGCAAAGGGTTTCCCATTCCGCTTGAGGAAACCGAGGTCAAGGTCATGTCGACAACCATTCCTGCTGCCTGGATGGAGTTATAAACTGCATAGAGTTTCCTCTCATGATACAAAAGCCCTCTAAGTAAATCGCATATGATAAGAGGTGATCCGTGACCTCTTGTTTAAGCTGTTACATTACAGTACCGTTGCACAACAGGTGGATACTCTGGATAGTCTCTCAAGGTCTAGCCTAAGGACGTTCTATGGCACGTGGGCTTCTCAATAACCGCTATCTGCCCAAGGTTCCTCTGGGTAAGGGCGGCTTTGGCTTTACCGTGATTGCCGAAGACACCCACATGCCTTCCCGGCGAGCCTGTGTCATTAAGCAGCTTAACCCCATCACTCAGGATCCGCAGTTCTATAAGTTTGCACAGGAACGCTTCCACCGTGAGGCTGCCATTCTGGAGGAACTCGGTCGAGAATGCGAGCAAATCCCCACTCTTTATGCCTATTTCGAAGAACGGGGACGATTCTATCTGGTGCAGGAGCTGATTGAGGGAGACACAATCCTGGCGCGGGTCAACTCCAGCGGTCTTTTTCGGGAAAGCGAAGTTACTGATATTCTCGATAACACACTCAAAGTTCTAGAGTTTGTTCACTCCAAAAATATTATTCACCGAGATATTAAGCCCGAAAATATTATTCTGCGGAAGTCAGATAATAAACCTGTTCTGATTGACTTTGGCGCAGTGAAAGAAACCATGTTAAATGCCAATGAAGTTGAGAATCAGACCAAAGTGATTGGCACACCAGGATACATGCCGATTGAGCAGGGCGTCGGTCGGCCCGTATTTTCCAGCGATCTATTCAGTCTGGCCATGACCGCTATTTTTATGCTCACTGGTCGTCATCCCAAATACCTCAAATATGATCCCCTCACTGGTGGGGTGCAGTGGCAGGAATTAGCCGGATCGGTGAGTGTCACACTGGCAGAGGTGCTGAATAAAGCGATTCAATCTCACCCTCGGGATCGCTATCAAACCGCTGGCGAGATGCTGAGTGCCATGGGGGATCTACACCTGGATCTCCTCGCGGATCAGTTGCGCCGCTTCAAGAGGCCGAAGAAGTTGTAAGGCCTTCATCCTGAGAACGGGGTGATGAGGCGCGATAGGGCTGCCACTTTTCGGGATCATTGTTGAGGCGATGTTCCAGTCCATCTCGCTGATGCACAAGATCAAAGCCCTCGGGTTTCAGGGAAGAACGCTGGTTGTGCAGTAAGCCCAATACCCCAGACTGCCCGGAGGAGGTATGCTCTGGACCGGGGGTGGGAACCATGTTGGGGCGATAATCCAGCGGTTCATCATAGGCAACGATCAAGCCCTCATAGTTGCGCAGCACCACTTTACCGGGGGACTGACTGATCATGTACTGGGGTTGCACAGGCACCTTGCCTCCCCCATCCGGCAGATCAACCACATAGGTGGGCACCGCATAGCCACTGGTGTGACCCCGGAGTCCTTCAATGATTTCCAACCCCTTCGCTACGGTGGTGCGAAAATGTCCAGCACCGCGCACCAGATCGCACTGGTAAAGATAATAGGGACGCACCCGGTTACGCACCAGTTTGTGGGCCAGAGTTTTCTGGATCTCAACACTGTCATTAATGCCCGCCAGCAGCACGGTCTGATTGCCCAGCACAATTCCACTATCCGCCAGGGCCGCTAAGGCTTGTCCTGCCTCGGGAGTCATCTCTTTGGGATGATTAAAGTGAACATTGATCCAGAGGGGATGGTACTGTCGCAGCATTTGACAGAGATCGGGTGTGATCCGCTGAGGCAGAAAGGCAGGGACCCGCGACCCAATGCGAATGACCTCAATATGCTCAATGCTGCGCAGCTGCTCCAGTAAATAATTGAGTAAAGGAGTGGAAAGGGTGAGAGGATCTCCCCCACTGAGAAGCACATCTCGCACCTGAGGGGTACGGCGCAGGTAATCCAGCTGAGCTTCCAGTTCATCCCGCCGGAAGGCCATGCTGGGATCCCCCACGATCCGGCTGCGGGTACAGAAGCGACAGTAACTGGCACAATGGATGGTGACCAACATCAGGACACGATCCGGATAACGATGCACCAGTCCAGGAACAGGGCTGTGCTGATCCTCAGCGAGACTGTCAGCTCTCATGCCCTCAAAGGCCTCTAACTCTCGTCCCAGAGGAATGATCTGGCGTCGAACTGGACAATTGGGATCTTTGGGATCCATTAAGCTGGAAAAGTAGGGGGTAATATCTACGTGGAATTTGTTGTCAGCTTCCAGCCCTGCGATCTCTTCAGGGGTCAGGTCAAGGATCTGAGCCAGTTGCTCGCGACTGCTCAACCGGTGACCCAACTGCCACTGCCAGTCATGCCAGGTTTCATCCGGAATGTCAGCCCAGATGGCGGGTCGAGGTGTACCCTGAAATGTATGCATACACTAAGCTGCGTTTGGTAAAAATCTATTTTTAGAGGAAACCGTGTAGCTATTCTATCAGTGCACCGGGCTAACTTTCAAATGGTTCTGCCTTTCTCAAGCGGACTTCAGTAAGGTGTTCGATACCGAACTTCCTCGTTTTCAGAGTGATCGGTGCCCCCGTTTGTTGCCCATGTTCAATCTCGGAGGTAAGCAATGCCCCCCAAAATCGTTTCCATTCACTCCTACCGCGGCGGAACGGGGAAATCGAATTCGACGGCAAATTTGTCGGCCCTGGTGGCCAGTCAGCGCAAACGGGTGGGGGTGGTAGACACTGATATTCAGTCTCCTGGCGTCCACATTTTATTTGGCCTGGAGGATGTAAGCACAGGACCAACTCTGAACGACTATCTCTGGGGAAAATGCGGGATCGAGGAGGCGGCTCGGGATGTTACCCCCCCTGTGATTAAAAAGCGTGGGGGTTCGCTATTTTTGGTCCCCTCCAGTGTCAAAGCCGGAGATATTGCCCGCGTCCTGCGGGAGGGGTACGATGTGGGGCTGCTCAATGAGGGATTTCGTACTCTGGTTCAAAAGCTGAAGCTGGATTACCTCTTTATTGATACCCACCCTGGTCTGAACGAGGAAACCCTCTTGTCTATTACCATTTCAGACATCCTGGTTCTGCTCTTGCGACCGGATCGACAAGATTTTCAGGGCACTGCGGTGACCATCGATGTGGCCCGACGTCTGGATGTCCCCAAAATGTTGCTGGTGGTCAACAAAGTCTTACCCGCCTACGACTTTAATGCAGTGCGCAAGCAGGTGGAGCAAACCTACAACGCTCCTGTCGCTGGGGTGCTGCCCCTTGCAGAAGACCTGATCCGGCTGGCCAGTGGTGGACTTTTCTGTGTACAACACAGCGATCATCCCTGGAGTGAAACCATGCGCAAAATTGCGGTTCAGATCATGACCTGAGGTTCAGGAGAAAAGCAGTCGACGCGCTATCAGTGCCAGAAAGGCGGTTGTTGAAGTAACGATGAAGTGACCGGGCAAAACATACCCTGAATATAAAGCAATTAATTTGAAGAGCTCTGCATTCCAGGTAACTCGACCCACCAGATAACTGATCCCGGTGAGGTGAACCAGGATCAAACCCGAGAAGCAGGCCAGCCCCAGATCTTTGAGGGTACTGGGATAAAACTGCTTGGGCCCGGCGAAGGAACGATCCCGAGGTTGAGGCCGAAATGCTAACAGTCCACAAGCCCAGGAG
Source organism: uncultured bacterium (assembly GCA_964392245.1). Lineage (GTDB taxonomy): Bacteria > Cyanobacteriota > Cyanobacteriia > Thermostichales > Thermostichaceae > JAAUUJ01. Next base: position 12,135 of record CAYMOX010000014.1, read on the forward strand.
GCAGGAATAAACCCCAGAAGATAGCCGAAGGAGGGTTCCTGCAGATAAGAAAGTCCCCCTCCATAGCTAAAGATCGGTTGTCCGGTCAATCCCAGAGCGATGTAGATCATCTGAGCATAAACTCCAGCACTGGCTCCCCCCAGGCAGGCTGTCATCAGCACTCCCCCCATTTGCAACGAAAAGTGGTATCCCGCCAACACAGGCGCGGATTCAGGCAGGGTGACCTGGATCAGAGTTCCAACCATGGTGAGGAGGACACCAATGGCAACCCAGAAAAACTGCAGGGGTGTCAGCACCGCAGAAACCTCAGGAAGGCCAATCCAGTGTATTCTCTCTTATGCTGAAGGAGCGATCTTCCTCTCTATACAGGTTTATGAAAACGGAGTCTCCCTTTCCCAACGGGTTTTCTCCAGACATGGCCATGGATCAAGAACCGACTCACCTGCCGCTCGAATTCCGCTGGCTACTGCAGCCACAACCTGCCCCCACCAGTCCTGGTCTGGATCACCGGGTGCGCAATCACGTCAATCCCCTCAGTGCCCTCTACGCCACACCTGCTTCCCCACCCCATTGGGAACGGATGTATGCCCGCCTGGATCAGCCCTTTCACCTGGATATCGGCACTGGTACTGGGCGGTTCTTACTGGCCATGGCCCATGCCTATCCAAACTGGAATTTCCTGGGGGTGGAGATCCGTCGTCCCTTGGTGGAGCGGGCGAACCGCTGGTGTCAGGAGCTGCAACTGGATAACATTACCTTCCTTTTTGCCAACATTAATGTAACCCTGCCCCATTTGTTTGCCCCGGGAGATCTGGCACGGGTGTCGATTCAGTTTCCGGATCCCTGGTTTAAAAAGCGGCATCAGAAACGACGGGTAGTGCAGCCTCAGCTGGTGGCGGAGCTGGCTCGACTGCTGCAGAATGGGGGGCAGGTCTTTCTACAGTCAGATATTCATGAGGTGGCGGTAGAGATGGCAGAGCGATTTCATCAGCATCCCTCCTTTCATCCCTCCCCTCCGGGGTTACTCGCCGACAACCCTCTCCCGATCCCCACCCTGCGTGAGGTGCAATGTCTACGGGAGGGATTACCTGTCTATCGCTATGCTTTTATCTGTAAGCACCGTGAGATTAGTGCTCCTGCAAATCCAGCATCCTGATCCACATGCGATCCGCCCAGGTGGCCGGAAGCAGTCGGATGAGTCCTAACCCCAGTTTCCCAGCTCCAAACGCAGTGTAACGGGGAGCCGGATTGGGGGCAGTCAAGGCTTTGATCATCACATCCACCACCTTCTCCACGGGCCAGGCAATCCGGTCAATCGATTGGGCCCGACCCTCCATCCGTTCCAGCACCTCCTGGTAAGGACTGTTCTGAGCGACCACCGAGGCAGTTTTTTCCGCCGCAACCCGAAAAAATTCTGTAGACACGGGTCCTGGCTCAATCACCACCACCCGGATCCCGAAGGGAGCAACCTCCACGCGCAGGGCGTCACTAATGGCTTCGACCGCGTGTTTGCTGGCATTATAGATCCCACTGAAGGGCATGGAGATCTGTCCAGCAACCGAGCTAATGTTCATGATCAGGCCCTGCTGCCGCTGGCGCATTTGAGGGAGGAGCGCACGGGTGAGGGTGAGGAGGCCAAACACATTCACATCAAACTGCTGTCGGACCGCATCCTCATTCACTTCTTCAATCGGTCCCATCTGCCCAAAACCAGCATTGTTGACCAGCACATCCACCTGGCCAAAGTGATCCAGGGCTTTTTCCACCAATACCTTCACCTGCTGCGGATCGGCCATGTCGGTGGGGACAACCAGCACCTCTCCACCTTTGCGGATCACCAGATCCTTCACCGTTTGCAACACCCCTTCCCGACGAGCGGCCAGCACCATCTTGCATTTACTCTCGGCCAGACGTAAAGCCAGCGCTTCACCAATGCCGGAGGAGGCTCCAGAAATCAAGACAACTTGCTCACTGAGGGGTGCGGCCATTGAGTTTACCGTCGCAAAACCGCCTTCATCGTAACCCTAGAAGTGAACCGCCTCAGCCGTGAGGAACCTCAGAGTCTTCTCAGGATCATTAACTAAAGTCATGATGAATGATGACTGGGATGCAGATCATCGCTGGACTAGGATGAAGGTCTTGCATCTTTAGATTGCCGTCGCTCCACCCTGTGTCCAGGCTCACTGATACAGTCACGACACATCAGGTCGAGCAGAATACCAAGGAGGTTAACAATGACACTTCAACTGGGCGATACCGTTCCTAATTTTTCTCAAAAATCTTCTGAGGGCGACATTGACTTCTACACCTGGGCAGGAGGTAGCTGGGTTGTTTTCTTTTCTCACCCCGCAGATTACACCCCGGTTTGCACCACAGAACTGGGAGAAGTGGCCAGGCTCAAGGATGAATTTGCTAGACGCAATGCCAAAGTGATCGCTCTGAGTGTGGATGATGAGCAATCCCATAAAGGTTGGATCGGGGATATCAATGAAACCCAGTCCACCACTGTGAATTACCCGATCATTGCCGATGCGGACAAGAGTGTTTCTCAGCTCTACGGCATGATTCACCCCAATGCCAACCCCAGCCTCACGGTGCGGACGGTTTTTGTGATCGATCCCCAGAAGAAACTACGCCTAACGATCACTTACCCCCCGGCGACGGGGCGCAACTTTCAGGAGATCCTGCGGGTCCTGGACTCTCTGCAGTTAACCGACAACTACGGGGTGGCCACCCCTGTAAACTGGCAGGATGGCGATGATGTAGTCGTAGTTCCCTCTATCTCTACCGAGGAAGCCAAGCAGAAGTTTCCTAAGGGTGTAAACGAGATCAAACCCTATCTGCGCATGACCCCTCAGCCCAATAAGTAACCCGATCCTTCTCTCACCCCCAAACCCTCCACCCAGAGTCATGGGGGTGTTTCATTCTGATCTAAGGTGGGTTGAGAACCTTTGCCCTGCCAGACCGGATTATGCAATGACAACTGCTATTCTTACCCAGACGCTTCCAGGCTATGTTTATACCGATCCTGCGATCTTTGCTAAAGAGCAAGAACAGCTTTTTTCCAGGATGTGGATCTATGTCGCTCGTCCGGAAGATCTTCCTGACGCTGGAAATTTCAAGTGCATCAATGTAGGCGGGGAGAATATCATTCTGGTGCGGGGACAGGATCAGCAGTTGCGGGCCTTTTACAATGTTTGCCGCCATCGGGGCTCCCGTCTCTGTACTGAAGCATCAGGATCACTCAGTGTTCTCCGCTGTCGTTATCATGCCTGGGGGTATGGGTTGGACGGATCACTGATCTCGGCTCCCAACGCGACAGCGCTGACAGAATTTGATCCCAGTCAATTTAGCCTGATCCCTCTGAACCTGGAAATCTGGCAGGGGATGGTCTGGATCAATCTTTCTGACCATCCAACCCCTCTGCAGGAGCATGTGCGCCCTTTCATTCTGGAACGCATGGGAATGTGGGAAGTCTTCGCGGCTTATCCCTGGGAACAACTCAGAACCGGGAAAAAGATCTCCTACACTGTTGAGGCGAACTGGAAACTGATCCTGGAAAACTTTCTGGAATGCTACCACTGCACCCATGTCCACCCAGAACTCTGCCGCCTCCTACCAGGGTTTCGTCAGGGAGGATCCTATCTGGCTGGAACGGGAGTGGGCACCCAACTCGCTGAGCAGGTGGAAGCCTTCAGTAGGAGTGGTCGCAGTCACTTCCCCATCTTTGCAAACCTCCGCCCAGAGGATCAGCGCGCCTATTACGGCTTTGTCATCTATCCCAATCTGATGATCAACCTGCTCCCAGATCAGGTGGTGATCCATCAAGCTCAGCCCCTGAGTCCGATTCAAACGCGGGTAACCTGTGAGTGGCTGTTTGAAGACAGGACGGTCCAGGATCCAGAGTTTGATCCCTCGGATGCCGTTGCCATTTTTGATCTGATCAATCGTCAGGACTGGGAAGTCTGTGAATTAGCTCAACAGGGAGTGGGATCCAGAGCCTTTAGTCAAGGTGGTGTCTATCTCCCCGCTGAATCGGATCTTGCGTTATTTACCCAGATGATCCGAGAGCGCCTACAGGATCTGGATGGGCAAGCGAGTTAGGCGGTGACCAATTCTGGCCGACGGCTATTGCGGATCCCTTCAATCGCTTCGGCATAGCTAGGAGCCTTGAACACAGCGGATCCCGCCACAATGGCATTGGCTCCCACTTCCAGCACCTGCCAGGTGTTATTGGCTTTCAGACCTCCATCCACCTCGATCCAGGGATCCAAACCGCGCTCATCACACATGCGACGCAGTTCCCGGATCTTGGGCACCACTTCCGGAATAAAGCTCTGACCTCCAAAACCGGGGTTCACGCTCATGATCAACACCATGTCGCAGAGTTGCAGCACATAGTCGATCAACTGCAGAGGACTACCGGGGTTGAGGACGACACCTGCTTTCTTGCCCAGATCCTTAATTTGACCCAGGGTGCGGTGCAGGTGAGTGGTGGCACTGGTTTCAGCGTGAACATAGATGTGATCCGCCCCCGCTTTGGCAAAGTCAGCCACATAGCGCTCGGGCTCCACGATCATCAGATGCACATCCAGGGGTTTGCTGGTCACAGGTCGCAGGGCTTCCACCACCAGAGGGCCAATGGTGATATTCGGAACAAAGCGTCCATCCATGACATCCACATGGATCCAATCCGCCCCCGCTTCGTCCACTGCCTTGACTTCCTCACCCAGACGGCTGAAGTCAGCAGATAAGATCGAGGGGGCAATGACAACAGGTTTGCTCATGACAGACGGGCCTCGGATGCAGCACCTCTATCGTAGGATGTTTCGGATCCTTAAGGAATCTTTTCTAATCGGGAGGCAGCATGGCTGAGAAACCTTACACCCCCATCAGCTGCGATCTCCACGATCATCTGCTAGCTTATGCCACCCTGCGCCGGATCTGCGTCGTTATCTACACCAATGAAGCAGGAGAAGAAGTCGATGTTCAGGATCAGATCGTGGATGTTTACACCCAATCGGGAGAAGAGTTTCTGAAATTACAGGGTGGAACAGTGATCCGGTTGGATCATCTGATCCGGGTTGAGCCTATCTAATTCATGCTTCTAAGTCTTTTCACCATCAAATCACTTCTCTGGGCAAATCTTGCTCGGAAAAACTACCTCTTAATAAGAGATGAAAGAAAAAATAGGTTCTGAGACTGAACCGGGTCATCTCGGAGGCAAGTTAATTCAATAGGGAACCCGAGATCATGCCCAAAAGCAGAACAAACCCCTGAGCCACATTGCATTGAAAAATAAATGGATAGAGCGAACGGGGATGATTAACGTCATGCAGTCTCCAGGTTTGCCAGATCCAGCCAGCCCCAGCCAGGATCAGAGTCCCATAGTAAGTAAAATGGAGGCCAAGACTCAAGCCAGTACAGAGTAAAAGGATCGCTGTCCCCAGGAAAAAAAGACCAACGGCTGTCGGGGTTAGCTGACCAAAGAAACGCGCACTGGAATGGATCCCAGCCCGCTCATCATCTTCTCGATCCGAAAGAGCATACACAGTGTCAAACCCCAGAGTCCAGAGGATCGTGGCGGCCCAGAGAAAACCAGGGGCAGGTTCCCAGATCGGTCGGGTTGGATCTTGACCTGTAACTGCAGTCCAGCTGATCAACACCGCAAATCCCCAGGCCAGGGCTAACACCAGTTGCGGCACTGGAAAGACCCGCTTGGCTCCGGGGTAAAGAAGGATCACAGGGACAGCCGCGACACAAAGATAAAAAGTAGTGGGATTCAAGAAACTACTCAGGATCAGCGCACACTCCAAACCCATCAGCAGGAACACCACACCCACAATCACCGACAGTTCCCGTGAAGCCAGAGGCCGGGTGCGAGTCCGCTCCACCAGCGGATCCAGATCTCGATCCCAAAGATCATTCACCACACACCCCACCCCACTGGTGGCAACCGTTCCCAGGATCATCACCAGCACCAAACTCCAGGGAGGCGTCCCCTGCCCCGCCAGAAATACCCCCCAAAGTGCTGGAACCATCAAGATCAATCGACCTGTGGGCTTATGCCAGCGCAACAGACGAATAATCGCCCAGGTGGTGGGGATCACCCTTGGTTTCCCTGTGGTGGTCATGAGGCTGTCCTCTGCAATCTGAGACCGATTCCATCCTATCGACAAGGATCGGTTGAGCCAGAGAATTCAAGCTTTGGTATGGGCGGCGGAGGATCTGAAAATGATTGATGGCTTGCTTGTGCAAGAGAAACTCTCTGGGCAGCAGGAGCTGGACCAGATTAATCATTTCTTTACCTAAAATTAACCACATGTTTCCTGGGATACACGTAGCTCCGAGGGAGGAATGATAGTATTCATGATGTTCTCTTAACCCCTTCTTAACTCCTATGCGTTCTCGCCTCATCTCTGCTCTGTTCTTGACTTTGCTGGCGGGATGTTCTTCCGCCGCCCCCACCGCCACCAATCCCTTTCCCGACATTGAAGATCAGGTGGCTGCAGCCATTCCTGAGCCTGAAAAGGATGCTTTAGGTAGTGAACTGATCGTGGGCGGCACACAAGCTAGCTCCGGCAGTTGGCCCTGGGCCGCAGCACTGGTGAGTGCCAGCAGTTCCAATCCTGCCAGTGGAAATTTTTGTGGAGGGGTTCTGATCCGACCCGACTGGGTGCTGACCGCTGCCCACTGCTTGTTTGACGCTCGGAACCGTCCTGTTTCCGCCAGCAGTCTAGATGTTGTGCTGGGGTCCACCACCTTAAGTAGCAGCAGTGGAGAGCGCAAAGATGTGGCTCAGGTCGTGATCCATCCGTCTTACCGAGCCTTCCGGGGGCCCGCCAATGGCTATGACATTGCTCTCTTACGTCTGTCTTCCCCCTCTAGCCAGCCCACCCTCCCCCTGGTGAATCCGAACAACACCTCTTTGTTTGCTCCTGGCGTGAATGCAACCGTGGTGGGTTGGGGGGCAACCTCTGAAGGCGGATCTGACTCTAATACCCTGCGACAGGTCACCCTTCCCATCGTTTCCAACTCCACCTGCAATGCACCTTCTGTTTACAATGGCGTGATCAAGTCTGATATGCTCTGCGCTGGGTTCCCGGAAGGAGGGAAGGATTCCTGCCAGGGAGACAGTGGCGGACCCTTGATGGTTCAGGATGGATCCGGTTGGGTCTCTGCAGGGGTAGTGAGCTGGGGAGATGGCTGTGCTCGCCCTGGCAAATATGGGGTCTACACCCGCGTGGCAACCTATGTGAGCTGGATCAATAGTCAGATGGGTCCGGCCACCCCGACCCCCACTCCCACCCCCAGCCCAACCTCGGCTCCCAGTAACGCCAGCATTGCTGTTCCTCAAACCTTGAACGGCAGCCTAAGCACATCGGATCCCAGCAATCCCACGCGCAGTAACACCTATCGGGATGATTACCGCCTCACGGGTGTAACTGCAGGGCAACAGATTGAGATCAATCTCAGTAGTTCCGGCTTCGATACCTACCTGCAGTTGATCAATGCCAGTACCGGCAGTGTGATCGCCCAAAACGACGATGCTAGCAGCTCCACCACCAACTCTCGCCTTAGCTTCACCGCCAGCTCTGGAGTCAGCTACATTGTCCGAGTCACCAGCTATGACAATAACGACACCGGATCCTACAGCCTCAGCACCCGCTCCACCTCCAGTCCCACCCCCACCCCCAGTGGACCCTCAATTGCGGTGCCCGGTTCCACCTCTGGAAGTCTGTCCAGCAGCGATCTGAGCAATCCCACCCGCAGTGGTGCCTATCGAGATGATTATCGCCTCACAGGCATTTCCTCTGGACAACGGGTGCAAATTGATCTGAGTAGCTCTGGGTTTGATACCTACCTGCAACTGATCAATGCCAGCACCGGCAGTGTAATTGCCCAGAATGATGATGTCAGTAGCTTCACCACCAACTCCCGCATCACCTTTACCACCAGTTCGGGGGTTTCCTACATCGTTCGGGTAACCAGCTACAACGCCTCAGCAACAGGATCCTACAGCTTATCCACTCGCTAAAAAACTTTTCTGGGTTGCACCATCTGGGCTACTGATCTGTTCAGTAGCTTTTTTTTGTGCAAAGAGTAGAGATCTGCCTCTCTCCTCCAGGAACTTCCATGAGATCGTGAATACTCCATCACGGTAACGCCAAATTCTATCTCTTCCCCCACCTATCTTGAACCGCGATGAAAACCACAGATCAGCAGACTCCCCGCTCACGTCCCGTTCAGGATCGGTTCTCTTCACTCCGACCTGTGGATGCCATCTTTAAATTCCTGACGATGGTGGCTGCCCTGACGGTGGGGCTTCTCCTCCTGAGCATGACCCTTACCCTGGTGGTCCAGGCGTGGCCAGCCATCACGGATCTAGGCTGGAATTTTTTAGTCGGAACGGAATGGAATTCGGTGCAGGGACGGGAAACGTTTGGGGCTCTGCCCATGATCCTGGGAACCCTGGCCAGTTCAGGACTGGCTCTACTCCTGGCTTTGCCCCTGGGCTTGGGGAGTGCCATTGTTTTGGCAGAGGATTTTTTGCCCGGTCCTGGCCGACAGATCGGTGTCTTGATGGTGGAACTCTTAGCAGCGATCCCCAGTGTGGTCTATGGTCTCTGGGGCATCTTTATTCTGATCCCCGCCCTGTTGCAGGTTGAGTCCTGGTTGCATCGTCACCTGGGCTGGATCCCCCTGTTCAGTACTCCTCCGATAGGGCCTGGGTTGCTGCCCGCGTCTGTGGTGCTGGCAATCATGATCCTGCCCATTATTGCAGCCATCTCTCGCGATGCCCTCACGGCTCTGCCTCAGGAGTTAAGACAAGCCTCCCTGGGGTTGGGAGCCAGCCGCTGGGGCACTCTTTTTCGCGTTCTGATCCCTGCTGCTTTTCCAGGCATCTTTGGGGGAGTCATGCTAGCCCTGGGTCGTGCTCTCGGGGAAACGATGGCGGTCACCATGCTGATCGGGAATGCCAACCAGATCCCCCGTTCCTTCTGGGCCCCTGCCAATACGATTGCGTCTCTGCTGGCTACCCAATTTACTGAAGCCCGAGGTCTCCAGATCGCAGCCTTGATGTATGCAGCTCTGGTGCTGCTGCTCATGACCCTGGGGATCAATGTCCTGGCAGATCTGATCGTAAGGCGAGTGAGGGCCCCGTACACTTAAATGATGCATCTCCGGCCAGGTTCATGCTGAAGAAACAGCCTCGCAGTTTTCGTGCTCTGACCCATGGGGGCTTTACCATTCTGGCATTGCTCTGCCTGATCCTGACTCTGATCCCTCTGGTGCTGGTCCTGATCTACGTGCTGATCAAGGGACTGGCACGACTGAATCTCGATCTCTTGACCCAATTGCCGCCGCCGCCTGGGTATCATGAGGGGGGTCTGGCCAACGCCTTGCTGGGAACGCTGATCGTGGTGGGGCTGGCATCTGCGATGGCTTTACCTGTGGGAATTCTTGCGGCGGTTTATCTGTCGGAGATCAGTCGCAGCCAGAGCCTGAACCGCTGGATCCGGTTTGCCACCAACATCCTGAGTGGAGTGCCTTCGATCATCATTGGGGTCTTTGTCTACGGGCTGCTGGTACGGACTCAATTCACGGGTTATTCAGCGGTTGCGGGGGCGGTTGCCCTGGCGATCCTGATGCTACCCACCCTGATCCGAACCACAGATGAAGCTCTGCAGCTGGTGCCGCAGGATTTGCGCTGGGCTTCCTTGGGGTCGGGAGCCTCTGACTCCCAAACGATCGTTAGAGTGGTCTTGCCTGCCGCTGCTCCCGCCATTGCCACTGGCTCCACCCTGGCCATCGCTCGGGCTGCAGGAGAAACAGCTCCCCTGATCTTCACCGCCCTCTTTTCTCTATACTGGCCAGAGCGGCTGTTTGAACCCATCGCCACTTTATCGGTCCTGATCTATAACTTTGCCACCATGCCCTTTCAACCCCAGCAGGAACTGGCCTGGGCTGGAGCCCTGATCCTGGTGATCCTGGTGCTGCTGAGCAGTCTCCTGGCTCGCTGGGTCACACGCAATCGGATGGCTTGACTCGACCCTATGTCACGGGTCGCTGGGGGTAAATCCAATCCGTCTGGGATCAGGCCGCAGCCAGGAAGAAGCCAATGATGGCAATTGCCAGAAACACGCCAATCAAAGCAAAGGCCACAATAAACAACCAGAACTGGATGGTGTAGATCACCTTCAAATTTCCCAGAGCCCGCATCAGGTAGTCAATGTCATTTCCCTGAGTTTCCACCACCTTGTTGAAGGCTGCCGCCGCCTGCTGAGTTAGGAAACCGATGATCACCAGGAATCCACCCTGCAAAATACTGCTGAGCGCGTCTCCCACAAGAACCCCCAGTTCCCTCTGATCTTCGGCACTGGCACCCGAAAGAACCGCCACAAATAAGCCCCCCACAATAGCTACCACCCCAGAGATGAGGCCCACATAAGCAACAAAATTCATGCGGTTGGCTAACTGCTGAATCAATTTATTTTGAGACTGATCAAACTCATAGATTTGGGCAGGCAAAGACTCCGTCATGATCAACCCTCCTATGCGTGCTTGAGAGAGAGGCTAAAAAGACACGGCATTAATGAACACGGTTCTCGATCCAGCTTGATTATTCTGATCAAAGGCTGTGATTGTCAATGTCCAGGTTCCTGAAGGACCCAAAGGGGGGATCTCAAATCCAATCGTGTTGTCACTAGCACAAAAAGTCGCACCTCCAAAACAGCTACCAAAGTCTGTGGCATTGAGGCTAAAGAAGGAGGTGATCTGTCCCAGAGGATCCACAGATTCAATCTGCAGGTAATCAAAGCTACGGGCTCCTGCGGGGGTGCGCACCTCCACATCCAGAAGAACCGATTGACCAAAGGCAAGGGTTGTGGGGGGACTAAAGACAAAGACGCTGGGGACTTGATTCGGTGGACTTACAAAAGCGCCGCCCTCGTCATCCCCACAACTCAGTAAGCCAGTAGCGATGATGCTAACTAATGAGATCGTGGTAACTCGTTGTTTCAACATAGGGGCCTCTAGCCAAGAATCATTAAGCCCAGGCTACCATAGACTTCTTATTGCATTTCGTAACATTCAGATTCACTCCCTTACTGCTTCAAGAAAGATGACCTGTGGATGCAAGCAAAGTCAGCGCTGGATCACTGTGTTCGCAGGAAAGCGCAGCTCCTGTCGTTCCCATCTGTTGAAGTACTGGAGTAAGCTACTTAGGGCTTGCTGAAAAACGTCGGAAGATCAGGATGGAGAGAAATATTTTGTCAGGGGAATGTCAGTCTCTACAAACAATGTTCATCTTCAGGAAGCCTTCATGCTTTGGTTACTCCTAAAAAGTTCTTTAGAGCTCTTTCCATATCCCTCAACCATTCGAATAGCCATAAAAAAAGGATGCGGCGCAGCCGCCGACACAGATTCATCACCAAAAAGATCACGGCAATCGCTGTCGCTTCCGTTTCTGCTAACTTCGCCTGTACTCGACTCAGACTGAATCGCCGTTTCGCCTGCCCAAACTTGCCTTCAATCTCGACTCGCAATTTCTCATCTTCTCGCGTTTGTTTCTTCAGCTCAGCTTTAAGTTTAGGGCCTTGTCTTGGTCTGCCTAATGAGGGACCGCTGAGTCGGATACCTCACTCTTTGCACCACTTTATATTTGCTCGCGTTCGATAGATTTTGTCAGCATGCACAGACTTCGGATAGTGCCCAAACCGCTCTCGAGATCCGTTCCACCTGCTCGATTAAATCTACTGATTCATTGTGGTTATCCCAACTGAATCGCTCTAAAAACACATAACTTTCTACACTGCTTGCCGATAATTTAGCTCCAAATTCCACCGCCTGACCTACTTTACCTCGTACGATCGGTCGCACATGCGGTTGAGCTAAGCTGACTATCCGGTCCTCAATTCGTTGCACCTTTTGTTCATACATTAATTGCTGTTGTCGGTACACTTCGCTCACAATCAGCAACAAGCGAGAAAGACGCTTACCCAGCCCTGCTAACGAAGCGCCCATCTCTACCATCTTGTCAATATGGCCTAAGTTTCGACGCAGGTAACGCAGTTGTTTCCCTTTCCCTTGACGGAGCTGTTGATGGGTTGGTCGACGTTTCTTGGCAACTGCAAGATAGGACTTACGGGTAAGTTGACGGTAGGTACGCAGTTTCTTATGGCCAGGTCATTGCTGATGGAGTTGGTCAATCATAGTTTCTGTGTATTCTCGTGCGGCATTCAATAAATCTAAGTCAGTGGGATAACAAATATCAGCGGGAGCACAGGTGGCGTCTAAAAGAAGTTCTCCTCTCAAGGGAAAGCCAGAGGGCGGGTCATCACGGTTAGCATCGGGCAATGACTCTGACTCCTCTAACTGCAGCTCATGGGTGTCAGTGTCCAGCATTGGTAGAACCACGAACTCATTGATCTTCAACACCATCTCCAGAGGCAGTCGCTTGCGAAAATGCACGAACATTGACGAGTCAAAAGGTGGAGTATCGCAGAACTCACTCAAGCCCAAAAAATATTGTAGATACGGGTTCTCGCGGATCTGTTCTAGAGTCTCACGGTCACTGGTGCCCAGCGTTTCCTTAATAATAAGGGCACCGAGAGCAAGTCGAAAACCCTTGGCAGGAGCACCAGTATCTTCAATGAGCTACTAATTTACACCAATTACACCCTCAAACTCCCTGGAACTCTGCCGATCTTTTCACTTCTCTACAGCGGATAAGTTCCCGATCTCCAGAAGACCCCGATCTCTGAAACCCTTGCTAAGAGTGAAAAAACCACTATAAGAGCGGCTGGGGAAATGTTCAAGATCTGAGTCGGGATGACAGGATTCGAACCTGCGGCCCTCTGCTCCCAAAGCAGATGCGCTACCAAGCTGCGCTACATCCCGAAGTGCAGGTTTATTTTAGCATCGTTTGTGGATGACAGCAGGATTACTCGGACTGAGGTTGACAGATCAAAACTGATCCAGGCGATGCTTGGGATCTCGTAATGTTTTCTTCAGCCAACGAGACACTTCAGCCAGTGAGGATTCCTGGCGATCCTGCTGTGAAGTAAGGCGGGCACGATTGTGGTTAACCTGCTGGACCAACGTCTGTAGTGTCTCCACATGGGCCTTGATCCGCTCACCAGTGGTAACCAGTAAAAGCGACTTCTCTGCTAGCCGAGCAGCACATCCCTGGTAAGAGGTTTCCGTTTCTTGCTGGGTTGAGATCACCAAAGCAAGGAGCCGTTCCAACCGATCCGGATGAGGATGCTCAGACATGGAATCCTGGGAAAGCTTTGCAGTGATTATAACGTCCATGCCCTTGACTGTCTGCCTAGGGTTTTGTGACCAGATAAACCATTTCTGAGGTAAAGCAGAATTGCTGGATCGACCATCCTTCCTCTCTGATCAGGGTGCGAAATTGGCGATCGTAGGAGGCTGGCATTCCTTTAGATTTGCCTGTGAGGCTGTAAGCTGGAAAAGAAATCACCATCTGGGAAGTACGTAACCCTCTTAGCAGATCCAACCCTGAATGCTTCTGCTGGTGTTCGAGACAAGGGAGGATTTTGAGCAGGAATGCTACATCCACAGCGACGTCAGGATAGGTATGACTGATGTCCTGAACCCAGGTTTGTTGAGAGATCCCCATAATTTGCAGGGCATCGGCAATGAAATCCATCATGTCCCCATAGATGTCACAGGCATAATAAGTAACTCCATGGGGCAGAGGCATCCAGGGTAAAGCCAGAGGGTTGAGGCCACAAGCCAGATCTAAAATAGAGTGGATGGGGGGCAGGTGTTGAAACAGGTTCTGGTAAAACTGCTCCAGAATCGGGATCCGCTCCCGCGTAGAAAGATGGTGATTCATAATACGCAGGCAGGTGGTTTTCAGATCGGTTGAATGGCCAGAAGCCTGCACCAAGTCCTGGCGCCAGCGCAGATAGTCCGGTGTTCCTGGCAGGTAAGCTCCTCCAATCTGGTGCAACTTGGCTTTGGTGGCCTTAATCGCTGCCTTGAGTTGCTTGCGCTTCTCCAGTTCCTCAGTCCCGATGGCACGGATCAGATCGGGGCTGAGATGACGGTATTTGCTGCTGGAGGATACAGAAGTGAGGAGCTGCTGTAGGGGATCGTCAGCTGGGGTCATCGCCGTGCAGTAGAGCTAAACAGATCGGTAATCAGATGCTGATAACGTTCAGTCACCTGGCGCCGTTTCACCTTCAAGGTTTGAGTGAGCAAGCCGTTTTCAATGCTGAAGGGTTCAGAGATAAAGCGAAAGTCTTGCACCTGATCATCGGCACGGTAGCCGGGTCGGTTGCGGATGCGCTGACGTAACTCAGACAGGATCAGGGAGCGGACGGCTGGGGTTTGCAACGGGTCCGTGTCAGGCAGCCCCTGAGTGCTGGCCCATTCCTGAATGGCCTCCAGATTGGGATAGATCAGGGCTCCCAGGTGTTTTTCATCCTGGCCAACCACCACCATCTGGCTGATGTAAGGGCTCTGGCTGCAGACATCCTCCAGGGGTTGGGGTTCAATATTTTCTCCGTTAGAAAGGACGATCGTATCTTTGGCGCGGCCACTGATGACCAGATGACCATCGGGTGTGAGCCAGCCCAGATCCCCAGTGCTAAACCAGCCTTCCTGCGAAAGAACCTTGGCAGTGGCATCAGGATCGCTGTAGTAACCCTGCATAATTTGTGGCCCTCGCGCCTGGATCAATCCCTGTTGTCCTTGAGGCAGGGGGTGGTGGCTGTCTGGATCGACAATGCGGAGTTCGGTTTTGGGAAATGCTGGGCCCACGGTGCCCCGAACATTCTTCTCGGGTCGGCGACAGGCTACAACGGGTGAGGTTTCGGTGAGTCCGTACCCATTTAAAATCGAAATCCCTACAATTTCATAAAAGAGATCCAGGTAAGCAGGTAAGGAGCCACCGCCACTGATGGTATGCCTGAGATTCGGACCCACAGCCTGCCGCACTTTGCGATAAATCACCAGATCTGCGATTCGATGCAGCGGGAACAAGAGACGATGTTGCACCCCTGCCAGTAGACGTCTGAAGGGGGAGCAGTGGTAGTGGGCAATGGATTCGTTGCGGGCAATCCGGCGGGACAGGATGTAATGTTTGCTCACCTCCAGGCAGAGGTGGATGATCCGTTGCATCAATGGGCTCTTCTCTTTGAACTGTCGCTGCACACCCTCGTAAACGTTTTCCCAGATACGGGGAACGACAATTAAATAGTGGGGTTCCTCCCGCTGCAGATCCTGTTTGATGTGGCGGCGATCCGTGTAGATCAGGGTGCAGGCACGGCTGAGGAGAAAATATTCACAGGCGCGTTCATAGACATGCCAGGTGGGTAAAATTGAGAGCACTTTATTGCCAGGTTCAGGTTGAATGGCAGAGTCACAGCACTCCACCTGGTGCATGATATTTCCGTGGCTGAGCATAACGCCTTTGGGATGCCCGCTCGTCCCAGAAGTATGAATAATCGTTGCTAACTGGGAGCGATCCAGCGCTGGGGGAATAAATGTTTGTTCCTGGCCGCGACGTAAGATATCGGAGAAAGAGAAACCATCGGGAATGGAGGCATCGCTCAGGCTGATCAGGTGCTGAATCCCCAATTCTTGCTTGCTCAGACCCAATCTTTGCAGTGTTTTGTGGTCCTCCACGATCAGGGCGGTACAGCCTGTATTGCGCAGAATGAACTGCAGCTCCTGAGGATCCGCCTGGGAACTGCGCGGCACATTCACCAGACCCGCAAACAGCGTGCCCAGATCTGCCACCAACCAGCGGGGGCTATTGTCGGCAAACAGAGCCACCCGTTCTCCCACCTGCAGTCCCAATGACTGTAACCCGCCTGCAAACCCCTGGATCTGTTGAAAGAGTTCCCCATAGGTCAGCTCAACTTCAGGTGCACTGTGGGGATCGCGGAGGGCCGTCAGGCGGGGGTGTTGCTCTGCCAGTAACTGAAAAATTGTCAACAGTGTCGTGGTTGCTTCGGTACTGCGAGCCGATGTTAGTGGGGTCATTGTTGACTGTCCTGATATTGAGTCTGGAGTCGAAGATATGATTTAGTCTAAAAAATGGATCTCACTGGCTGGGAGCGCCTGAGGTCAGTTTTCTAACTGGGACCCTTCCCTTGAGCATGCTATGGGATTAGCGTACACTCAATGACAGAAAGAAGAACAATAGACAAACTCTGATGATCACGATTGATCGCCGGATGGAAGGGCAGTGAATCAGGTGCAGGTATTTATCGCCACCAGTCTGGATGGTTATATTGCCACCCTTTCTGGAGAAATAGATTGGCTATTTTCTGATCAGGATTATGGCTATACCGACTTCTTTGCAATGGTTGGCACGGTGATTATGGGCCGGAAAACTTATGAACAGGTTCTTCGTTTTGGTGAGTATCCTTACGGGCAGAAGCAGGGATTTGTAGTGTCTCGCGCCCGCCAGGGAGAGCAGGATCAGCATGTAAAGTTTGTCAGTGGCAATTTACCGGAATGGGTGGCGTCACTGCGGGAGAGCAGTCCGGGGCATCTCTGGGTGGTGGGGGGCGGAGAGTTGATCGGCAGCTTTGCGGAACATCGCCTCATTGATCGGCTGGTGCTTTCGATTCATCCCGTCCTGTTGGGTCAGGGGATTCCTTTGCTCCAGACCCCGAAGCTGCTGAATCAATGGTTCCAGTTGCAGGCGGTGATCCCTTACGAGACGGGATTGCTGCAGGTAATTTATACCTCCCTCTAAATCGTCCGATGAGGGCCGTCTGTCAGGGCGTTGGGAGGCGCAAGGGTGAGATCTATTCCAGATAAGGCATCCAGTCGGGAAGGACGTCGGGAGAACCATACCAGCGCCGCCCCCCTCGCGGTGAGTGATATACCTCCCCTAAGGTGATGTTGACAGCTCCCTGAAGATGGGCAGCGGCAACAGGGGTAATTCCATCCCCAGCGATCTCTCCTTCCCCTGCTGTTTGACGGTAGCTGTTGTAGGCTAACCAGGTGGAACGGGCCTCTGCGGTCCTCAGTGCCCTCCAGGGCAATCTGCGTCCGTGGATGGCGGTGCCTGCCACACATACATAGTTGATCTCAGGCCAAAAAGCCCCAGGATAGTGGGAGTTCACAAAGTCGAGATTCCGGCGCGTCCAGGGTTCACAACTGGTGTGGGGTGTCCCCAGGGTAATCAATGTGGCGATTTGGTACCGACCCGACCAGGACTCGTCAAAATAGGGCACATCTCCCAGAAAGATGCGGGCAATCCAGCCCCCCGCCGAATGGGCAATCAGGTTGATCTTCTCCACACCTTGTTCCGTCCAAAGGGTTTGAATTGTCGCCTGCAACTGCTCTAGGATCGGTGCAACCGAGCGTCCCCCCAGGGTGGGCAACCAGCTCCTCACTGTTAAAGGCACAATCCGAGTGGCCCATCCCCCTGCTTGCAACTGCGCTTGTAGAGGCACATATTCGCTGGCGGCAGCGAGATACCCTGGCAGGATCACACAGGGGTAGCGTTGCGGAGCCCCACTATTCATCGGCTGGGATACCAGAACATACCTTTAATCCCCTCAGGATCAGGAGTAAATCCCAGGCGCTCGTAAAACTCCACCACACCTCGATCGGCAAAGAGCGTAATGTTGCTAATGTCCTGAGCCCGCAACTCACGGATCACTTTATCCATCAGGGCTTTCCCCAATCCTTTTCCCTGATAATCGGGATGCACCACTACATCCCAAAGGGTGGCATTGAAGGCGTGATCCGAGGTGGCTCTGGCAAACCCAATCAGACGTTTGTAATTGCCCTGCTGCCTCCACATGGTCACCACCAGAAAGCTATGCTGCAATGCCTTCTTGACTTTGTGCAAAGGACGGCGCGACCAACCAACCGCATCACAGAGCTCCTCCAGTTCGTACAGATCCAGCTCCCGATCCGTGCTGAAAAAGATCCGTTCTGTGGAATACGGTAATTCTTCCTGTCTACTGGGGTTCTTCACTGCCGTGGCTGCATCCGAACCAAACAACCCCTTCCAAAAACTCATGCCAGAATCCTTGAGCAGTAACACAGAAAATAACAGCTGATTTGAGGGGAACTCAACCCTTCTGCACGCTGAGTTCGCTGGGGTGGTGCCAGTCACCTCATGGGAGGAGCAAGGATTCCACACAAGCTCAGTATAACTTGACAACTCAGATCCCTGACTTCTGCCCCGCTAAAGCCTAGAGCAGCCATTCTGATGCCCGCTCCCCCAACCCACTCAGGTTCAGGCGAATCGTAACCGCTTTCCCCAATCGGGGCCCCTGCTGACAGGCCAGGATCTCATGGGCCACCCGCTCACTCACCCCCCAGGCCTGCAGATGAGCAGCGATGCCATCCAGATGCTGGATGTACTCTTGCTCAGAAAGCGGGAAGGAGGATTGCTCCAGAAACTTCCACATCACCAGCAGCAGGATTCGCTCTCCCACCCGCCGCAGTTGCAGATCATAGGAGCGACCCCACTTCTCCAACAACAATTGTCGCAGCTCAGTCCCTGTCATATCCATTTACATTTTTTAACATCTTTGCTCTCCGAATCTCAGTTAGCATGGGGACGCTTGTCAAGATTCGTAATAACAATACGCCTTATCTTCTCATTTTGAGGTTATGACCGAAGCAGTAAGCAAGTTTGAAGCCCCCCCCATGAGCCGCCGCGTTGCCATGAATACCCTTCTGGGTGGTTCCATCGGCGTTGTCGTATTAGGGGCTCTTTACCCTGTAGTGCGCTACTTTATTCCCCCCACCAGTGGCGCAGGTTCTAAGGGAGTTGTCGCCAAGGACAAAGTGGGCAAACCCCTCAGTGCCAGCGCTGTGGTGGCCAGTCATCCGGGGACCGATCGGGTTCTTGCTCAGGGACTCAAGGGTGACCCCACTTACATTGTGATCAATGACGGTTCTGTCGCCAACTATGGCTTGAATGCCATTTGCACTCATCTGGGGTGTGTGGTGCCCTGGAACGCGGGTGAAGGGATGTTCAAGTGTCCCTGCCACGGCTCTCAGTATGCTCCTAACGGCAAGGTTACCCGCGGACCCGCCCCCCGTTCTCTGGAATTGGTGGAGACAACCGTTGCGGATGATGAAGTGCGCTTCAGCCCCTGGGAAGAGGCTGATTTTCGTGAAGTCTAATCCCTGGATTATTTTTCTGTTTGAGAAGCCATGATGATGAAACGACTCGCAGTTGCCTTGATGGCCTGCCTGGCATTGAGCTTTGTTTGGATGAAGCCTGCGGCAGCCTACCCCTATTACGCCCAGATGAATTACGATAGCCCGCGGGAAGCCACGGGTAAGATTGTCTGCGCCAACTGTCACCTGGCCCAGATGCCTGTACAGGTGGAGCTTCCTCAGGCCGTCATTCCAGGTCAGATCTTTAATGTCGGGGTCAAAATTCCCTATGACCTGTCCAAGCAGCAACTGATCGGAGACGGAACTCCATCGGGGCTGAATGTGGGAGCGGTGGTGATCCTGCCGGAGGGCTTTCGCCTGGCCAGTGAAGAGGAAATGTCTCCCGAACAACGGGAAGAGATGGAAGGGGTATACATCACTCCCTACAGTGACGAACAGCCCAACATTCTCCTGGCAGGCCCTTTACCGGGTGAGGAGTATCAAAATCTGGAGTTTCCAGTCGTTGCCCCCGATCCAGCTCAGGATCCCTCAACAACCTTCATGAAGTATCTGGTGTATGTGGGAGGCAATCGCGGGCGGGGTCAGCTGAACCCTGATGGCAGCATGACCAATAACAATGTCTTCCGTGCACCCGTGACAGGAACCATCGATCAGGTATTGACCCTGGAAGATCCCTTCTCCGATCTGCCAGCAGATCTGGAGCCACTGGTCAAGGCGGAAGATCTGGTTTATCCGAATACCCGCGTCCTCACGTTCACGTCAGATGCTGGCCTGAAGGCACTGGTGATCCCGCCCGGACCTGAATTGTTGGTGTCGGCAGGTGAGTCGGTGGAGGAAGGTCAGTTTCTAACCAATAATCCCAATGTGGGGGGATTTGGTCAGGTGGAGCGGGAACTGGTGTTGCAGAGTCCCACTCGCATCAAGTGGCTGGTGGCTTTCCTGGGGGCCATTCTCCTGGCTCAGATCATGCTCGTCCTCAAGAAGAAGCAGGTGGAGCAGATCCAGGCAGCAGAAATTCTGGGCTAATTGCTCACAGCCAACCCGGAATTAGCACCCTACAATACTTTGATCACAGGCAGCTGTTGGCGAGTGGACAGCTGCTTTTGTTTGACGGTGTAGCCTCCGAATCCCTACTCTGGTTCGCCCTCCTCCCCTAGAACAGCCAGCACGAGTACGGTTCCCCCAATAGTAGCCACAGGCAGGATCAACAAATTAATCAAGGGCAAACTGAGTAAAACGTAGGACATTAAACCAAACCCTGCTAACAAGGCGCGGTGCTGACAGAGAAAATGCACCTTGTCCGGAAAGCGATACCCCCGAATGCTCAGGGCTGGATCCAGAAGATCAAGACTGGCGAGCCCAATCAAGATTAACAGGCTGAGAAACGGGCCAATCCCCGGCACCAGCCAGCCAACAAGAAAGGCAGTCAGAAGCATCACCATTTGCAGCAACAAGAGCTGGACTAAATCCAGAAGCATGGCAAGCCCGCTGAGCCCTGATTCCTCTGGGTGCTCAGTCAGCAACACCTGCGTGTGATTGGCCAACAGTTCCCGAAACGGACCAGCAATTACGGACATGATCGGAAAAAACAGCAAATAGGTGATCAGCAGAAACACTAGCCCCCCGCTGATGGTCTCGATCAGATCCACCAGCCAGAGGGGTAGAGCTGCGGGCAGGGCCGCCAGTAATTGTCCGGTAAGATTCACACTGAAGACCGTCACTCCTGCGAATAAGCCTGCGGTCAAGAGCATGGGAATCAGGCTGATCAACTGCAGCCGTGGCGACCTCCAGAATAGAGTCCAGCCGGAGCCCCAAAAGCGGATCCCCATCCAGAACTGATAGCAGGGGTTGCGTCGCAGTTGATAGCGATCCAGGAGCGGAAGTGAAAGGGCCTTACCTGCTGCCTTGGCTGCCATCATCGCTCCTTGTCCTGCTCACCTAAACCGCATTGTCAGCCATGCTAGGCCCTAGATACCGACAGAGGAGGGGGGAGAAGACCTCATAAATCAGGGTGATGGGTTGCTGCCCCTGCCAGAGCAGATAGTGGCGCCCCCAGAAGGGACCAGGCTGCTGCAATAGATCCTCCAGAGGCGAAGAATATCCCAGATAAACTCCACACACTTGCCGGAAGATCTCCCGCCGCGCTTGGGCTAAATTGGCTCCAATCGGTCGCCCCTGCTCGGGAATCAATGCTTGCAAATGCTCCCGGTTCCACCAGGAGGTGGCGTAGAGAAGCGGAGGCTGTTGAGCTTGAGTGCCCAACCACACCTGACGACGGCACAGCGGTGGCTGGATCAGGGAAAGCTCAGAAGGGGCTGAGGGATCCTGAGCCGCAGTCATCTCTTGAGTGGAGAGGGGATGCACCTCAATGGCCTGTCCAGAAAGAATTTGCAAATTGCGGGTGGTAAACCCATCCCCCAGCACTAACAACTGCCATCCAGGCGTCAGGATATGGGGAGGTATACCCTGATCCAGATGCTGAGGACTGGCCTGCCAGATACGCTCCAGGGGGAACCACTCCGCCCATCCCAGCGACTCCGGATCGGAAGGGGAACGATCCTGGAGATCAGGAGAAGGCCAGGAAAAAGAATGGGCAGCGGACGGCAATGGCATTACGCAACTACTTATTAAGTTGTGTAAATCCAGCTTAGCGTACTCTGCCTCTGTAGGTAGTTAGCGTTGACCTGGCTTCCAGCCGGACTAGAGTTTAGTGCCACACTCGGCACAAAAGTTGTGGATAGAGGGATTTTTGGAACCACAGTGGGAACAGTAGACCAGTTCAGCCGCCCGCTCCAGCTTGCGCTCGGGAATCCCGATCATCTGATGATTGGCCTTACCCGAGGGAACCATGGGATAGCAATTTTCATCCCGTTTCACCACAAAGTCCGCCACCACAGGCCCCGGATGCTGCAGGATCTCGGCAACGGCTGTCTCCAGCTGATCTGGGTGATCCACGCGCATCCCTTTAACGCCAAAGGCTTCTGCCAGCTTGACAAAGTCAGGCATGCCCTTGACCATATCCGAGTGGGAGTAGCGCTCGCCATGAAAGGCCTGTTGCCACTGCCGCACCATCCCCTGCCAGCCATTGTTGATAATGGCAATTTTGGTGGCAATGTTGTACTGGGCGATGGTTCCCAGCTCCTGCAACGTCATCTGGAAGCTGGCATCACCGCTAATACAAATCACTTCTGCATCGGGATGGGCCACCTTCACCCCCATCGCCGCCGGGAAGCCAAAGCCCATCGTCCCCAGGCCAGCGCTGGAGATCCACTGCCGCGGCCCATTGCGCAGGAACTGAGCCGACCACATCTGGTGCTGCCCCACATCGGTGGTGTAGTAGGCATGAGGAGCATGGCGACGGAAGGCATCAATCACCTGCTGCGGCGAAAGCACATCGTCGTAGGTGGGAATTTGCAGGGGATAGTCTTGCTTCCAGCGATTGATCCGCACCAGCCACTCACGGGTGAGATCCGGAATCGGTTCAAACTTATCCAGCTGGGCCAGCAGATCCGTCAGCACTGTTTTCACATCGCCCACAATGGGCACATCAGGGGCACGATTTTTGCCCACTTCCGCCGGATCAATGTCAATGTGAATCACCTGGGCATGGCGAGCAAATTCCTCCAGCTTGCCGGTTACACGATCATCAAAGCGGGCCCCCACGGCCAGCAACAGATCACATTCGGTGACCGCAAAGTTGGCATAGGCGGTGCCATGCATTCCCAGCATCCCTACCGATAAAGCATGGTTCTCATCAAAGGCCCCTTTCCCCATCAAGGTGGTGGTCACCGGAATCTGGTAGCGCTCCGCCAGTTGCTGCAGCTCTGCATGGGCTCCAGAAATAATTGCGCCGCCCCCCACATACAGCAGTGGTTGTTGGGCCTGCTGGATCAGTTTGGCAGCAGCATAAAGCTGACGAGGATTACCCCGAACGGTGGGTTTGTATCCGGGAATATTGACCTCGGTTACTGGGGTGTAGTCAAACTCCTCAAAGCCCACATCCTTGGGCACGTCCACCAACACCGGACCGGGCCGACCGGTGCCTGCAATGTAAAACGCTTCGGCCACAATGCGAGGAATATCTTCCGCCCGTCTGGCCACATAGGAATGCTTGACAATCGGCAGTGTGATCCCAAAAATGTCGGTTTCCTGAAAGGCATCTGACCCGATCATGGGCCGCGGCACCTGTCCGGTGATCACCAGCAGGGGAACGGAGTCCATCATGGCGTTGGCGATCCCGGTCACCAGGTTGGTGGCTCCCGGACCGGAGGTGCCAAAACATACTCCTACCTGTCCGGTGGCCCGAGCATAGCCATCCGCAGCATGGGCAGCCCCCTGTTCATGCCGTACCAGCACATGCTGAATCAGGCCCTGAGCTTCTGCTTTGTAAAGCTCATCATAGATGGGCAGGATGGCGCCCCCCGGATAACCGAAGATATGCTTGACGCCAAGACGGTGAAGGGTATCCACCAAAGCAAATCCACCAGTAGCCACAGTCACCTCTTCCTGATCCTGGACAATAGGGGTAGTGAGAGCCTGAAGGGGGCAAGATCTGCAGCGGCAGCTCACCCGGCAAAAAAAGTACTGTTTGATAGTTCAGGTTAACAGGGATCCCCTGGCCTGTGTTAAGGACTTCGATGGAAAATGTCACAGTAGTGGAGAGTTGCCATGCTACCTGTTTTCTACACCGACACTTATCTGGAGCACCAAACGGGTCTAACCCATCCGGAACGTCCAGCCCGTCTAGAAGCCATCACCAAGGCTTTACGTCAGGCACCCTTTGCCCCTGAGCTAGACTGGCGCATTCCCTCCCCAGCCTCCACCCATGAGATCCAGCGAGTGCATCCCCCTGAGTACATCGGGGCGATTGCCGATCTGGCGGCTCGGGGGGGCGGACACCTGGATGGTGATACCGTTCTTTCTCCCCGCAGCTATGAAGCTGCCTGTTTAGCGGTGGGGGGCTGGCTGGAGGGGGTGCACACCGTCTTAACGCAGGGCGCACCTGCCATTGTGCTCTGTCGTCCTCCGGGTCACCATGCCGAACCGCAGCGGGGAATGGGTTTTTGTCTGTTCAACAATGCCGCCATTGCCGCCCTGGCTGCTCTGGATCAGCCGCAGGTGGAGCGCGTGGCAATTCTGGATTGGGACGTTCACCATGGAAATGGCACCCAGGCAGTGGTGGAGCAGCATTCCCATCTGGCCTATGTCTCGCTCCACCAGTGGCCCCTTTATCCGGGAACGGGGGCTGAGTCGGAAATTGGCTTTCACGGCAATATCTGCAACGTGCCCCTGGCCGCAGGATCCGGGTGGGCCGCCTACGAACGAGCCATGACCGCTCAGGTGTTGCCCTTCCTGCAACAGTTTCGTCCGGATTTGCTTCTGGTCAGTGCTGGATTTGATTGTGCCCAGGGCGATCCGTTGGCAGGCATGGCTCTGCAACCTCAGGACTTTTACACACTGGCTAGCCTCTGTCTGGAGCTGACCCCACTCACCCTCTTTGGTCTCGAGGGGGGCTATGATCTGGACAACCTGGCCCAGTGCTGGATCCATGTGGTTCAGGCCTGCTTAGATCGCCAGAAATCAGTGATGGTGTAGCCCAGCTCCCCGAGCATACTCCGCAGCAGCGGCAGGCTCAGACCAATCACATTGCCATGACAGCCCTCAATCCGTTCGATAAAGGCCGCTCCGAACCCATCAATGGCAAAGCAGCCAGCACAGTGAAGGGGCTCTCCAGTCGCAATGTAGGCGTCAATCTCAGCATCGGAGGGCTTGGCAAAGAAGATCCGAGTCAGGGCATGGGTGCTCAGATATTTCTGCTGCCTTGTATCCACCAGGGCATGACCCGTGTACAACTCCCCCACGGAGCCACGCATCAGCTGCCAGCGCTGCCGTGCGTCTTGAGCATGATCAGGTTTACCAAAGATTTTTCCCTGCAGATAGAGAATCGAATCAGCGCCCAGGACCAAGGCCGACGTTTGATGCTGAGCCACCGCCTCCGCCTTACGCAAGGCCAGGGTGCGCACCAGCTCCACCGGATCCGGCGTCTGGACTTGGGATTCGTCAAAGCAACTGGGTTGCACCTGAAAGCTGAGACCCGCAGCCTCCAGCAACTGCCGCCGCGCCAGGGATTGGGAGGCCAGAATCAGGGGGGGAATAGATACGGAATTCACGGATGGGAGAGGGTGAAGACTTCACAAGCCAACTTCATCATAACTTCATGAAGAGCGTGTGTTAAAAAATTTCCTGTTTCAAAAGGTTGGTGAGCCGCTCCAGACCTTTCTTCACCTGGCGGGACACGGTCACGGCACTGATCCCGAGCCGCTCTGCGGTTTCCTTTTGGGTGAGATCGTAGAGAAAAACAAACTCCAGAATCGTGCGGGTCCGATTCTCTAGCTGGCCGAGGGCCTGCTGCAGGCGGTGCCAGTCCTCCTGGGCAAGCTGAAAACTGCGGTACTGATGATCAGGCACCAGTTCCCCCAGCGACACACTATCCTCTTCAACATGTTGGATCGGGGCATCCAGACTGAGCAGCAAGCTATTTTGCTGGGCTAGCTGCATCTCCTGCCACTCTTCTTCAGAAATCTCCAACAGCTGGCGAACCTCCTGCTCAGAAGGGGTGCGCCCCAGATCCTGACGCAACTCAGCGATCACCTTTTTGGCCTGTCGATGCATTGTTACCCAACGGCGCGGGATCCGCATGGTGGGGCTTTTGTCCCGTAAATAATGCTGAATCTCACCGCGAATGTAAGGCATGGCGAACGAGCTGAAGGCTAAGCCTCGCGAGATATCAAAGCGCTCAATGGCCTGGATCAACCCTAGACAACCGATTTGCACCAGATCTTCATAGCTCTCGTTGCACTGGTGCCGCCAGTGATGAGCTTCTTTTCGGACCAGACCCAGATTAAGTTCCACCAGGCGATTGCGAAGGGCAGCACTCCGCTCCTCTTGAAACCGATGCAGGAGTTCAGCCGTTTTTGTCTTGACATCTGCTGTAGCCATTAAAGCCTCTTTGGCACTGGTGTGCTCGCAGACAGCCTCGTACGCAATTGTCATTGTCTGAACCATAGGGGGGTGACCATTCGTGTATGTTCAGTCTTTGAGGAGCGAGTATAATATGAGACAAGAGGAGGCGTGATCCCAGATTGCGACCTCCAAGACGTCCGCGATGATCTTAAGGTTCCACCTTAGATAGTACGATGGAAACCCTGATAACGAGGAGCTAAGCAGGGCACATCGGGGTTGCCAAATAGCTGATGACTCCAGTTTGCCGAGTAAACAAGGTCACTCGCAAGCGCAACTTTACGGAAAAGGCTGGATTTTATGTTCAGATTTTTCAGCTATTTCGCGGATGTGTTGCAAATGAGGATCAAAAGCAAGAGTAGACAAGACGCTGTGAACCGCTATATCGCTGACTCTGTAACGATCTGGCAAGGCCTGAGTCTTCTTCCTGAGGCAGAAGGGAGAGGTAAGTTAAGCTAAATGGCGATTGCCATGCACAACTTATTCATATCTGGTCTGACCGCAGCAAAAATGAGTGTACCCTAGAGCAAACCCTTTCTACCCCTGAGGTAAGCAGACTGTATGACGTACGCGTCCGGGCACCAGGCGATGCTGATGGATTCTGAAGCCTTCTACGAAGGCAGCCTGTGCTGGTTGGGGCGTTCCCAGGAGGCTTATCGACTCCTCAGCGAAGCGGTGATCCCAGCGGTTTCCACCTGGGTGAGGGGAGATGTGGACACCCATTCCTTTAATTACTGGCAACCCCACGATCTGCGCACGTTTCTCTATCCGGTGGTCAGCCTCAAGGATCAAACCAGTGTGGTTCTCCCCTGTGAAACCTTGATGCTCTGTGGCATCGGCAACTACTACAATCCCTGTGATCTGGCCATTGTGGTATTTGTGCAGCGGCCTCAGGAGCTGTTTAGCCAGCTGGTGCAGCGAATCCGCGCCACCGAGGCGGTGATCAGTCAGGGACCGGAGGTGTGGATGCAGTCGGAGCAGGTATCGCTGGCTCGACAGGGCAATGACTATATCAACACCAAGTACCTGGTGTGGCCCTATGCGCTGCCCAGTACAGCTCAAGATACACTGGTAAAACAGGGATTCTCGCTGATCAAGCTTTCTCCCCCGGATGCTGCCGGACCGATGGCAGCCATGGATCGGGACTAGGTTTCCAGACGCAACACCCTCCTATGAACTCATGTCTGATTCCCTGCTACCTCTGTTGCTGCAGGCCATGCAGCAGACCACCTTTTACCCGCATCCCGTAGAATCTCCCATCCAATTGCTGCAAACCCATATTTCCTGCATTCTGCTCACGGGGCAGTACGCCTACAAGCTGAAAAAACCACGGAATCTAGGGTTTCTCGATTTCTCCAGTCTGGAACGACGTCATCATTATCTTCAGGAAGAGCTACGGCTAAACCCGCGGGGGGCGCCCGATCTTTATCTGGAGGTGTTGCCGATCATTCAGCAGGGACATCACTTTCTCCTGGCAGGCCAAGGGGAGGTGGTGGAATACACCCTGAAGATGCGGCAGTTCCCCCAGCGGTGTTTATTGAGCCAGATGCTGGAGCAAGGGGAATTAACCGAAGGTCTGATACAGGATCTGGGCCGAGTAGTGGCCGAATATCACCGCAGCAGTAATACCAATGACCACATTCGCCAGTTTGGGACCGTTGCTTCGATTCGCCAGGCCTTTGATGAAAACTATATCCAGACCCGAGTCTATATCGGTGGCCCCCAAACCGAGGCTCAATTCACCGCCACCCAGGCCTACACGGATCATTTCTTCTCGGAGCGAGCTGAGATCCTGGAGCAGCGGCGGCAGCAGCACCGGATTCGGGAAGGCCACGGGGATCTGCACCTGGGCAATATCTGTGCCTGGCAGGACCAGATCCTGCTGTTTGACTGCATTGAATTTAACGAGTCCTTTCGGTGTGTGGATGTCATGTATGACGTTGCCTACGGTGTGATGGATCTCGAGGAACACTGTCGTTCAGATCTGGGCAACGCCTATCTCAACACCTACCTGGAAGAGAGTGGGGACTGGGAGGGGCTGCAGGTTCTGCCTCTTTATCTGGTGCGCCAGGCCTATGTGCGGGCAAAAGTAACCTCCTTTAAACTGAACGATGACCAGATCCCGGCTCTGGAACAAGAGCAAGCCCGCCAAACCGCTGCCGACTACTATCGTCTCGCCTGGTCCTATACCCGGCCTCAGCAGGGGCAACTCTTCCTGATGGCCGGACTGTCGGGATCGGGAAAAAGTACCGTGGGCCGTTGGCTAGCACGGCGGATCAATGCGATTCAGATCCGGTCGGATGCCGTGCGCAAGCATCTGGGAGGACTGGCACTGCATGAGCAAGGGAGCCCCGATCTCTACACCCCTGACATGAGTAAGCGCACCTATAGCCGCCTGATCCAGCTGGGGCTCCTTCTGGCTGGAGAGGGGTACAGGGTTATCCTGGATGCCAAATTTGATCAACGTCACTGGCGAGAGCAGGTGATCGCTGCAGCAACTGAAGGGAATTTGCCCCTGCGGATCCTCCACTGTGATGCCCCTTCTGAGGTGCTGCGAGAGCGTCTTTTAGCCCGCCACCCTGGTCAGGAGGTTACGGATGCCACCCTGGATCTCTTACCCCAGCAACAGGCTAACTGGGAGGACTTCACTGACAAGGAGCTCCCCTATGTCCACACTCTGCCGACCCATCAGAACTGGCCAGAGCTTCTGCAGTCCTGGCTGCCAGCATGGGGCATGGATGGAGCGATCGTCAGTGGAAATAGGAGGCCCCATTGATGTCGAAGGTGGCTCCTGTGGCATGGGGAACGTTGCCTGAGGCCAGAAACGTGATCAGGTTGGCCACATCCTGGGGATCGGCAGGTGCCCCCATGGGAATATCCGCCGTCACTGACTCGGCCCCCTGAGTCTGCATCAGTGCTTCAATGCGATCCGTGCGCACAAACCCGGGAGCAATGGCATACACCAGGATCCCCTCCGGTGCCACTGCTCTGGCCAGGGTACGGGTTAAGGCAATTACTCCCCCTTTAGAGGCGGCATAGGGCATGAACTGGGGTCCATCGCCACGAAAGGCCGCCCGACTGGCCAGATTGATGATGATCCCCTGCCGCCGCTGCTGGAAATGGAGAACCGCCTCTCGACAGAGATCCGCGACCGCGATTAAATTCACCTGCAGAGTCTGCTGCCAGCTCTGGGACCAGAACGCCCAATCCTCGGTGATCGGCGCAGCGGGCATGGTGGCGGCATTGTTGATCAACACATGAATTTCTCCTCGCCATTGCCGTGCTTCTGTCCACAACTCCCGAGCCCTGCCAGGTACCGCCAGATCCGCCTGCAGCAAATCGATCCGCTCCCCCTGTAGATCGGCTGCGATCGCCTCGGCCTCTGCTTGTCCGCAATGGTAGTGCAGCAGCACATGGGCACCCGCCTGGTGCAACGTCCGTGCAGTGATCTCCCCAATTCCCCGCGATCCCCCTGTGATCAATACCGTCTGCCCCTGCAGATCCATACGTCCCTCTTGAACCCTTGGCTGTGTGTTTTTGATCCTGAGGCTCAGGTCAGGGATCCCAGCAGTTTCAGTCCCGACGCCAGGGGATCGATGCCCACATCAAAGCGGGTTTCTTCATCAAAAAAAGCGCCCTGCCACTGTACCCCTGTCACTTGTGCTCCCCGCAGATCGGCCCCGCGCAGATTGGCTCCCAATAAATTGGCCTCATTCAGAATCGCCCCCTGCAGATTGGCTCCCTGTAGATTGGCCACCCGCAGATCGGCCCTCTGCAGCTGAGTGCCCACCAGAGTTGCCAGCCAGAGATTCGCCCCCGCCAGCTTGGCTTGAGCCAGCACCGCATGCAGCAGAGTGGCCTTCTGTAGCTCCGCCCCCCGCAACAACGCCCCCGACAGCTCTGCTTCCTCTAAGTTGACTGTGGAAAGATTGGCATCCTGCAGATCCACCTGCTTGGCACTGACAATCCGTAAATTGGCACTGGTCAGATTGGCTCCCCGCAACCGGGTTTTATAGAGATGGGTTCCGCTCAGATTGGCTCCAGTCAGATCCGCCCAGTCCAGTTGAGCCCGTTGCAGATCTGCGCCGTAAAGATCTGCCCGCTGCAGCTGGACCCGTTGCAAGTTAGCCTCCTGCAGCTGAGCTCCCCGCAGAATCGTTTCCTTCAACTTGCTATTTTGCAACTGGGCCCCACGCAGATTGATATCCCGCAGATAGGCCCCAGACAGATCCACCGCATCCAGGCGGATGTGATGAAAGTCTCTATCCCAGGTGGCATAGCGCTCCAGCAGCTCAGCAGCAGTCTGGACAGAGGGCATGAAACAGCTCCTTGCGATGCCAGCAGAGTCAGCTTACCCCGACAAACTGGATCTATCCCGCCAGCATAACCTGGTTCTTCCGGATCCAACTTCTATCCTGCGTCAACCACTGAGCTAAACTGCTGGAATTACCACTCCCAGCGGAGTCCCTGATCCTGCAGGTGCTGGTGCAGCTCTGGCCAGTCCTGATCCTGAATATCAGGGGGCAACCGATCCGACTGTTGTCCGAACCAACCTGCAACGGCTCCAGCTGCCGCCCCAATGCTCCATTCCCCGTAGTGGGTACGTGTGGCCGCATTAACGATATGAGTAACCGCGATCCCTTTCCCCCCAATCAGAAGATTATCCACCTGCTGCGGGATCAGACTTTCTAAAGGGATCTGAATGGGCCGGACAAAGTATTCGTTGGCAGGAGCAGATCGGGCATTGTTGGCAGGTTCCCAGTTGCGATAGCGGCAGCCGTGCATATCAATGGCGTAGTGGGTAAGGCCGACCACGGTGGGAGTGAAATCGCGTCCGGTTAATCCTCGCCGGATATCATGCTCGGTGATCATAAACTCTTCATCCCCATAGGCAGCTCGGCCCAGGATCCTGCGACCTTCCCGAATGTAGGGCATCATGCTCAACCCCGATTCAGTTCCCATCGGAGATCCAGGACCCGAGAGCAGGGCTAGAGGAAAGTAAGGACGGGACTGGGTTTCCATCAGCCACTCTGCAAAGAGCAGGGCGTGATTTTCTCCATCCTTGAGGGCACTGAAGTTCATTCCCCCTAACCAGTTGTGGTGCTGCCCTGTGCTGCGGATCAACTCCGGTGTCATCAGGAGGGGCGGATCCATGAGCGCCCAGTCATTGCCTTTATTCCAGTTGATCATGGTCATATCCCCGAGAGCAGGCACTCCGTAAAAGGGATCATTGCGGCTGAGGCTGACGATGCGACGGTACTGGAACACACTTTTGCCTGCAAACATGGGGAAATCCGCCAGATCATAATCGAGACGGTGTTCAGCGCGAGAATGTCCCGATTGCAACTGGGCCAACACGGACTGGGATCGCCCCTGATCATCATGAATAGCCAGGACAAAAGGGAAGGTAAACGCCTGCGTACATTCCGGGTTATCTGCAGGAGCCCCAAACGGCTCACCTGTGGTGCTTTTCGCCTCCGATCCAATCCGGTAAGGGATCCCAGCCCAGGCCACCAGTTCTCCAGTGTCGGTGGCATCGATCACGATCATCCTCTTGCCCGGTGGAGCCTGGAGGCGGATCGGGGTTTTGCTGAAGGTATCGTCTTCGGCCCAGCTATACCAACTGGTGAACTCCTGCGCCAGCCGACCCATGGGCAGGTAATGGGGATCTCGGGGCTGCCGTTGCACTGCATAAATGGCCTGGATCTGAGATCCGTCGGTGGAAAATTCTGCACCCTTGAAAGCGATTGAAGTACCCCAGCGACTCTCGGGGGCAAAGGGTTGAGCCTGTTGGAGCACCGCTTCGGACGCCCGTGCCCCCGCCTCCGGCGGAAAGCAAAGCCCCCCCACCCAGCAGCTATTGATCTCGGTAACGCTCACTGGAGCAGATCGTCCTGTCCAGGCTGGTAGCTGTACTGTTTGATTCTCAATGATCGCTTTGAAGGCAAACCAGGAGGCCGAGAAGTTTTGACGTTCCCGCATGGGCAGGGACTCATCAATGGCCGATACCCCCTGAGAACTGATCTGTCCGCCCAGCCAGGGTGTCAGTTCAATTAGGCAGGTTGTGGCTCCAGAACGCATGGCATGATGGGCAGCAGCCACACCCCCCAGCGATCCTCCAACCACGGCCACTTCACACTCCCAGATCTCGGCAGCTTCCGGTAAAGGGTGGAGACGGGGCCAGCCTGTAGCGGTCCACAGATCAAGTGGGGGTGAGGGTTCTGGTTCCAGGGCCAGACTGCGCTCCGGTCGGGGGGTCAGCACCCATCCCACGATCACGCCTACCATAAAGCTCATCCCCACCAGAGGGGGCAACAGTCGAGAAGGGCTGCGCCGACGGGTCACGATACCAGGGATCCTATGGATGCAACAGATAGTAATGTAGCGAATTGCTGGCGGATATGAGATTGGATTTATGGCAGTTTGACCATCAGGATCTGCCCCACCACTTCCACCTGATCCCCGTTGTGCAGCTTACGGCCCCGCCGAGTTTCCATTTCTCCATTCACCCGCACTTCACCCGCCTGGATCAGCATCTTGGCCTGCCCTCCGGTTTGGACAATGCCTGCGAACTTGAGAAATTGATCGAGTTTGATGATGGTGGGGTTGTCGTGCATGGAGTGCTCCTTTAGGAATCATTGCTTGGCTTTAGTAATCGGATAAACCCTTCTTGCTCGAAATGGTGCGCCAACTTATCGACTCGGTCGTCATCTTTGGTTGATTCGATAACACTTCCAAAATCAAAGTGGGATTCGTGATGGATGAGATCTTGCATGAGTTGGGACTCGCTCACCAAAAAGCTCACCGCGATCATGCTGAGGCGGACCCCAAGCAACAAGAAGCCTTTGTCATTGAGATGAGAAAAAACTGGATGGTTGTGGAGAACAAGAGGAAGTAATGTTTTTTGATGAGTTTTCCATCAGCAGCCAAACCAGCCATTTCATGGCATCATATGCTGAGCTGACACATTTCGCGAGACAACCGATTTACAGGAATAGAGGGACTGTATCCTGCGACAGTCGGCATCCTGTGCTCGCAGAGCAGATCATCAGTGGATCTTCTTGATTTTACGTCCTGAAAAGAGTATGATTTTATCATACTTAAAACTTGGGCTAGCCTATTCAGGCTAAGGACTCCAGCATGCCGAAAGATGCAGATAGAGCAGAGCGTGTGACCATCACCTTGCCACCAGATATGCTGGCCACGATTAAGCGCAAGGTACAGGACGGAGTATATGGTTCTACCAGTGAAGTGATCCGCGAGGCCATGCGCTACTGGCAGCATCACGAGGAGGAGCGGGAAATCCGTCTTGCCCTTATTCGCGCGCGCTTGGAACAATCAGCAAATAGTGGTCAGCCTGTTCCGCTCAAGGAAGCGTTCGACAGAATAGAGCAGCTGCACCGCGAGCGCAATGGCGACCAATGAAATCTTATGATGTCAGCCTGACTCCCGATGCGATACAGGATCTCATGGATATCTATCTCTGGATTGCTGAAAAAAGTGGGTTGCCTGAGGTCGCGCTGTCCTACATTGAGTCACTGCGCCGTCAATGTCACACCTTAGAAACGGCACCTTACCGCGGGCGGCTCCGGGAAGATATCCGGCCAGGGTTGCGGATTGTACCGCTGGCAGACAATGCTGTGGCAGCTTTTGAAATTGACGAGACTGCGCAAAGCGTTCTCATCCTCAACATCTTTTATGGCGGACGGGACTATGAAACCCTCATGGGAAAAGACGAGATCTAATCTCGGCTCCCAAAGCTGAGGTCCTGGACCCTGTACTGGCTATCTATCACGAAAATATGGATCTGCTTCGCCGCCTCGAAGAACGGCTAGCTCTTGGATAACGCTAACCTTGACGTCACTGGATTTTTATCTCCCAGCACAAAATGCCTCTCAAGCGATCGTCTATGGAAAAGTATCGAGAGCACTGTCCGCACTGCTGGCTTGGCTTTTCCGGTGCACCCACATATGCTGAGGCACATCGGTGGGTTTAACGGGTTAATCAAGGCAAGGATGCGCGGTTGATCCAGGACTACTTGCTATACTCAGCCACTGCTTTTGTAAGCTGAGAGAAACATCTCACTAGCGAGGTGACCTCCTGTGCCAGCGGTCAAAGACAGAGGATCGGTAAAACCAGAATCCAAACCCCTACATCCGGGCTGGACCGCCGCCATCGTTGTAGGTACCGTTGCCCTGCTAGGGGGTGGGATCCTGCGCCATCACTGGCAGCCCCAACAACAGGTGGAGGCCCACACCAATCAGCTTCTGGATGCCATGGCAGATCGCAACTGGGGGGAAGTGAGTCAGCTGATCGCCGATCACTACAGCGACGACTGGGGATTTACCAAAGAAACCGGTCTGGACTACAGCCAGCAGCTTTTTCAACAGTTTACCCGCCTATCCTTTGAGCCCCGCACCATTGAGGTTACCCTCAGCAACAATCAGCAGATCGGGGAGGCCAGAACCAAGTTCCAGGTGGATGGCACTTCCCGCTCTCCCATTGCCACAATTGCCCAAACCCAGTTAAATGCCCTGGCCGAACCCTTTACCTTCACCTGGGAACAACAAAGCTGGAAGCCCTTTGACTGGCAGCTGATCAAGCTGGATCATCCTTCTCTGGATCTGGAGGGTGGCCCCTGGGGAGGCAGTCCCTTTTAAGGAGATCCAGAAGATTTCTACGTTCAGAAAAATTACACACTAACCGCAGTTCTGCCACAGGAGTATTCTGGGGAGAGGCAACCTATCTAGTGTTGAGTAAGCTGTTTATCAGTGGTGTGTGTTGAGGAGTGGTGTATATGTCTCAGATCCGATCTCTGACGTTTTTGGTCACCTGCGTCGGTTTCTTTCCCCTGATTACAAGCTGTGGAGAAGAGGTCACCAACGCCGTCGAACCGGAACCCACCGGCCCCGAACAGGTGGTCCTGGTGGCCAATACGCGGGGCAACAATGTTGTTGCTTACGATGCTGTAACTGGCGGCTTTCTGGCGGAAGTGATCCCCCCTCAGGCGGGTGGACTGTTTTCTCCCGACACGATGGTCCTGGGACCGGATGGCAATGGGGATGGGGTGCAGGATCTCTACATCAGCAGCGGCAATCTTCCGGCCTCCCCGACGGGCCTGGGCGCTTCCTCGGTATTGCGCTACGACGGTCTTACGGGGAATTTCATTGATATTTTTGTCGGCGATGATCCCAGCACTCCCGATGTGGATGAAACAGGCGGATTGTATCGTCCCTACGGGATTGCCTTTGGTCCGGATGGGTTGCTCTACGTCAGCAGTTTTCTCAGTGATCAGATCCTGCGCTATGACGCCAATACAGGCGCATTTTTCGATGTCTTTGCCACCGGCAATCAGGAACCTGGCGGATTGAATGGTCCCAACAGTCTTCTCTTTGATCCCAATGGCACCCTCTATGTCACCACCCAGGGAAGCGTTGCGGTGGAAGGAGAACCGGACTTCAGTCTGGGATTACCCAGTCAGGTGCTGACCTTCAACATCAATACCCGCGAAAGTACCGTTCTGATCACGCCCGATCCTTCTCCCAGCAGTTTTGGCTTTGTCAGCCTTCTCGGTCTGGCGCTGGGACCCAATGGACTGTTATACGTCAGTGATTTTGCCAATGACATTCTGGTGGTTCAGCCTCAAACGGGGGCACTCCTGGATCGGCTGGAAACTAACTACACCGGAACCACGCCCAGCAGCAATTTTATTGGCAGTGTCTCGGTGGATGATGCCGGGGTGCTGTTCACGGTGGGCTTCAATAACCAGGATGCTGGGGATGTGGGAGCAATCCTGCGATTTAATAGTCTGACTGGAGATCCGTTTCCCTCTGCAGGCAATAGTGGCGCCCTGCTCACCTCTCCCGATCCTCCTCTGGTGCGCCCCATTGGGGTGCTGGTGCTGGAGCCCTTCCAGGAGATCTTGAGTTCAGCCATTTAAGCCCAGCCTGCTACAGGATAGGAGTGTCCACCTTCTGACAAGGATCAGCCTGCCCATGACTGAGGTCCCCACCCGTCTGGAGAGCGATAGTCTCGGATCGATTGCCGTTGCGGCGGATCGTTACTGGGGAGCCCAGACCCAGCGGTCCCTTCATTTCTTTGCCATCGGTCAGGAACGGATGCCCCTGGAGGTGATCCACGCCTTGGGTTTGATTAAACAGGCTGCGGCGATGGCAAACAGGGATCTGGGGTTGCTGGATCCAGTGCGGGCTGATTGGGTGATCCGGGCCGCTATGGAAGTGCAGCAGGGATTACTGGATGATCACTTTCCTCTGCGGGTGTGGCAGACGGGTAGTGGCACCCAGACCAACATGAATGTAAATGAGGTGATCGCCAACCGTGCTATCGAACTGGCCGGTGGAGTACTGGGCAGCAAGGATCCGGTGCATCCCAATGATCATGTCAATCTCTCTCAGTCCTCCAATGACACCTTTCCAGCGGCCATGCATATCGCGGCGGTCATCCAGTTACAGCAGCAGCTTCTGCCTGCATTAGAAGAGCTATTCCAGCAGTTAGATCACAAGGCCACAGCCTTTCAAGCTATTGTCAAAATTGGTAGAACTCACCTCATGGATGCAGTGCCCCTCACCCTGGGACAGGAGTTTTCTGGCTACACGGCCCAGATCGGTCAGGGGATCCAGGCGTTGCGGGCTTGCCTCACCCATCTCTATCCCCTGGCTCTGGGTGGGACAGCCGTAGGCACCGGGTTAAACAGTCACCCTGAGTTTGCGACTCGGGTTGCCCAGGTGATCGCCGCATTGTCGGGGTTTCCGTTTGTGTCTGCCCCCAATAAGTTTGCAGCCCTGGCCGCCCATGATGGGGTGGTGCTGACCAGTGGCGCCCTGAAGACTGTGGCGGTGGCCCTGATGAAAATCGCCAATGACATCCGCTGGCTGGGATCCGGCCCTCGCTGTGGTCTGGGAGAGCTGATCCTACCTGCCAATGAACCTGGGTCTTCGATCATGCCGGGGAAGGTGAACCCCACCCAATGTGAGGCCATGACCATGGTCTGTGCTCAGGTGATCGGCAACGACACCACAATCACACTGGCGGGATCTCAAGGCAATTTTGAGCTGAATGTCTACAAACCTGTGCTGATCTACAATCTGCTGCAGTCCATGCAGCTACTGACGGATGCCATTCGCTCCTTCACGGCTCATCTGCTGGTGGATCTGCAGGCCAATCCCACGCGGATCCAGGATCTGCTGGACCAATCTCTGATGCTGGTCACGGCCCTGAGTCCGGTCTTGGGATACGACAAGGCAGCAACCATTGCCAAGAAGGCTTACCAGGAGGGACTGAGTCTGCGGGCGGCATGTTTAGCGTTGGGGTATCTCACAGAGGCGGAGTTTGATCGCTACGTTCGCCCCGAGGATATGATCCACCCTTAAAGAGTTTTCAGCTTACAGTTGCACCTGCACCGCTGAGTTCTGCCACTGTTCGGGTGTGTAGGTTTTCAGGGAAAGCGCATGGAGGGTACCGCTGTCCAGGTGGCTCTGTAGGGCACTGTAGACAAGCTGGTGCTGCTTGATCATGGTCAATCCCGCAAACTGCTCGGCGATGACAATGGCCTGGAAGTGATTGCCGTCCCCCACCATGTCCTCCACCTGCACCCGTGATCCAGGCAGAGCTTCTGCAATCATGACTTCGATCTCTTGTGGACGCATACCGACAACCCTTGATCTGATCTTCCCAGAATAGACTAACTTCTCTGGAGACTCCTTCCCACCCCCAAAGAGGAAAAGATCCCTTCCCAAGCAGCAAGCTTTACCAAGAGAGAGATTACATCTGCAAGATCCTTAAAACGAAGTCACTCGAGAAATTGAGGAGTTTTGGATCTATGCTCTTGAAATTGGGTCAATCATTCAGGTTAGGTGACAAAACTTTACTATCGAGGCATGAAGAAGCAAATGGCAAACCCAGAGTGGGATGTAGTGCCAGATCTTTGGGGGTAAGACTTGGTATTGACGTTGATGTAGTCAAAATGCCCAGAGATTGGTTAGATGCTCAGAGATACTTGCGATCCGAAGCAGAACGCCAATCCACAGGTGAGATGGTCACAGTCGTTCTGAGAAATACAAAAGGCTTATCCACATCCCTCTCGATCGAGAGCTTGCCTGACTTTCGTAGGCCTGCTGCCTTTGGAGGCCTGGGTAGAGATCCTTTATGGCAGATCGAAGACATCCACATCATAGGGGACTTAGAGGCTGTCCAGGACAGTGCACCCACGTTAGCATTATGCCAGTTACTACGATGCTCCTGGAAAAGTACGAAACGGCATTAGCAAATACCCAAAACCATTGGCAAAAGGTTGGTTAAGATGACATGGGCATTTAGTTTGTCAGCAGAATGTGGCTCAAATCAGAGTGCCGCTAATAATTTTGCTGAGCATTTTGATGGACTATCTTTAGTCCTTGACAATGGTCTTGAATCCAAATGCCATACTGCAATCTTTCAGGATTCTGAGGATCATTGGTGGTGTCAGGTTTGCCCAGATAACATCAGCGGAACTGGTATTTCTACTCCTGACATAGCTTATACCATGACAGAGATGGGGCTCCGACTCTATCAACGACTGAAATCAAGCCCACCGTTTCGTTATGCTTTGGTGGGCATAGAAGTTGATGAATTCAGAACCTACAGCGAATTAAGTGAAGACATCCTTACAACTCATTTTCCAGGCTTGGTTTTAGCTGAAAATACTTGACCTCATCTCAAATCTCTAACTCTCTTTGAACCCTTCAGCCCCGGATATCGTTGGCAGCCTTATAAAGGCGAAACTTACAAACCATTGACCGTATCACCGGATTTGCAGAATAAACTCAATCGGTTGCGTGCTCGCGTCTGAGGTGTGTTCCATCCACAAGTTTGCCGGTGGCTGCGTGTAGGGGGAATGGATCCAGTTATACTAATGGACTCGAAGGCTTGGCGGGAATCCCTATGAGTGATCTGGCGCGCACCCATTACTGCGGCGATCTGAGAGCAACCGACATCAATCAGCGCGTCATCCTCTATGGCTGGATTGACCGCCGCCGCGATCATGGGGGAGTAATTTTCCTGGATCTACGGGACCGTAGCGGGGTGGTGCAGCTGGTTAGCGATCCCCAGAAAACCCCAGCGTCCTACACCCTGGCGGAAGAAGTGCGCACCGAGTATGTGATCCGGGCCGAGGGTACCGTGCACCAGCGACCTGAAGATTCCCTGAACCCCCGTCTGGCCACCGGAGAGATTGAGGTCTACGCCGAAACCATTGAGATCCTCAACCGCGTGCAGGGACAGTTGCCCTTTCTGGTGGCTGGGGAAGACGCCGAGCAAACCCGTGAAGAGGTGAGGCTGCGCTATCGCTACCTGGATCTGCGACGGGACAAAATGCGCCAGAACCTGCAGTTGCGCCATCAGGTAGTTAAGGCCATCCGGCGGTTCCTGGAGGATGAAGAAGGCTTCATGGAAGTCGAGACCCCGATCCTGACCCGATCAACACCGGAAGGAGCCCGCGATTATCTGGTTCCCAGCCGAGTGAATCCTGGGGAATGGTTTGCCCTACCACAGTCTCCCCAACTCTTTAAGCAACTGTTGATGGTGGCGGGCATGGATCGTTATTACCAGATCGCCCGCTGTTTCCGGGATGAAGATCTGCGAGCCGACCGCCAGCCAGAGTTCACCCAACTGGACATGGAAATGAGCTTTATGACCCAGGAACAGATCCTGGATCTGAACGAGCGGCTGATCTGTCATATTTTCAAGACCCTGAAGCAGGTGGACTTACCCCGTCCCTTTCCCCGTCTCACCTATGCAGAAGCGATGGATCGCTACGGATCGGATCGTCCCGACACCCGCTTTGGCCTGGAGCTGGTGAATGTGTCGCCTCTGTTTCAGGACACCAAGTTTAAAGTTTTTGCCGGAGCCCTGGCCGCAGGAGGATGCATTAAGGTGCTGACGGTGCCCCAGGGGGACAGCAAGATCTCCAACACCCGCATCAAACCCGGAGGAGATCTGCATAAGCTGGTAACCCAATACGGAGCCGGAGGTCTGGCCTTTATTCGCGTCCGGGAAGACAGTTTGGATACCATTGGGGCCCTCAAGGAAAGCCTTACCCCCGATATTCAGGAAAAACTCCTGAGCCAGACCGGAGCTCAACCCGGGGATCTGATGCTGTTTGGGGCCGGACCCACCGCGATTGTGAATGAATCTCTGAACCGCCTGCGGCTGCATTTGGGCAAGGAACTGCAGCTGATCGATCCCCAGCAGATCAACCTGCTCTGGGTGATTGATTTCCCCATGTTTGAGTTCAATGCTGAGGAGAACCGTCTGGAGGCCCTGCACCACCCCTTCACCGCCCCCAACCCAGAGGATATGGCGGATCTGGCCCATGCCCGCGCGCTGGCCTACGACATGGTCTGGAACGGCATCGAGATTGGGGGAGGATCGCTGCGCATCTTCCGACGACCTGTGCAGGAGCAGGTTTTCCAGCAGATCGGGTTATCACCAGAGGAAGCCCAGGAAAAGTTTGGCTTTCTTATGGAAGCCTTTGATTATGGAGCCCCACCGCATGGAGGCATTGCCTATGGTCTGGATCGGTTGGTAATGCTGCTGGCCGGGGAAGACTCGATCCGGGACGTGATTGCCTTCCCCAAAACGCAGCTGGCCAAATGTTTGCTCACCGAGGCTCCTTCCCAGGTTGCCACCAAGCAACTCAAAGAGCTGTATGTTGCCTCCACCTACAGTCCCGAGAGCTGAGATCCGTTACGGGCGAGGAAAGCGCCGTTTCCGCCGTCGTGCCTGGGCTTTGCGCCTGGTCTTTTCCAGTGGGGTTTCAAAGTGACGGTTCTTTTTGATATCGGCAAAGATCCCAGCCTTGGAGACCTGCCGTTTAAACCGTCTCAGGGCGGATTCGATCCCTTCGTTCTCACCCAAAATAATTTGAGTCATTGCACAGCTCCTGGTTTTGAATAGTGGATAACGGTCGGCTTGACATCCTCCTATCGAAAGAATCTAGAGTAAGGTTCTGATCCGAGGCTTGAGTGAAAAACAAGTCTAGCAGGCTGTAGATCGATCTCTCCCAACCCACCAGACTTTGGGCCTATTCCCTTCGATTCAACATCAGGATCAGGAACCGAGGACTATAACAATCAGGCATGACTCATGAGAACCGCCAAGGGACTCTTACTGACAGACATGAACTTGAGCGCGCTTATGTCTTCCCTCTGAT
Source organism: uncultured bacterium (assembly GCA_964392245.1). Classification (GTDB taxonomy): domain Bacteria; phylum Cyanobacteriota; class Cyanobacteriia; order Thermostichales; family Thermostichaceae; genus JAAUUJ01. The sequence continues at coordinate 53,503 of CAYMOX010000014.1, forward strand.
GTCTGATTGCCATATTCGTCTCTAGTAGCGATCTTCCCCACGCCGATTGTTGCCCCAATTTCTGGAGGCCGGGCGCTCCTCGCGGGGTCTGGCTTTGTTCACCTTAAGCGACCGACCCATCCATTCTGCTCCGTCAAGGGCCTGGATCGCTGAGTCCTCTTCTGCCTCCGAAGACATCTCAATAAAGCCAAAGCCACGCATCCGACCTGTCAAACGGTCCACAGGTAGCTTCACCCGCTTCACCGTTCCATATTCGCCAAAAACATCACTAACATCCGTCTCGGTAACTTCGTAAGACAAATTGCCCACGTAGATTGACATAAACAACTCCACATCGGAAATCCAGAGAATCAATTCATCGGAGAGTTGTCTGTCAATCAAGCCGAAGGCCAACCAGATACTGATCCTACAATTGAAATCTCAGAATTTATCTTAACACAACCTCTCTAACCCTCAGGCCTGCAACTGTTAAGGATTATGATGAGCGCCTCCGTAGGGAATTGAAATCACGATCCAAGGGACCCCCAAGGATCTGACAGGAGAACAGGCATGCTTAATCCTGCCCATATGTATGGAGAGTAAAAACAGGACAGTTTTAAAACTGTCTACTCCATCCGTCAAATTCTTGCCTATTTCATTGACATTAAGGTCATCAGGGGTGGTTCAGTGATCAAGCACCACCTGTTGATGTAAAGAGCTCCTTTTCTGCTCTAGTCACCAGTCAAAAGCCTGAGACTTGCCCCTGACAGATGGGAAAGATGACCCCATCGAACAATATCCCCTTCATTTTTCGGAGAGAAAAAGATGACTCAGCTCACCATTGGGAAACAGAAAGATACCGCTGCCTGGATTGCTCAGGTTTGGATTTCCTTTATTATTGCCTCCATAGCCACAGGCGTTGGCATTCTGAACCTGCGTACAGATCTGTGGCAAAAAGCCTTCGTAGGGCTTGGATTCCTTTACTCGGTGACCACCTCCTTTACCCTGGCTAAAACAGTGCGGGATCAACATGAAGCTCGAAATCTGATTGCCAGAGTTGACGAGGCTCGGGTAGAGAAACTTCTGGCGGAATCCCATCCCTTTAAATAAGAGACCATCATGCCTGACTACTCTATGTGCAGGTTAAGACAGAAAGATCAAATTCTTTACCCAGTCCCCCTAATGATTTTGGTAGTGTTCTAGTGTTCTGCGCACTCGACACCTATGCGAAACCTGAACAGTCTCCCATCCTCTGCTCTACGTGTTTTGCCCGCCATCCTGGCAACTGCGGTTGTAGGGTGTAGCACCACTGCCGTACCCACCGCTAGCCTGGCTCCAGAGGCTTCTCTGTCTGAATCAACAACCCTGATCGTGGGGGGTGAGGATGCCACCGCAGGGGTTTGGCCCTGGATGGTTGCTCTGGTCGATAGCAGCAATCGCAATAATGCCGAAGCTCAATTCTGTGGCGGCACCCTGATTGCACCGGACTATGTGCTGACTGCAGCCCACTGTGTTGTGGACACCACCTTTGGCCTGCCAGCGGATCCCGCTTCGGTTCAGGTGTTAAGTGGCACTGTAAGCCTCACTGGGTTTGCACGGCGGACAGATGTGGCTGAAATTATTGTCAACACCAGCTACAACCGCTTTACCCGTGACGCGGATATTGCTCTCTTGCGACTGAGCCGTCCTATCAACAACACCACCATCCTGCCTGTGGCTGAACCGGCGGACGGGGATCTGGCCAATCTCAATGCCACGATCCTGGGCTGGGGAAGCACCGATCCGATGGGCACCACATTTCCCACCACCTTGCAACAGGCTGAGGTCACAGTTCTGGACAACCGTTCCTGTAGCCGTTCGTTCCGACGTGTAAACCGGATTACCGGCAACATGATTTGTGCCAGTGCTACCCCCGCAGATGTCTGCCGCAGAGATGATGGCGGTCCGCTGGTCGTGCTGACGGATGGACAATTAAAGCAGGCCGGGATCACCAGTTTTGGCAATGATTGTGCAAACCGTCGCTTTCCGGCTGTTTTCACTCGTGTCTCCGAGTTCTCCCGCTGGATTGAGCAGAACACTCTCTAAGTCTCAGCGGGTGGTTGCAAACCACTGACGCAAAGCCGCCAGGATCCTCTGGGTGGCCCGACCATCGCCGTAGGGGTTGTGGGCCTGGGCCATCCGCTGGTAGGCGACGTGATCCTGCAGGAGGGGGACGGCAGAGGCCATAATACTCTCAGTTTCGGTGCCCACCAGTTGAGCCGTGCCTGCGCTAATCGCCTCGGGACGTTCGGTGGTCCGTCGCAGAACCAGAACAGGCTTCCCCAGGGCCGGGGCTTCCTCCTGGATCCCTCCGGAGTCGCTCAGGATCAGGTAACACCGCTGCATCGCCCCCACCCAGTGGTAGTAATCCAGAGGTTCCGAGAGAAAAACACGGGGGTGGGATCCCAGCAGTTCCTGCAGAGGCTGCCGGACGAGAGCATTGCGGTGGAGAGGTAAGAAGAGGGCTGTGTCTGGGAACTGATCCAGGAGCTGGAGTAGGGCTTTGGCAATGGTTTGCAGAGGCTCCCCCCAGTTTTCGCGGCGATGCAAGGTAACCAGAAGCACCCGCTGCTGACTCCAGTCCAGTCCCTCCACCGGACAGGGGGGATGTTGCTCCGCCACCTTGAGCAGTGCATCAATGACCGTGTTGCCCGTTTGCACAATCTCACCCACCACATCACTGCTGCGCAGGTTCTGGACCGCAACAGGTGTAGGGGCAAAATGCAGGGTGACCACCTGGGCAATTAAACGGCGGTTCGCCTCTTCTGGGTAAGGATTGAAGAGATCGCGAGTGCGCAACCCAGCCTCCACATGACCCACCGGAATCTGCTGGTAAAAGGCGGCCAGAGCAGCAGCAAAGGCTGTGGTGGTATCCCCCTGCACCAGCACCAGATCGGGACTGGCTGCCTGCAGATAAGCCTCGAGGCCCCTTAAACTGCGGACGGTAATATCCGTCAAACTTTGCCCGGGCTGCATGATATTCAGATCGCGGTCCGGCTGAATCCCAAACAGTTGCATCACCTGATCCACCATTTCCCGATGTTGTCCGGTCAGGACCACCTCCACCTGAAAATCTTCCGACATCTGTAACCCCAGGATCACCGGAGCCATTTTGATGGCCTCAGGACGGGTTCCCACAATAACAGCAATCTTGGGATGGGGAGCACTCATGGTTATCGTCATAGCAATCCTGGATCAGAGCAGTAGGCTGAGCACCAGAATCTGGGTAACCTGCCGCTCACTGAAGTTGTTGTCACTGACCAGAACCAGGCTGCGTTGGCCATTGAGCAATTTAGGCCCCCAGGCCATGCCCTCCAGATTATCAACCCCAGGGGTCAGTCCCAGATCATTGAGATCCAGTAGCAACCGCTTGCGTACAGGTGTGAATTCAGTTTGGTCCACGGCATTTAGACTCTCCACCCCCTGCAGGTTAGAGGCTGTGGTTAGATCCACCTCGTACAGCTTAATCGTATTTCCCGTCCCATCCAGTCCCACCGAGAAAGAGCGTTCCAGTGCCAGCAGGCGTGTCCCCTGATCATCCAGAGCCAATAACTCCACCAGGCCATTGGTGCTAAAGCCACCGGCAGGTTGAGGGGGCAGGGCAACCGGATCGGTTTCATAGAGATACGTACCCACCACAGACCCTGTGGATAGGGCATATTTGATCATCCGAACAGGACTGCCCTGAGTCACACCGGCAGCAGGCCCATCCTGAACCAGCGCATTCTCGGTGGCGGTGAACAGATAGTCCTGATTTGGGGTCAAAGTGAGACTTTCAAAGGCCAGATTGTTTCGGATTCCAGCCTGCTGACGTCCGTCTTGAATCAGGGGGAGAAAGGGTTGAGGGATGGGGAGATCTTGCAACTGCCGTCCCTGGAGAGAGAACTCTCGGATAAATGGGGGATAGATTCGCTTCTCTTCCAGATTGACCTCTCCCTCCGACGAGATCCAGAGGGAACCCGGTCTGGCAAAGGCAATACCCTCCGGATCCAAACTCATGCGGGGAAAGGGTTGCTGATTGGCTCCCGTGAGAAAGGTCACATCTGTCAAGGTGACAGCATTGTTATCAAAGCGGTACTGGTTCAGATCCAGTTGCAGAGTATAGAAGCGTGCAGGTCCCCATTGGGCCCGATCATCAGAAATCACATAGTAAAGATTCTGGGCAGGATCGTAGGTAATGCCTGAGAGCCCTCCCACCTCCGTATTTCGCACCTTGAGAGCGCCTTTTGAAAAGACGGCTTGCCCCAACAGATTCACCTCAGAAGGGTTGGCCTGGGTCCACGCGGGAAGAGATCCCCCAAGCGCCAGCACCATTCCCATCGCCATGATCACGCTTGGCCTCACTGCCATCTCCCTGAACACCACCCACTAACACTCCCCAGCACAGATCCCATCATATCCACCAGGGAGAAAAGGCACGCAGCAGATCCGGGTAGCTGGTTAACCTGCAGCCGCAAACTCACCTGTATGGATATACTCATCTGTGCTCATCAGCTGCCAGTCCGTTCCCTCCGTCAATCTCAGCACCTTCTGATGATAAGTAAGCAAGCTGGGACGGTGCCCCACACTGATATAGGTTACTCCTAACGATTGCAGAGTCTGGTAGAGACGCTTTTCGTTAGCCACATCCAGGGCACTGGTGGCTTCGTCCAGGATCACGTACTTGGGGCGGGTGATCAAAATGCGGGCAAAGGCCAGGCGTTGTTGTTCTCCCAGGGACAGGACATTGGGCCAATCTTTCTGCACATCCAGTCCTCCCATCCGTTCCACCAGGGATCCCAGATTCACCTGCTCCAGAACCTGTTGGAGATCCTCATCTTTTAAGGAACTAAAGGGATGGGGGTAAATGAGTTGCTCCCGCAATGTGCCCAAGAGCATGTAGGGCCGCTGAGGCAAAAAGAGCATCTGATCGATGTCGGGGCGAGTGACGGTTCCCTCTCCATTGGTCCACAATCCAGCGATGGCTCTGAGCAAGGAACTTTTGCCACAGCCACTTGATCCCACAATTAAAAGAGGATCCTGGGCCTGTAAAGAAACCGTCAGGTGTTCCACTAATATTTGTTCTGAATTGGGGGTGAGCAGGGTGACGTTATTGAGAGCTACCCGTGAATCAATCTCAGTCATGATCCGCTTATCCTCCTCCCTCTGGGTGGGATGATCCAGAACTTCATCGAAAGCTCCTAGACGATTAACCCCGGCAGCAAAGCGAGAAATCTCCTGGATCTGGTTCGCAATGATTGAGAGAGCACTTAATACCTGCGAAAAAGCAAATACAGCCTGGCCAATGGTGCCAAAATCAGTTTCTCCAGCGAAATAAAGGGGTGCGATGATGGCATAGGGAACAATGCGCGTGAAATAGTTGTAGCCATATTGAAAGAGATCGATCAAAGCCTGCCAGATGATCAGGAGATCAAAGTTACGAACAGCTTGCCAGAGACGGGTTGTGACTTGTTGAATTTCTAGCTGTTCTCCCCGATAAAAGGCAATTGACTCGGCATTATCGCGAATGTGAACCATCCCGTAGCGAAAGTCTGCTTCTAGCCTGAGTTGATTGAAGTTAAGCTTAATCAAACGTCTTCCAGTAATAACCGCAACGGCAGTCCCAACAAATGCATAAATCAGGAGTCCTACCGTCAATGGTTTTGAGATCGTGTAGAGAAGAGCTGTAAATGAGATGAGATCGAGAATAGAATTAAGAATGTCTAATAGAAAAGAGAGGGTCACACTGGTAAACAATCTGACATCTTCGGTGATCCGTTGATCAGGATTGTCAATCTCAGTATTGGCTGCATTGGAATCCAGTTCATAGTAAGCACGATTGGCAAAATAGCGTCGAAAGAAATGTCGAGTCAGCCATTCTCTCCAGATCAGACCAAGCTTGAGGCGAATGTAACGATAAAGGACAAGAATAGGAATTGCGGTAACGATCAATCCGGCGTAGATAAAAAGATAACGCCAGAACGTAGGCTCCTCACGCTGATTCAAGGCTGTATCAATAAATCGAAAAATAAAGCTGATAGAGACATTTGCAAAGGTGACAACAAAAGCTAAAACCAATAGCAAGCCCAGCAAGGACCATTGCTTCCATCGTGGTGCTAAATAAGGACGCTGCCACAATAAAATGAGCGAAGAAAAAACAAATAATGAGAGAACAACAAGCAGAACAGGTGATCCAACATAAGAGTTAACCTGCTCATATAACCCTGCAGCGGCATTCTCAAAGAAACCAGGGAAAATAGCATGACCTGCAAGTGTAAATCCAATTAAAAGGAAGAAAACAACCGTAACAACAAATAAGAGTAAAATACCAAGAACACCAAAGAAGCCACTGGCCCCCTTCTCCATTGGATACCAGTAGGGTTGAGCGATCTTGATAAACCGCTGCCATAGTTGCTTGTCAAAGTTGAATTCAGTTTGCATTGATGGTGCTATTTATGGAGAGTGTAACCTTAAGGTAGCAAGGCTAGCATAGTTTATCGTATCCCTGGTAACCCGGATCAGAACAATGTCCATTCGAGTGGTGAAAGTCAAGCCCAGGGCCCGCTGTCAGAAAGTGGTGGAGGCTGCTGATGGCAGTCTGATCGTTCATCTCAAGGCCGCCCCCGACAAGGGCAAGGCCAATGCCGAACTCCTCACCCTCCTGGCAGAAGTTCTGCAGGTACATCCCTCTCGCATCCGCATCAAGACAGGTCATACCTCCCGTCAAAAACTGATCGAGATCGAGGACAATGTCCCGAGCCCCTGAGATACTGATGAACTTGGATCTGCGTGAAGCGCTAGATTTTAATTGGCGACAGCATTAAAAGTCTTCTTAAAGTACTCTGCCGTCTGGGGCTCAATCGATCGCTGCTTAATGAGCTTCTGGCAGATGCTCATACCCGGTTGCACCTGTTGCTGAGCCAGCTGGATCTCATCATAGGTCACCAGACCGGCAGCAATGAAATAGTCCACCACATCTTTGGCCCCTTCCAGGCGAGCTTTATAGCCCCCTTCGCTAAAGAACTGGATCGTTTCAGCCTTCAGTTGGGTACATTTCTGCAAGACATTGGTGAACTGCCCTCCCTCCTGATTCCAGAGGGTCAATGCCTTCTTGGCATCCCGTGGGGTTAACAGACCTGCTGAACAGAGGTGCACCACCACACGCCGGATCCATGTTTCACTGCGCTTCAACAATTCTACCGTCTGGGCATCCAGTTTTAACTGCTGTAGCAGTTGCAGAGATTGACTGGGCGTAGATGAACGGGACTGACCTTCACTGGCAGCGCCATTCAGGGAGACCACCAGATCAAAACGAGTTTTCAAAGCCTCACGGTGCGCAATTTGTCGTTTTAAACTCTGCTGCAAAGCCTGAATTTTTTGATGGGCTACTGTTTCCCGTTCTTTCACCTGATGGATATACGCTTCTGCCTTTTCCTGATATCGATCTAGCTGAGAACGCAAGCGGCGGATCTGCTCAGCCTGGGTACTGTTGATCTGCTCCAGTTCCTGCACATGCTTTTGCAAACTACGGTTTTCCTGGCGGGACTGGGCCAGGTTAGCCACCAGCCGGGTATTGGCACTTTGCAGTTGCTCCAGTAGAGACTGCTGACCCTCAATCTCCGTCTGCTGTTGCTGGATCAGTTGTTGTAAAGCTTGCACCTGCTCCTGCATTTCCTGATCAGGCTCTGGCGGAAGAGACTGGACTTGCGCCTGGATCAGGTTTTCATCATGCTGGTGCTGCGTTTGTAGTGCTGCTTGTAAATTGAGCACCTCTTGTTGTAGGGTCTGGATCTGAACATTCTTCTCCTCCTGGGCATGGTGATCCCGTTCAAATTGCAGATGCAAAATCAGCTGACCCTTTTCCGCCAGATCCTGGGTAAGCTGTTCATTGAGCTGGTATTGCTCCTGTAGCGCCAGATCTTTATTGCGCAGTTGCTGTTCGAGCTCTGTCAGACGCCGAGACTCCTGGGACTCCGCTTCAATGGACAGTGGGCCGACCCCCAGATGAAGGCCCTGGGTGATCCGCTCGGAGGAACCTTCAAATGTAATGGGAGGCTGTTGCAGACGGGCCTGAATTGCATGCCAGGCATTATGAGCGGACAGGAACCTTAACTCCAGTTGCTCCTGAATGCCCCATTGCAGAATGTCACTCTCGATCCATTGATGTTCCAGCAACAACTCTCCCAGACGGCGTTGGGGCATCCGGTTTTGTTGGGCTAAAACGGTGCGGAGTTGCTCAAACGTAAGATGGCCATGCAACACCAGCACTTCACCCAAACGCAGGATCTGGCTGGGAACATAGGTGTAGATGACTTCAGGAGGAGCCCACTCGTTCAATACACAGGTTTCCCCCAGGCTGAGGTAGGTTTCGGCTTTCTCCCACATGGCCTGAGACAACTGCGCCTGTGTGAGCACCCCCGCCTTGAGTAGGGTCTCGCCCAGTTGAATATCGAACCGATGAGTGACCAGAGTCATAGGAGGCTGAGATTCGCTAAACTGCTGTCTCTGCATGGCAAGGGATCAAGATAAGAGAGTGACACACTGTCTAAGTTGACAATATTGTCTTGTAGATCCCTGGGTTCAGCCATCGGCGGTTTGGCGCAATCCAGCTACGCAGATGTCCGCAATGAATGCTATTTGGGTTTCACAACCCGCATCCCAGCCTTCAAAGGATCAAACCCACCTGGAAACTGAGTCTGTTCATCGTACAGGGCTCCCTGAAGGAAACAGCTGGACAGATCCGCATCCACTAAAGAAACTCCCCGCAGATCCACCTCACTCAAATCGGTTTGGGCAAAGATCACCTGACTCAGATCACAGTTGCGTAAACGCGCCCGCCATAAATTGGCTCCCCCTAGCCGTGCCCCCCTCAGATCGGCTCCCGTCAGCTGCGCTGCTCTCAGATTGGCTCCCCACAACTGGGCTTCGCAAAGCAAGCTCCCCTGCAATTGGGCCTGTTCTAAGTTAGCGCCGCTCAAGTTCGCTTGGTGGAAATGAGCTCCCTGTCCTTCTGCCCCGCGTAAGCTGGCCTGCCAGAGATTGGCTCGCTCTAGGTGCGCCTGGCTAAGGTTTGCTTTTCCCAGATAGGTGCCCCGCATTTGCGCTTCCTTCAGTATCGCTCCTCTTAAGCTGCTTTCCCCTAAATTGGAACCATTCAGAATCGCCATTGACAGATCGGCCTGCTCCAGTTGCACCTGCCAGAGGTTGACTGAGCTCAGCTGGATCCCCCGTAGCATCGCCCCAGGGAAAGATCTCTGCCCCCCCTGATAAGCCTCCAGGAAATGGATTGGAGAAAGCGATTGCTGTGGGGTAGAAGCCAAGGGCAGACTCGAACGAAAGCGGGAACGCAGAGCGGACAAAGCCATGATGACCAGCCATTTCCGTAGCAGTGGTGATTATGTTAACAGCAGCACAGACTTGAAAGTCTAAGCGTTTTTGCGCAAGTCCAGATCCATAAACACTGAAACCACTCCATCGGGGAAGATCCGAGGGAAGACCTCAAATAGCCATGGATAACTCATTGACATGGTTCCGCACCAGTCCGGATGGACGGAAGGCAAAGATTTTAATTTTTCAGTATTCTCACGGCTCTCCTGCTCAGGATCTGACTCGCATAATGAGATCAAACAAGATTCTGGTTCATCGTTATGAAGGTTTCTACGCAGTCAATGCTTCTGGCACGGATGATCAGTTCTGCTTTTGAACTGGGAGAGCTCAATGATTTCCGTCTCTTTTTTGAAGATGGACATTGTCTGGAATGGCACCTCTCTCTGCGATCTGGTCAGTCTCCGATCCCTGCTCAAGCATGATCTTTTCTGAGGACTCACTAGAGGTGCCATGGGTAATCCCGATCAGGCGATGTGCCGAGTGATTGGTGGATTGAGCCTTTGAAATGGACCTCCGGCAGTGACATAGGTCCACAACAGAGGGAGACAGGCTTTGCAGATGGCCTGGATATGACGTTCATCTGTGCCACAGCATCCTCCCAGGATATTGATGTGGGGAAACCGATGCAGCAGCTCCCGAAACTGACTCCCTAGTTCATGAGGATTGCCATCATCCAGGCTTTCAGCCTCATTTAATTCTGCATGACTTTTCGTCGAAGCATTAGCACGGATCCCACGAATTCGCTCCATCCAGGGTTCTCCAGCCGTAAGCCCATGGGAAAAATGGGTGGGATGAGCACAGTTGATCATGTAGTAAGCAGGCCAGCGATCCGTGATTTGATCCACCTGGGTAATGGCCTCCGCAAGAGTTTGTCCAGTAGGGAGTTTCCCGTCTGTTTCCACAGTGAAGGAGATCACCACAGGCATCTCCACAGACTGCGCTGCACGCGTGATCCCAATGGCTTCTTCCACGTAATTCATGGTGATGGCAGACACCAGATCGGCTTCGGCCTGTTGGAAAGTGGCAATCTGGGGCAAATGGTAGGCTTTGGCTTCCGCCACAGTCATGGCACGGGCCGGAACGTACCCATCTCCACGCGGACCCACACAGCCACTGATCACCATGCGGCTTTTTTCGGTTTCAAAGTCTCGACGGATGTCATGCAACAGCGCAATAGACTGATGGTTGATCTCTGTTAGATCGGCCTGAGAGTATCCCAGCTTTGTTCCCCAGTCGGGATTGGCACGCCAGGTCGCACTCTCCAGGATCAGGCCCACTTCAAATGCACGCGCCAGAGTGGCATAAGTGTGAAAGTATCTCTGCAGAGCCTGATAACCCGCAGGCTGTTTCAATAAATCAAACGCAGCAAATTCAGGCAGATCCCATCCCTCTCGAAAGATCAGGGTGGTTTCGATCCCGCCATCAGTGAGGAATAGTTCCGGGGCAAGTTGGGGTAGATGGTGTCTATACTGAGCCATTACAGTGGTGGGAATGAGCAACTTTTTAAGTCTAGAAAAAGGTGATAGGGAACACAGTGATCCGTATCCCCTTCGCCGGTGATCTGCTGCAGCTCCCCAAAATCCTCAACGTTGCCAGAGCGCCCAGACAAACCCAGATCCTAGCCCCCGAACCCTGGTCGTCGTGATCCAGAGCAGGGTCATATGCTCCAGGTGTCAACTCATCGACAGATCCCCGGTATCCACCGGTTGCCAACCCAGTTGCTGACAGAGATTCGCCACCATTCTCTTAGCAGCTGTATCATGGACCGCAATCAGCCTTGCCCGAGAGTGCAGATCAGCATCAGGGGTTGCCTGGGGGGGATCCAGTTGCTGGATCGCGGGTGCCAGGGAGAGCGCGCGTGAGGGTTGTTCGGGAGGACTATAGCGCTGCATCAGGCTGAAGAACAGGAGTACTCCTAGCAGAGCTCAGATGCCTGTCGCTGATTGTCGATTTTTCACTGTGTGTGTGGATGCATGCAAGGACCTGCTGTTTCGATTCCCGAGAACGGCCATCAATAGAATAGATAAAAATCTATAGTAATTAAAATAAATAGGGTATTTTCTCTATGTATAGACTCCCTTAAGATAAGTGCAAAGCAAAAAGGCTATGCCGGAGTCCCTGATTTCTAGGACTTGAATCTCAGTTCAGATCTGGCCAGGTTGCTTTGTCAATTTTCAAGTATTACTACCATGACGGATCGGCTATGACACTCATGACGACATCACGCCGCAGATTTCTGCTAGCTGCAGGAGCCTACGCTGGGGGAGCGGCCCTGATTGGCACTCAGGGGTATCGGGTTGCCCACGCTGCTGAAGGACCGGAGACCCCAACCGTGAAGCTGGGCTACATTCCCATTGTTGAATCGGCGGCCATGATCATTGCCAAAGAAAAAGGGTTCTTTGAAAAATATGGCATGACTGATGTGGAGGTCTCCAAACAGGCGAACTGGGCTGCGGCTCGCGATAACGTCACGATTGGCTCTCAGGGTGGAGGAATTGACGGCGGTCAGTGGCAAATGCCCATGCCCCACCTGATCCATGAAGGGATCATCACCCTGAATAATGAAAAAGTGCGGATGGCTCTCCTCTGTCAACTGAATACCCAGGGGAATGGGATTGCCATCGCGGGTATGCATGAAGGCCAGGGTCTGGGGCTGGATATTTCCGGTGCGGCTGAATACATCAAAACCTTCCCCGATCGGGAGGGACGTCGCTTCAAAGCTGCCCATACTTTCCCCAATGTGAATCAAGACTTCTGGATCCGCTACTGGTTTGCGGCGGGGGGAGTGAATCCCGATCAGGATATTGATCTGCTCGCGGTGCCTCCAGCAGAAACGGTCCAGGGGATGCGCAATGGCAGTATGGATGCCTTCAGTACCGGAGATCCCTGGCCCTTCCGGATTGTGGCGGATGAGATTGGCTTCATGGCAGCCCTCACTCATGAGATCTGGCCTTTCCATCCTGAGGAATATCTGGCCATGCGCGCTGACTGGGTGGAGCAAAACCCTCGTGCTACTAAAGCGATCCTCAAGGCCATCATGGAAGCGCAGCAGTGGTGTGATGACCCTGCCAACCGTGAAGAGCTGGTCAAGATCTGTGCTAGCCGGACCTACTTCAACATCCCCATCGATGTGCTAACCCCTCCCTTCCAGGGCACCTACATCATGGGAGATGGTAAGCCTGACTTCAATGATTTCAACGCGGGCCCCCTCTACTGGAAAGATCCCCGTGGCAGTGTGTCCTACCCCTACAAGAGCCATGATCTCTGGTTCCTGACCGAAACCCTGCGTTGGGGCTTCCACCGAGCCCAGATCCCCGATCTGGATACCGCCCGCCGCATCATTGATGAAGTCAACCGCGAGGATCTCTGGCGCGAAGCAGCCCAGGAAGCCGGGTTTAGCGACATTCCCAGTGAGACTTCTCGGGGACCGGAAACCTTCTTTGATGGGGTGGTCTTTGATCCTGCCAATCCCCAAGCTTATCTGGATGCCCTGGAGATCAAGGTTGCCTGATCCAGACCTTAACTTGCTGTTCACTTTCAACTGAGGTTTTCATGACATCTGCTGCCCCCGTCAACACCAAAGGTCCCCGCTCTGTGCCGATGCCTGCTTTTTTGAAACAGTGGCAGGCAGTTCTTCCTCCCTTGGTGGGAACCCTGGGATTCCTGCTCATCTGGCAGATCCTTTCCGGCACCAATCTGATCCGTCTCCCGGGCCCCTGGGATGTGCTGGCGGATGAACGAAGCCGTTATCTGCTCCTAAACCCTGTTTACCACAACAGCGATCTGGATCAGGGACTGCTCTGGCAAACCCTAGCCAGTCTGGAGCGGGTGGCGATTGGTTACTGTTCTGCCGCCCTGATCGGGATTGGGTTGGGCATTCTGGTGGGAAGTTACAAGTGGGTCAATCAGGCCCTGGATCCTCTATTTCAGTTTCTGCGCATGGTGGCTCCCCTGGCCTGGGTGCCCATTGCTCTAGCGGCTTTGCAAAAAAATGAGCCCGCCGCCCTGTTTGTGATCTTCATTACCTCCATCTGGCCCATCCTGATCAACACAGCTGTTGGGGTGCGGCAGATCCCTGAAGACTACATCAACGTTGCCAAAGTTCTCAAGTTGTCAGGGTTCAAGTTTTTCTTCAAAGTTCTGATCCCCTCCACTCTGCCCTACATTTTCACGGGGCTGAGGATTGGTATTGGTCTGGCCTGGCTGGCCATCATCGCAGCAGAAATTGTGATGTCAGGGGTGCCCGGCATTGGCTTCTTTATCTGGGATGCCTACCAGCAGAACTATGTCACCGAGATCATTGTGGCCGTGCTTTACATCGGCGCAGTCGGTCTCATCCTGGATAAATTCATGGCCTACCTGCAGCACCGGATTGCCCGTCAGTCCTGATGTCGTCCCTTGCCCTTTACCCCCGCAATGTTATGCCTATTCTGGTTTCTGTTGATCAAATTGATAAGGTCTTTCCCCTCACTGGAGGTGGTGAATACATTGCCCTGAAAGGGATTGACCTGCAGATCAAAAAAGGTGAGTTTGTTTCTCTGATTGGTCACTCGGGCTGCGGCAAGTCTACCCTGTTGAATATGGTGGCTGGCTTATCTCTGCCCAGTGAGGGTGTGGTGACATTGGAGGGAAGCCGGATCACAGAACCGGGTCCGGATCGGATGGTGGTGTTCCAGAACTATTCCCTGCTTCCGTGGCTGACAGTCCGCCAGAATGTGGCCCTGGCGGTAGATCGGGTGTTTGACAATCTCCCAGCGGCTGAGCGCAAGCAGATCGTGGAGCAGAACCTGGCCATGGTGGGCCTGAGCCATGTGCTGGATCGCTATCCCATCCACCTGTCGGGGGGAATGAAGCAGCGGGTGGCGATTGCCCGCGCCCTGGCGATTCGACCCAAACTGTTGCTCCTGGATGAGCCTTTTGGTGCTCTGGATGCCCTAACTCGGGGAAATCTGCAGGAAAAACTGATGCAGATCTGTGAGGAAAACCAGGTGACAGCCCTGATGGTCACCCACGACGTAGACGAAGCGGTGCTGCTCTCTGATCGAATCGTGATGCTCACCAACGGTCCTTCCTCCCAGATTGGCCAGATTCTGGAGGTGGATATCCCCCGTCCCCGCAAGCGCCTGGAGGTGGTGAACCATCCCAGCTACTACAGTCTGCGCTCTGAGATGATCTACTTCCTCAACCAGCAGAAGCGGATCAAGAAATTACGGGCCAGAAAGACGGCTGTGATTCCCCGTCATGGACTGGAGAAGGTGAATCTGGAGATCGGGTTTGTGCCCCTCACTGCCTGTGCTCCACTGGCCGTGGCCCAAGAAAAGGGGTTCTTTGAACAGCAGGGGCTGGACGAGGTCACTTTGGTGCGGGAAAGCAGCTGGCGGGGCATTGTGGATGGTCTGGTGGGGGGCTATCTGGATGCAGCCCAAATGCCTGCAGGGATGCCCCTGTGGATGACCCTGGGAGGACACAACCAGAACCCCTTAACGGTGGTAAGCTCCCTGACCATGACCCGCAATGGCAATGCCATCACCCTCTCCAAACGTCTCTACGATCAGGGGGTCTACACGATCCATGACTTTAAGCAGATCCTTTTGGATACAGGCAGTCAAACCCACACCATGGGGGTGGTGCATCCCTCTTCCATGCACAACCTCTTGCTGCGCTACTGGCTGGCTTCGGGTGGGATCAATCCCGATCAAGACCTCCACCTGCTCACGATTCCTCCGGCTCAGATGATTGTCGATCTGAAGGCAGGAACCATTGATGGCTTTTGTGTGGGTGAACCCTGGAATCTCCGAGCCGCTGCAGAAGGGCATGGATTCACCATCGCCACTGACATGGAGATCTGGTCTGGCCATCCCGGCAAAGTGTTGGGGGTGAGGGAAGACTGGGCTCACGCTTATCCCAATACTCATATTGCTCTGACCAAAGCTCTGCTGGAAGGCTGTCGCTACTGCGCCGATCCGGCCAATGAGGCAGAAGTTCAGGACCTACTAGCACGGCGTGAATACGTGGGTACGCCGGTGGACTATATCCGTTTAGGGGATCCTAACCGCATCTCCTGTACTCTGGATCAACCCCTGCGAGAGTATGCCCATCACCTCTTTTTTGGTCCTAACCTCAACCGTCCCAGCCGCACTGAGCACCTGTGGATGATGACCCAGATGGCCCGCTGGGGGCATGTACCCTTCCCTCGCAACTGGTTAGAAATTCTGGAGCGAGTAGCCCGAGTCACGGTATTTGCCACTGCAGCTCGGGAGGTGGGTCTGCTGGAAACCACCCAGAAACGGGGACCGATCCAGCTGTTTGATGGCTCTAGCTTTGAGATGGAAGATCCGATTGGCTATCTCAATTCCCTGTCCATCCGGCAGCATTTCAGTGTTGCGGAAGTGCCTCTGCAAAGTACGCCTGCCCTCATGGCTTGAAGTCTGTTGATGTCGTTAGTGGTGTAAGTTTCATGCAAACTATGCAAACCAGTACCCATTCCCCAACAACCTCTGGGGTCACAGCACAGCAACCTTTCCTGGAAATTGATCAGATCTCCAAGATCTATCCAACCCCCAAAGGCCCCTACGTTGTTCTGGAAAATGTCAGTCTTTCTATCCAGTCGGGAGAATTCATCTGCCTGATTGGCCATTCGGGCTGTGGCAAGTCTACCTTGATGAACATGGTTTCGGGGTTTGCCCACCCCACCCAGGGGGAAGTTCGTGTTGAAGGAGAGCGGATCACTGCCCCCGGACCGGATCGGATGGTGGTGTTCCAGAACTATGCCCTGCTGCCCTGGCTGACGGTGTTCGACAACGTTTACTTGGCGGTGGATACGGTTCTGCCCACTGAGTCAAAGGTGAATAAGGAAGCCATTGTCAACGATCACCTGCGCATGGTGGGGCTGAGTGAAGCGGCCCACAAAACCCCGCCCCAGATCTCGGGGGGCATGAAGCAACGGGTGGCGATTGCCCGCGCGCTGTCCATCCGTCCCCGCGTCTTACTGCTGGATGAACCCTTTGGGGCTCTGGATGCCATTACCAAAGAGGAACTGCAGGAGGAACTCCTCAAGATCTGGAATCAGTACCGCTGCACTGTGCTGATGATTACCCACGACATTGATGAGGCCCTATTCCTAGCAGATCGGTTGGTGATGATGACCAACGGCCCTGCTGCCACGATTGGGGAGGTTATTACCATTCCCTTCAACCGTCCCCGTGACCGCAGCCGGATGATGGAAGATCCTGAGTACTACAAGCTGCGCAACTATATTCTGGATTACCTCTATAACCGCTACGCCCACGATGAGTAATCTTTACAAGCCTTATGGTATCCGCCCTCTCTGAACGTCTCATGCATCGTATCCGCTGGGGATTAACCATCCTCTGGCTGCTGCTGATTGTCTCCCTGGTTTACGACCCCTTCACTCCCACTCTCACCAACCCGAACAACACCCTCAGCCCTCTCAGAGTCGATCCAGAATCCTGTGTTTTCGTTCAGGGAGAATGTATTCAATCAGGGGCTTATCCCCTTGGGGCACCTGTTTTTTGGGGCCTTGTGGTCCCCTGCAGCATTCTGATCCTGTTACTTTTTGGCCACGAATTATGGCGGCGGATCTGCCCGCTCTCGTTCCTCTCTCAGATTCCACGGGCACTGGGATGGCAACGGCAACGGCAGCGGCAAAGTCCCACCGGAGGGGGTCGATCTGAGGTCGCTCGGGTTCCACCGGACTCCTGGTTGGGTCGCCATTATCTACTGCTGCAATTCGGCTGGTTATTTGTGGGTCTTTGCGCCCGCATTCTCTTTGTTAACAGTGATCGACTGGCGCTGGCCCTCTGGCTTCTGTTCACCATCATCATGGCCATTGGCGTTGGGTATTACTATGGGGGCAAATCCTGGTGCAACTACTTCTGTCCTATGGCTCCGGTACAGAAAATTTATGGGGAACCGGGGGGGGTGCTCACCAGTAAAGCCCACATGAGCGAGTCCAGAATCACCCAGTCTATGTGCCGGGTTGTGGATGAGCAGGGACAGGAGAAAAGTGCCTGCATTGCCTGCCAGAGTCCCTGCATTGACATCGATTCGGAGCGCACCTACTGGGATGGGATTGAACAGCCGCAGCAGGTGATCCTCTACTACGGCTATGTGGGTTTGGTGGTGGGGTATTTCCTTTACTACTACCTGTATGCAGGCAACTGGGATTACTACTTCTCCGGCATCTGGGCCTATGAACCGGATCAATGGGGCTCACTCTTGCAGCCGGGATTCTTTTTGGGGGGGCACGCCATTGCCCTGCCTAAACTTGTGGCAGTTCCCCTAACCCTTGGATGCTCCACCCTGTTGGGCATAGGTCTGGGGCGGGGGGTAGAAACCTGGGCTCAACACCGCTGGGGGGATCACCTCTCCCCTACCCTGATCCGTCATCGCATCTTCAGCGGCTGCACTTTTTTAATCTTTAATTTCTTCTTTGTCTTTGCCTCCCGTTCCTGGATTCAGTTGTTACCCCTTTCCGTGCAGTATCTGTACGAAGCCTTTCTGTTCATGATCAGTACTATCTGGCTACTAAAAACCTGGGGTCGATCTCCGCAACTGTATTCACGGGAAAGTCTGGCCAGCCGACTGCGCAAGCAACTGTCCAGATTGCAACTGAATTTGAATCGATATCTGGAGGGACAGTCCCTGGACGCTTTAACACCGGATCAGGTGTACGTACTCGCTCGGGTTTTGCCAGACTTTACCCGTGAAAAGCGCCATGAGGCCTACAAAGGAGTTCTGACCGAAGCGCTCCAGGAAGGGCATATCAATAGCAGCAGCAGCCTGGAAGTTCTCAGACACCTGCGCACGGAAATGGAACTGAGTGACGATGAGCACCGTCGCATCCTGACGGAGTTGGGGGTGGAGGATCCTGATCTGCTTGATCCCCTGCGACTGCGTACCATGGAAAATAGCGTGCGTCTCCAGGGATTCCGCAAATCTTTGCAGCGGTTACTGGTCCTTCAGAAAAGAGATTCCCTGGGCGAATTGCTAACCCGAGATCCGGAAGCAGTCCGTCATTTGCGCCAGCAGTATTGCATTACCTATGAAGAAGAGGAAGAGATCCTCTGGGGGCTGGACCGTGACACCGGAGACTGGCACCGCGCCGAGCATCTGTTCCGTCAACTCAAGGATCTAATCCTGGGCTTTCATGCCCTCAACCAACCCTCACTGGCCCGTCATGGGCTTGTCTTGAATCTGCTGCGAGCCTCTGTGAAGCAGAAAAAACAGCTCCTGGTGCGGGGTCTTCTGGAACTGATTGAAGCCACGGCGGAGCAGGATCTGGCCCTCAACCTGGCCCGAGATTTGGGGAATCTCTCCCCGGCAGCTCTTGTTGAAGTCTTGAACCAGCCGCTTTCACGGTGGTTGACCCGCCTCCAGCCGGAGATTCTGCAGCGACTCACTCAGCCCACCGATCTTCAACCCGCCTGTTCCCTGACCATCTCCAGTGATGAGATCTCCCATCACCTCCTGGCCCTTTTGAAGGACAATCATCCTCTGGTGCAGATGGCCAGCCTCTACATCCTGGCGCAGGTGGATCCGATAGCAGCCCACCAGCAGGCGAAAGAGTTCGTGAAAACTCCGCACTCTGCTCATACCCTTCTCGAGGAAACTGCCACAACTTTACTAGAGCTACCCAAGAATCAACTGACCCTCTCCCACTTTCCCGCCCTGGAGAAACTGGCCTATCTCTTCAATACTCATTTCTTTGCTGGCAGCCACAGCCGGACCCTGATGGAACTTTCTCAGGTGGCCGTGTTCAAGCTTTATCAAGCAGAGGAGATTATCTCCGATGAGGGGGATACCTGCCGTGAGTTGTTGGTCTTGATTGCAGGGATCGTTCAGGTGGAGGTGGAGCATCAGGGTGCATGGACCCAGTTTAGTCTGTTACCAGGCCAGGTGCTGGATGAACTGGAGGTGCTGGCTCAGGGTACCCATTCTGGCCGGATCACTGCCAAAGCCTCTCCAACGCGGTTGCTGGCCATTCCTGTGGATGCGTTTGATGCCATCCTTGAGCGCGATCACGATTTTGCCCTGCAGGTCCTGAAGCTGGAGAGCGCTCGCTTGCAACAGGTCCTAGCCACAACAACTTCACTAGAACCTCAGCTATCCCGTACCTGATCCTCAGGGCGCAGCAGTTCGCAGATCCAGGGTTCTAGCCGTAGTCTAAGGAGGAAGGATCCGAGAGAATCAGGCATGGAGCATCCAGCTGCAGATCAAGAGTTTTATCAACGGTTACCGCATCTGGAGCATTTGATCCAGGCAATGGATTTAGGGGTTTACACAGAAGTTCCACTGGATTGGCAGGTCTTTTTGACTGATATTCGCGGTTCGACGCAGGCCATCACGGAGGGGCGATACAAAGAAGTGAATATGATCGCGGCGGCATCGATTGCGGCTGTTCTAAATGGGGTCAATCCCCTCGAAATCCCATTTGTTTTTGGGGGGGATGGAGCTTCGCTGGTGGTGCCTCCAGAGGTAGAGGATCCCGTCCGCAAAGCACTGTTGGCTACCCGTAGGCTGGCGGCTGAGACCTTTGGCCTCGATCTGAGGGTTGGTCAGGTGGCGGTTAAGATCCTGAAAGAGGCTGGCTATCCCCTCAAGGTGGCCAAGTTGCAGCTATCTGAGAACTTTACCCAGGCCCTGTTTATTGGTGGGGGACTCAGTTACGCGGAGAAGTTGATCAAAGATCCTCAGCAGGTGCCCAGCTATCTTCTGGAGGAATGGATTGAAGAAGTGCAGGCGGATTTCACAGGGTTAGAGTGCCGCTGGCAGGATATTCACAGCCCCTATGGAGAGGTGGTGAGTTTGCTGGTGATGGCCACTCTTGCTGATCTGGCGAATAACATTCAGGTTTACCAGCAGGTGATTCGCATGATTGATCAGATTTATGGGGATAGCTCGAAACGAAATCCGATCCACCCTCAAGGCTTGAAGTTAACCCTGGCTCAACAGCAGCTCATGTATGAAACTAAGGTGCAAACCTATGGTCAACCTGCTTGGAAGCGCTGGATCTATCTGCAGTGGATTCAGCTAACCAATCTGCTGGGGATGGTGCTGATGCGATTGCGTGTGAAAACAGCAGCGGTGGACTGGGGGGAGTATAAGTCAATTTTGATCGCGGCTACCGATTTTGAAAAGTTTGATGAGGTTCTGCGCATGGTAATTGCAGGCACTCAGGAGCAGCGACAGGCGCTGATTATCCAGCTGGAAACTATGAAAGCTTCAGGATCACTGGTGTACGGCTATCATCTCACCAATCGAGCTTTAATGACCTGTCTGGTGTACGAACGGGGCGGCAGGCAAATGCACTTTGTGGATGGAGCTGAGGGAGGCTATGCGCTGGCAGCCCGGATGCTCAAGGATCAGTTGAAAGAACGAGTCAGAACTTGACAAGCCACGGATTCGAGCCTAGTATCTATGGATGATGTACCAACCAGTACAAAACTCGGATTAAGTTCAACTAGCCTTCATCGCAGGTGCCTCATGGATACGCCGGAAACCTACACACCCCCCAACGTTTGGACATGGGATAGCGAAAGTGGGGGCACCTGGGCAAGCATTAATCGTCCTACCGCTGGATCTACCCATGAGAAAGAATTGCCGATTGGGCAACACGCGCTTCAGCTTTACTCATTGGCAACCCCAAACGGCCAAAAAGTCACGATCATGCTGGAGGAATTGCTGGCGCTTGGCATCGCAGAAGCTAACTATGATGCTTACCCCATCAAGATTGAAAAAGGTGATCAGTTTGGCAGTGGCTTCGTGGCAGTGAATCCGAATTCTAAGATTCCCGCCTTGGTGGATCACAGTACAACCCCACCCACTCGTGTCTTTGAATCGGGATCGATCCTGCTCTACCTGGCGGAGAAATTTAATGCTCTGATTCCCTCTACCCCATTGTTACGAACGGAGTGTCTCTCCTGGCTGTTCTGGCAGGTGGGATCAGCTCCTTACCTGGGGGGCGGTTTTGGGCATTTTTACAAGTATGCTCCGACTAAAATCAAGTACTGCATTGATCGCTTCACCATGGAGGTCAAGAGACAGCTGGATGTTCTGGATCGGCATCTGGCTGATCAGAAATACATGTGCGGTGACGAATATACCATTGCTGATATTGCGATCTGGCCCTGGTATGGCTTACTCGTCCTCAATGAGGTGTACGAGGCTGCCGAATTTCTGGAGGCACGGACCTACCACCATCTTGTTCGGTGGGCAGAAATGATCGCAGCTCGACCCGCAGTCCAACGGGGACGAAAGGTGAATCGCACATGGGGACCGCTTGAGGAGCAACTGCACGAGCGACACGACGCCAGTGATTTTGAAAGCTGCACTCAAGACAAGCTGAAAACTGCAACCTCGAATTAAAGAATATTGAGTTGCCTTCATCAAAATTTCCACCCTTCACCCAGAACTCTGTTCACGAACTTAACTCAGGAAAACCTCAATGATCCGTTTTTACTTTCACCACACCCCTAACCCCATGAAGGTTGCCCTGTTCCTGGAGGAATCTGGACTACCCTACGAAATTATTCCCATCGATACGTTCAAAGGGGAACAGCACAGCTCAGAGTACCGCAAGATCAATCCCAACGGTAAAGCTCCAGCCATTGAGGATGACGGGATCCGTGTCTTCGACTCAAATGCGATTCTTCTCTACCTTGGCGACAAAATCCAGCGCTTTATTGCCACCCCTCAGGATCGAGGTGAATTGCTGTCCTGGCTGATGTTTGTGGCCACAGGCCTTGGTCCCTACTCAGGTCAGGCAGTGCATTTTCAGCGGATGGCTACGGAGCAAATTCCCTATGCCATTCAGCGCTATCGCTATGAGGCTAAGCGCCACTATGCAGTTCTGGACGACCATCTGGCTCAACGCACCTACATGGTTGGTGATGACTACAGCATTGTTGATATGGCCGCCTGGGGGTGGATTGATCGGGCCAAGGTGGTGCTGGGAGAAGGGGAATTAGAAAAGTTTGAGCATCTCCACCGCTGGTTCCATCTGATCAACTCGCGGCCAGCTGTGGAGCGGGCTCGCCTGGTTGGGAAAGATCATGATTTCAAAACCACATTTGACGAAGAAGTGCGGCAACATTTCTTTCGCCATCTCTACGTCGAAGCTTGATGGATGGGTCGCGTGACCTGATACTTACCCCGCAGGGAAGTTAACGTCAAGGATGACAAACATCCATCCAGGATCGCAGGGCCCGCAGTTGTGGGGTCTTCTTGAGTTGATGGGTTTGCATCCGCTCCAGAACGTCCTCCAGGGTCCGCACTGCCACCACAATAAACGGTCCCTTGTTGAGCATGACACATTCAGCTCGCTCCGCCATGGCGGCATCGGTGATCTCAGCGCGGGAGGGGATCCCTTTCTTGGCCAGGGTCTCCAGGACCTGCGTGGCCCAGATCACAGGAACATGAGCGGCTTCACAGATCCAGAGGATTTCCTCCTGCATCTCTGCTAGACGCTGATAGGTAATCTCCACCGCCAGATCCCCCCGAGCAATCATGACGCCAAACGGTTGCCGTCCCGCTGCCTGGATAATCATTTCCGGTAGATTGCGGATCGCCTCCTGGGTTTCAATTTTGGCCACCAGCGCAATCGAGTTGGCTTCAGATCCTCGCAATCGTTGTAACTCCTGCTGCAGCAGTTCAATATCCTGGGCGGTTTGCACAAATGAGTAACCAATGATATCCGCATGGGCTGCCACGAAGGGCAGGTGTTGCTCATCCTCTGGTGTGAGCGGGAAGGTGTGGATCACGGTATCTGGAAAGTTCAATCCATACCCAGATCGGAGTTTGCCGCCCTTGGGAGCTACATGCCTGACCTGTAACACCAGACCCTCGGCCTGCTTTTCCACCACATCGGTCCCGATCCGCCCATCATCGATCCAGACCTGGGCTCCCACCTGTACCTGATCAAAGATTTCAGGCATGCTGCACTGGGCTCGGAATGGCAGGGTTGAGGACACCCGATCAGGGGCATCCTGGCTGAGGAGGAGCTGATCTCCGCAGAATAGACGGCGAGCATGGGGTTTGATGACTGCAAGCAGACGGGGTTTTGGCCCCCCCAGATCCATACAAATTTTGCAGGGCTGCTGGGTTTCAGCTTCCACCTGGCGCACATTACGGATCATCTGCTCCCAGATTTCGGGGGAGTCATGGGCACAGTTGATGCGTACACACTCCACATGCTGGGCGAGCAATTGCCGTAACAGGGTCTGATCCGTGGCCGTCTCAGTTGGCAGCGTTACCATGATCCGAACGCGGCGAGAGGGAGACGCTGTTCCCAGGAGGGTATCCGCCTGTTCTTGAAGGAGCTGATCCCCATGAAAGAAAGCCTCTAAAGGGGGATGGGGGGGAAATTCCCTGGAAGGAAGATGACAGATTTGGCCCAGAGTGGCAATCACGGCATCCAGACTGGCCAGCACCCGCGACTCACTCCGACCCAGCGAAGATAAGCCCCAAGGCATGAGAGCCATTTGCAAGGGGCGAAGATCATGACGGCGCAGAGCCAGGTAGTAGGCCAGGTTTCGGGCACTGGCAAGAAAATCAGGACGCTGGATGCGGGAACGCCAGCGCTCAAACGTCAATTGTCCCTGGGCATAGACCTGAGAGCGTAATTCCTGCAGGCATTGCAAAAGCTGGAGCGGATCTTCCAGTTGCGGTTCCACCTGTGGACGATATCCTATGGTCACCATCACTCACCTCCTGGATCTCATGTCATCAATGCCCTTTTTGCCGACTGATGGCCCTTACCGTTGCTGGTGCGACCGATCGAGAGATCTGATGTGTGGCCTGAATCCAGCCAGGATTGTAGTTCATCGTGAGGTTGGGCCTGTTGCAAAAACTGTCGCAATTCTTCCCCCTCCAGACTTTCCTGCTCCAACAGGGTTTGGGCCATGCTTTCCAGCAGCGTGCGATTGACCGCTAACAGATCTCTGGCCACCTGCTGGGCTCCAGTGATCAGAGTCTTCACTTCGCGATCGATGGTCTCCGTTACCTGGGGACTGACCGCCCGCCGCCCCTGCAGTTGATCCCCTAAAAATTGTTGGGCCTGCCTTTCAAAGGCAATCGGACCCAGTTGTCGGGACATGCCGTAGAGGCTGACAAATCGCTCGGCCAGATCGGTGGCCTTTTGAATATCATCACTGGCCCCAGTGGAGATTTTGCTGAAGATTAATTCTTCTGCCGTTCGCCCCGCCAGCAGCGTCACCAGTCTTCCACGGATCTCGTCTTCCATGAGCAGGAAGCGATCCTCTTCAGGCATTTGCAGGGTGTACCCGAGAGAACCCATGCCCCGGGGGACAATGGAAATCTTCTCCACACGACCGCTGCCCGGCATCAGGGATCCAACAATGGCATGTCCGGCCTCGTGATAGGCCACGGTGCGCTTCTCCCGTTCGTTCAAGACGCGGGATTTCTTTTCCAGACCCGTGAGCAGGCGTTCCAGGGCTTCATGAAAGTCCGCCATCATCACCGCAGATCGACTGTGCCGCGCCGCCAGCAAAGCTGCCTCATTCACCAGATTGGCCAGATCAGCTCCTGCAAAGCCGGGGGTGCGGGCCGCCAGTGTTGCCAGATCCACATCGCTTCCCAGTTTGACGCTCCTGACGTGAACCTTAAGAATGGCCTCCCGTCCACTTTTGTCGGGGCGATCCACCACGATCTGACGGTCAAATCGACCGGGTCGCAGCAGGGCTGGATCCAGCACCTCAGGACGGTTGGTGGCCGCCAGCAGGAGCACACCGGTATTGGGATCAAAGCCATCCATCTCAGCCAGCAGCTGGTTCAGGGTTTGTTCTCGCTCATCATTCGCCCCCTGAAACGGTCCGGGTCCTGCCCGTGATTTCCCCAGGGCATCCAGTTCATCAATAAAGACAATACAGGGGGCCTGTGCCTTGGCCTGTTCAAACAGATCCCGGACGCGAGAAGCCCCCACCCCCACAAACAGCTCAATAAATTCAGATCCGGAAATCGAAAAGAAGGGCACCCTTGCCTCCCCAGCGATAGCGCGGGCTAACAGGGTTTTTCCGGTGCCGGGAGGACCCACCAGCAGCACCCCCTTGGGGATCTTGGCCCCCAGCAGTGTGTATTTGCTGGAGTGTTGGAGAAAATCAACGATCTCTTCCAGCTCTGCTTTGGCTTCATCGATCCCAGCCACATCCTGAAAGGTAACGCCTGTGGATCCTTCTGAGTAAATGCGCGCATGGCTTTTTCCCATACTGAAGGGAGAGGGTTTGCTTCCCAGAGGGCCGCGATTGAAAACCATACTACTCAACATGAAAAACAGAAACAGCGGCAACATCCAGGCGAACAGCAGTGACAACCAAGAGGACTGGGGCGGACTGGCAGAATATTCCACCTCATGCTGCCGTAATAGGGAAGCAAGATCACTGTCCCCTGGAACCGGAATTGTGATGAATTCCTGTGGAGCCTGGTCCTCACCAGTTGTTGGATGGTTGAGCCCATCCTTGAGGCTGTAACGGATCCGGTTAGATCCAATTTCGGCGGTAGCAACCTGGCCTGCTTCCACCTGTTGAATAAATTGACTGTAGGGAACGAGGGAAAGGGAGAGGGAGCGAGGAATAAAGAGACTGATCAGAAGTAGCATGATCAGCAGACGCACAAAACTGCCGTA
This sequence comes from uncultured bacterium, assembly GCA_964392245.1. Taxonomy (GTDB): domain Bacteria; phylum Cyanobacteriota; class Cyanobacteriia; order Thermostichales; family Thermostichaceae; genus JAAUUJ01. Next base: position 79,547 of record CAYMOX010000014.1, read on the forward strand.
GATTACGTGGGAGTCTGTGCGACGGGGATCCTCGGGAGGGGGGGGAGATTGCGGCATGGGGAATCAACCTCAATCGAAAAGCCTGACGGGAGGATGCGACTTAAACAGGCACAACCCCTGATCACAGGACGTACCGTAAGATCTGTTTGCGGTTTCGATGGGCGATAACCAGGATCCTAACCTTCGCCTATTTCCATTCTGGCCAGCCCGAACGCATTCCTGCAGGCTTAGTCATAACAATTTGCAGAGACATCAGCGGGAGTTACATGAGCTGGGTTTCCAGAGCAACCCTATCCATGATCTGAGCCGAGGCCCGCCGGATGAATGTCTGATGCTGGCCCGAGGGATCGAGATCCAGCAGCCGGAATCCTGGCAGTTTTTCATCAGCAGAAGCAAATACACCGGAGGGTGGCAGCTGCCGACAGCTGGAGGGGGTGCCGTAAATATCCACCGGACCTCGCCGCAGGTGAAACTCCCAGTGAATATGACCAAACAGGATCAAGCGCACCTGAGGGGCCTGATCGATGCAGGTAAACAATGCCTCAGGGTTGTCCAGCCCCAGGCCATCCATCAGCGCTGATCCAATCGGGACAGGATTGTGGTGCAGGGCGACAAGAGTTGGTTTTTCTGCATCTGCGCTCAGATCGTCAGCCAGCTTCTGCAGGGAGGACTGGGACAGATGCCCGTGACTGACGCCCGCCAGCACCGAATCGAGCAGGATCAGTCGCCAACCCCCAATTTCAAATGTTTTTTCAGCTCGCATCCAGGATCCGGCAAACACCTCAGGCATGAGCGCAGGATCATCGTGGTTCCCAGGTAGCCAGTAGCAGGGAATCTGGAGAGGATTGATCAGATCCACAAGATGGTGGTAAGCCTGCAATTCACCCCGATCCGCTAAGTCTCCCGTCAGCAGGATTAAATCCGGTTGGATCTGTCGGACCTCCTCAAGAACAGCTTTGAGGGTGTGCCAGGTGGGATACCCCTTCAACCGCGCCTCTGGATCCTGAAAAAGATGGGTGTCGGTAACCTGAGCGATGCGGATCCTGGACATGCAAGTGGCTCCTGGCAAGGA